>NZ_JAEHNY010000002.1:0-363767 GCF_016236975.1 Salegentibacter maritimus
TTGTAGCCTTCCCCAATTTAAGACAGGGCTAAATTCAATAAATTTTCATTAATATCATTCGATTCGGGGAAGAATTCTTCCCCGAATCGAGGTTTGTATTCCCTTGGTGATTTATTGCCCAGGGATTGATGCGGATGGTTATTATTGTAATCTTCCATCCATTTATTGCTTAAAGAACGCAATTGATGTAAATCATTAAACCAGTAAGCATCTAATATATCTTCTCTATAAAATCTATTTAAACGTTCTATATACCCGTTTTGCATTGGCTTACCTGGCTGGGTATACCGTATTTCCACACGTTTTCTATTGCACCATTGACTGAATGTTTTAGAGATAAACTCAGGGCCATTATCACAACGGATAGTTTGTGGTAATCCAATTTCTTCTTCTAATTGTTCTAAAGTCTCCACTAGCTTTCTAGCAGGATAGTTCAACCCTGGATCTACAGCCAGTACTTCTCGGTTGCAATCATCAATTATATTTAAGACACGTACCTTTCTGCCATCAGAAAGGACATCTGACATAAAATCCATACTCCAAACCTGATTCAATTGTTCAGGGGTCTCTAAAGGATGTTTTACCCTACCTGTAATGCGCTTTTTATGTTTGCGCCTTAGCTTAAGCTTCATCTGCCGGTATACTCGTAATACCCGTTTCCGGTTCCACTTATGGCCTTCGCGACGTATTCGTTTATAGTATTCATCAAAACCTCTGGTGGGCAACTCAGTGGCCAATTCAGAAAGTTTATCGATTACCTCATAATCGTCTCGCTTAGTCTGATAATACCACATCGAACGGGTTAAACCTACTACATTACAGGCTCGTTTTATGGAGACCTGGTACTCCTTGATCAAATAAACCGCTCTATGCTTCTTGTCGGAAGGCCTTAGAACTTTTTTGACAGTATATCTTTCAGCATTTGGTTATCTAGACTGGCATCGGCATACATCTGCTTGAGCTTGCGATTTTCTTCTTCCAACTCCTTAAGCCGTTTTAGCTCACTAGTTTCCATTCCACCATATTTCTTACGCCAATAATAGATAGTGCTTTTATCAATACCCAGTTCTCGAGCGATATCACCAACAGCTCGGCCTTGTTCGTTTTCTTTCAAGATCTTGATGATCTGACTTTCTGTAAATCTACTTTTTTTCATCGGACAGTTTATCGTTTTTAAAATTAACAATTTCGAATTTTAAACTGTCTTATTTTTAGGGAAGGCTACAGTTTTTTAGCGTTCCCCATTTTAGGACATCCTTCATCTTTTCATTATGATATTCAATAATGTCCTTGAGGGTTTTATGTTCTTCATCCAAGCCCAGGTAAGAAGCCTTGACTTTATCGGCAGTGATTAAGTTGTCTTTATCTAAAATCCTTTTGTGGGTGTCCAGCAATTTGGAATATACCTGGTCCAAATAACTGTTTAGGTTTTTAATCCTGGGAGAAGTTCCTTTAAGTCGTCCTTTAGAACTATCCCATTCATTCACTGAGGTTTTCCTTTTCAGGCTCATTTCAGAGCATTTTCCATTCACCGTAATACGGGCGTAGATAGATAATTCTTTTTTGTTCCGGTTGAGTTTTCTAGTAAAGAAAAGTACGGAAAATGTAGTAAAATCAGTCATTTCAAGTGTCTTTAAGTGAAACAATAAGTATTAAAGACGAAAGTCAAATCAATCAAATGATCATTCTAAGATAGTGAAATGCTGGAAAGAAAGTATTCACCGAATCATTCACTGGATAGGGTGATATCAAACCATATCAAATGATATGGTTAAAAACAAAAAACACTGAAAATCAATAGATTAACAGTGTTTTATATCCGTTTAAAGTACGGTTCGTCGGGGTGGCAGAACGCTTTCAAAGCGCTTATAACCCCAGTGTTTATAAGGTTTCACGTAGATTCATTTTTTTGAACTCACGATTAACTCACAATTTGAATAGAGCGTATTGGTGCAGTTTGATATTCTGCACTATCCAAATATACAAAAATAAAGTTAAATATCCTCGCTCAGATCTAGTGCAGATAAAGCTCAAAAATATCTGTTTTTAAAATTTTACAGGTTCATTATTTTAACTTCAAAATCTTATCTGAGTATAACCGTTAAATTTAAATTCTACTGCCAAGGCATTCAGCAAATTTTCCAAATGAGTAAGAGTGCAAGATGTGTGCCTGTGGGCACAATCTTGATTGCTCCCGATGGTCGCAATAAAAAAAGAGATGTTTAAGGGGTAAGTTCCAAATCAAACCATTTACTTTTTTCATCTTGAGCATTCTCCTTTTGCCGGCGAAAAGAAAAGATAGTGTAGATCAGGATGAATTGATTCTTCCGCTATTTTTATTTACTTCTTTCAGCGCCATCGCATTACCTTTTGATGCCCTTCATCTTCAAGCTTTAAAATTATAGAGGAGCTATAAATAGCAAAGCGGTTTATGCGTTCCAGTTAATTTTAAAGATTGTTTTTTATACAGCAAAAGGTAAGGTGATGCAAGAAGATTTCTGAATGATAACTGAAATCCTGATTGGTCAATTTTAGCTAGAGGTCTGGCGGACTTGAGACAAAAAGCTTACAGACATTTTTTCTTTATCAGTATTTAATATTTTAAGCTTTTTGGCTCGTGTCCAAGATAATTTGTAATGAACCTCTTTTGCTGAAAAGGAGCTTATGCGAAGTGGAAGTAAAAGTGGTGAATGGGTTTGAATTTCTGTTTTTCTTGAAATTTGTCGCAAAAAGCCACCTATTTACAGGGGTTGCGAGAGCATTTGTCGCAAATTCCGTGAAAAACAAAAAAATGCAAATACTTAATTAATTGGTTTTCAGTGTATTGCGATTCAGTAACATCGCTCTGCGTGTTACCCTCTTGCTTTTCAAAATTGAAAAGCAACCCCCCAAAAAGCCGGAGTTTCAAATTCAGTAAAAATTAATAGAAACTTATCTTCTAATGACAATCTGGTGGGTTTCTTCTTTTCTTGCCGCTCCAATTTTCATAAAATATTTTCCGGGCTTCAGTTTAGAAACATCAAGATTAAATGATTTGCTGTTTAAATCGTATTCTTCCGTCTTCACTACTGAACCGTGGAAGTCATAAATTACGATGCTTCCTTTTGTTCCATTACTTGATAAATTAAAAGATTGTTTTGATTTTTCATACGAAGTATTTTCAATAGTGATTTTGGAGGATGCTGGATTAGGATAATAAGCATAATTATAATTGTCTACTTCCGAATAAAATGCAACATCATAGGTCTCTGTTCCACAAGGACTTTCTGCCTTCACACGCCAAACTATAGTCTGAGGCTGCGGATTCCAGGGATCTGGTGAACCATAAAAATCAAAGTAAAAAGATAATTGGTCTGATCCAGGACTTACTCCCCAAGTGATAGAAGGATCAGATTGGCTTATGATTTGGGCATCGCTGGATATTGTCCCTGCGAAAGAAAAATTTGCCGTTACTGTTGCCGGAGTTTCGCTTACCGGGTTATTTGGAATGGAATAATATGGAGATAGCGGGTAGGTAGGGGAACTATTATAATAGTAGCCTTCAGCTGTGATTGTAGGTGAGCCAAATTTGATTTGTTTTGTAAGCGTTTTGGAACCACAGTTTGGTGAACTTATAACTGCAGTTAAGGTAACCTCTCCACTGCTAGAACTGCTATTCTTAGAAATAGTGACATTACTACTCCCATTATTGGCAATAGTTACCAAATTAGAAGGGCTGGCACTCCATTGTACATTCGCTCCGGTATCAATAGAATATTCACCAGAAGAACATAAACTTGCTCCTCCGGATATTTCAACAGGCTTACAAGTGAAACTACAATCAGCAATGTTAGCACTTTCTTCATTTAATTCCCCAGCCAACCAATTAGCATTCCTAATTTCAAATGCAATATGTTGTTGATTAGCGTTAATGTTTAAATTAGTATTAAATGCGGTTATAAAATTATCGAAAGGCGTTTGATTCGGGGAGGAAGGTGGAGTTCCTCCAGAATATGACCTTAAATAATCTTGTTCATCCAAGTTGAGATTACCCTCTCCAATATCTAAAGAACTTGTTACAGGTATAAAATTAAAATTCTCTAAATGAGTGATTCTTTCTTCTAAAAAACCTGGCATTTCCTCCAAATCAATTTGAGACTTCACATTATAATAACCTCCGGGATAAGTATCCACGGGCAAAGACCCAGCCGGAGCATCTAAATTTTCATCTAATATTACTACATCTATAGGAAAAAGAAAAAGTAACTTTTTAGTATAGACGACCCTACCTTTATAAACTTGCTGGTTAGAAGAAGTAGGTATAGTTTTAGCCCAAATGTTGTAGTTATATTCACTATTTCCAGGCAACATTCCTGTAAAAATTAGCTCATAATTGTTGATAAAGGCCCCAGCTACAGGATCCGATATCATCCGAATCAAACCATTTATAAAATCCGGGGATGACTCGCCGTAAAACCGAAACAAATAATCCCCAGGATCAAACTCTTGGGGTGTTCCACATTCCGAGCCGTTGCTAATCGCCACATTGCGTATATCATTTTCCTGCGGGAATCCCATACTTTCTAATTCATTTTGCCAATTGTTATGAATTGAATTATCACGTGTATAGTCTCTCTTTATAAAATTTTGCAGTAATTGCCTGGAGGCAGGCATATCGGCAAGGGTAAGTAAGGCATATGGTGAAGGATAATTAATATCTATAGGCTCTTCATCAAACCAACTTAATATTTCTTCGTGCAGGTATTGTTGGGTAAACCATTCTATTTCATTGATAACTGCAGGTACGACTATTTCTGCGCCAGCTAATAAAGCCGGAGCTTTTATATATTCATTTCTGGCATGTCTGGCCATATACTGCAATCCATATGGAACGTTAGCACCCTGGTGTGGCGCATCATGGCTCACATATAAACGGGTCTCATGATCATTGTTTTCTATTTCCATTTCTCGTAATGCATAACGTGCTATCACACCGCCCATACTTTGTCCCAAAACCACATTTTTTTCAGTACTTCCATTGGCAACTTTTTCGTCGTTGACCCATTCAATTACTGTTTTTAGTAATTTGGCATTTCTTCTCATATCATCAACTCCGTTAAGCCAATCAACATAAATGATATCGTATTCTTGTGTACTTGAATAAAAAAGTAAATCATCTAAACTACTGCCATCAATAATTACACGTTCAAAAAAATTATTAATATTTTCTTCTCCAAATATATTTTCAGGTTGGGTAATAATTCCCGGGTCATAACCTTCTGCTACTATTAAGGGTTTTCTTATTTCACTCCTTCCAGCTGCGTAATTAATTGTCAAAATACCTGCCCCTTTTTTACCGTTGAACGTTTCGGAACTCTCAATAAAATGAAAACTGTCTGCATTAATAATTTCAGCCTGTTTACCGGTAGGTGGATTTTGCAAGCCTTGTTTTTGAGGATCTCCAAATTCCATTTTTATTCTACTTTGCAAGGTTTCCCCGCTATCCAATGTTAATTTAAAAACTATATTATGGATGCCTCCTTTTTTAAGACTGGTGTAAGAAATAGAAATGTTCTGATCAAAATTTATTTGGCGGAAGCCGGTCCCATCATCAGTATTTATTTCAATTTTAGTGACATCATTTGGCTTGTTGGTTAACCATAATTCCCCTGGCAACAAAAAATTAACTTCACTACCTTTAACTTTGTTTATGGGTGCGGCCATTGCGAAAACCTTTCCATCTTCATAAGGATTTTGCCATTGCCCATTGGTGATTACGTCCTGATATTCATTATTTTGAACCTGAATATCCCCCTGGCTTAATGCATTCTCACGAATTTTAGAGTATTCAAAATATTGCCCGCTCAACACAATCGTGGGCACTGCATTTTCTATGGCCTGGGCCTGGCCAAAATCAAAATCATTATTATCCCGGCGGTATTCCTCCCAGGTATTGGCCAATTCTTGTGGGGACATAAAACCTTGAGATACATCACGTACCCTGGTCAACAACATGGTATGGTAAATATTGGTAAAGCTCAACCTGTTTAAGTTGGTGGAATCGGATAATTGTCCATTATAAGCCGCTATATTCGTGAAATCCATCGCAAAATCCAGTAGTAAGCCGTGAGGAATACGATTTTTATCCAAACCACTAAAAATTTCACTAAATTCATTGCTATATGTTTCGCTTACATTTTGCTGGGCTTGCAAGCCAAAAGAACATAGCAATAATAAAAGTAAGTAGTATTTTGTTGTGTAATTGTAAAAATGCTTCATTAAGAGGATATTACTTTGTGGTTAATTATATTTCATATCAAAACGTCCTTCCCTAATTTCTACCACTTCTCTATCTTCACTTACCGCGTCAAACCAAAAGGTACCGGAAACTATACCATTTAAATCATCAAAATTGGTAAAGGTGATTTCTCCACTATATATTTCGGAAGTCTGGTATTGTTCCACACCACCATTTAAAAAATAATTTGCATGGAAGCCAAAGTTTTGGTCCAATCCAAAAGAATACGACTTTCCCTCTTCAATTTCAATTCCTTTTGAAAATATAGCAATCAACTGATTCGGACTATCATTAGACCCTTTCAAACCAAAATAATATTCTCCTTCCAATGTATTGTAGTATGCCTGCTGAATAGGTCCTCCGATCTGACCACCTCCCGGTGTAAAAGGTTTTCCGTTAATTAAACAACCAATCGTACCCTCACCTGTAGTAGTAAGTGGTGGTAAACAATCTACTGGGTCATCACAGTTATCTTGTTTTGAACAGGAAAAAATGAATAATAATAAAGGAATATATATATACCTCATACTTAAAATTGTAAATATGTATCTAAATTATGTTAATAAACGTAAACATATGTATTTTAACGGGCTTTGTAGTCATTATAACGAAATAAAATTAATTTGTAAAAACGCCTCCTGCGTTTAATGCATTATTGTGATTAATAGTATTTCATATCAAAACGTCCTTCCCTTATTTCTGCCACTTCACCATCTTCACTTAACGCGTCAAACCAGAAGGTACCGGAAACTATACCATTTTCTTCATCGAACTTTATAAATTCAATTTCTCCATTTTGGATATTATTAGTTTGATATCGTCCGGCTGCACTAACATATTCTCCAAAATTAGAATTTTTTTCATCTAGGGTTAAATTGAATATCATATTCTCTTCTATAGATTCATTTCTTATAAAAATACGTATGTTTTTTTTTGAGCTTCTATGGTTTGCTGTGAGACCAAAATAATATCCACCATCCACAAATTGGTAAAAAGCTTGTTGAGTAGGTCCACTCAGCTGACTTCCCCCAGGTTTAAAAGGTTCATCATCGATTAGGCAACCGATTGTACCTTCACCTTTAGTAGTAAGGGGTGGCAAACAATCTACCGGGTTATCGCAGTCGTCTTGTTTTGAACAGGAAAAAACGAATAATAATAAAAGAATATATATATACCTCATACTTAAAATTGTAAATATGTATCTAAATTATGTTAATAAACGTAAACATATGTATTTTAACGGGCTTTGTAGTCATTATAACGAAATAAAATTAATTTGTAAAAATGCCTCCTGCGTTTAATGCATTAATGTGGTTAATAGTATTTCATATCAAAACGTCCTTCCCTTATTTCTACCACTTCTCCATCTTCACTTAACGCGTCAAACCAGAAGGTACCGGAAACTATACCATTTAAATCATCAAAATTGGTAAAGAGGATTTCACCCGTATAGATTTCAGAGGTTTGAAAAAAAGTAGAATTATAATTAGATTCCCCATAATTTAAATCACTTTCAGCCACATCTAAACTATAGACTTTATTTTCTTCAATCTCTATATTTCTTAAAACAATATTTATAGAGGTATTCGATGATTTATTATCTCCTGAAAGTCCAAAATGAAATCCGTTTTCTACATATTGATAAAAAGCTTGTTGGGTAGGTCCTCCTAACTGGCTTCCCCCGGGTTTAAAAGGTTTGCCCTTAATTAAGCAACCGATTGTGCCCTCACCTGTAGTAGTAAGGAGTGGCAAACAATCTACCGGGTTATCACAGTCATCTTGTGTTGAACAGGAAAAAACGAATAATAATGAAAGAATAGATATACACCTCATACTAAAGATAAAAAATACAGGATTTTCTATAATATTTGTTAAATTAATATAAAATAAGTACCAAATAATGGTTTAAGCATTATAGCGAAATCAAGTAACATTTCTTTTTATCAAAGATAAGATGGAGGTTTCTCTAAAAGGCTGCGCCCAGTTATAATAAAATTTAAAAGAAAGGTTTATAATTTTCCACGTAGCTGTTTTATATCCGTTGCTATTTTAGAATCAATCACCCTGGCATAAATCTGAGTGGTAGATAATTTTGTATGCCCCAAAAGTTTGGAAACAGTTTCTATTGGAACACCATTGGCTAAAGTTACCGTTGTGGCAAAAGTATGCCTTGCGGCGTGGAAACTAAGTTCTTTATTTATCTTTACCGCTTTGGTAATTTCGCGTAAGTACTGGTTGGTTTTTTGGTTGGAATAGACCGGAAGTAAAATATCACTGGAACAAACCTTTGGATGGTCCTGGTACTTTTCAAGAATTCGTTCAGCTTCTTCTAACAGCGGGATTCTCAGCATCGTATTCGTTTTGATCCTTCGGGTGTAAATCCACTTATTTCCATCAACACCTATCTGAATATGCTTTTTCTTTAGCACTTTAACATCGCCATACGGCAAACCTGTATAACAGCAGAACACAAAAATATCTCGGTTGATATTGTGAGTAGATCTTTTGAATTCCTTTTCTTTAATCTTCTTTAATTCGGCTTTGGATAGGTAGACCATATCCACTTGGTCAAATCGAAGTTTAAACTTTTTGGTTGGGTTCTTTTCAATCCAATCTAAATCTTCGGCCAGGCGCATCAGTTTTTTAAAACGTTCCATATGTTTCATAACTCCATTATTTTGAAGGCTTGGTAAGCCCCTTAAAAGACTTTCAAAACCTAGGGTAAACTGGTAATCAACCTGTTTTAAATAAATATCCGAAGTATGATACTGGGCTTTTAAAAAATCTTTGAGGTAGTTTTCCGTAGTCGTATAGTTTTTCATAGTACCATACTTTAAAATCTTACCCATTTTTTCTTTGTGATAATTGATTAAATAGATAAGTGTATAATGTTGCTGGTCACTCCCTAGAAATCTAGCCTTAACTGTCTGTGTGGTTACCAGCAGTCCTTCTTTTAAAAGACTGTCATGGGTTTTATAGAGCTGGGCCTTGGTCTCATCAATTTTTTTATTGATTAGCCGGCTTTCAGAACTGTTACCAGTAAGTTTACTGGCAGCTTGATTCCACTTTGCAACCGGAATAGTGCGTTTTAAACTAATTTCTAATGATTTGCTATTAACGGTAATTCGGGCATAGAGGAGGGCAACTTCAGGTTGTTTTTTCTTTTTTCGGATAATAAAAGAAATGGAAAAGGTTTGACTGGTACGCATAGCTTTGCTGTTTAAATAAAACAATTAATTAAGGCGAAAGTCAAACTACCAATACATAATTATAGAGTACCGGTAAGCTAAAAATACAAAAAAATAACTCACGATAAACTCACAAATTCCCAGTGAACTCACGGTGAACTCACATAAAATTTAACACTATTTGTTAAAATTTGAGCACAAAAAGAAAGGGTAATCATATGAAAACCATATAATTACCCTTTTTTTGTGTTAAAATATAACTTGTTAAAGTCGGGGTGGCAGGATTCGAACCTGCGGCCTCCTGCTCCCAAAGCAGGCGCGATAACCGGGCTACGCTACACCCCGAGTATTTGTTAATCGCGCTCGGCGCGATAACCGGAGAAATATCTAAATATTTTCCTGAATGAAATTTTAGCCTTTCCGATCCAAAATACTCTTTAAAAGCAATCCGGGAGACGGAGGAAGATTATCCCTATCTTTTCGGTTAGAAAAGGAGAATAATAATCCGCAGACTAAAAAATCTTGCGGAGAGACCGGGATTCGAACCCGGGCATCCAAAAAGGATGACAGCTT
Source organism: Salegentibacter maritimus (assembly GCF_016236975.1). Lineage (NCBI taxonomy): Bacteria > Pseudomonadati > Bacteroidota > Flavobacteriia > Flavobacteriales > Flavobacteriaceae > Salegentibacter > Salegentibacter maritimus. The sequence continues at coordinate 10,039 of NZ_JAEHNY010000002.1, forward strand.
AGCAGGCTGCTGCATTACCACTCTGCCACCTCTCCATTGTTAATGAACTTGCAAACGATTTTGCGGTTGCAAATGTAGCTTTTACTTACATACCTTCCAAACTTTTTAAGCTTAAAGAATGCAATAAATTTAAGGCTTCTTTTTAATCGCTTTGACATCAGAATTTTAAGCCTGGAAAAAATTACAGATTTACACTCTCGCTATCTATTAAAAAGGCAATATTTTGAATTATTCGTTTGTGATTTCTTACAAATGGATTCTCCTTATTCCAAACATACCCGGCCAAAACAGCGCAAATTTGTTCTTTTATTTCAGTCCTGGGCGTTTCATGAAAAAATAATTTTTGCAAATTTCCGGTATACCATTCTTTTACATACGTACTAAATACAGAAATTCCGTTTTCCATATATCTAGCATAGTCTTGCTCCCAATTAACTTTTTCCCCGGCTATTTCAAGTTTTACTAATTTTGCGGCTTTAAGCCCAGACTCTGTAGCAAAAGCAACGCCCGATGAAAATATAGGGTCTAGAAACTCGGCACTATTTCCGGTTAAAGCATAGTTTTTTCCGTATATTTTTTTTACTCCTTTAGCAATGTTAGGTAACTTTATCGGCTCAAATAAGAACGGGTACTCGTTAAAACGAGTTTTATAATAATCCAGTTTTTCCAACATTGCTGTAAAAGCTTCCGAATTATTATCGCTGAAACTTGAAAACCAACTGTTATTTCCAACAAAGCCCAGACTTGTATTTCCGTTAGAAAAGGGAATATACCAAAACCAGGTTTTCGTATCTAAAACTTCAAAAGTAATAAGTTCACCTTCCTTGCCTTTTGGCCTGTTTGTTTCTTTAATATGGGTAAAGATGGAAGAATTTCCGGTAATTTTCGGAGACGAGTTTAAATTTAACTGATTGGCCAACACCCGGCCGTTTCCACTCGCATCAATAATGAAGTTGGCTTTAATTTCAATTTCTTTCTCCTGGTTTGCAAGTATTTTAGTTAAAACTGTTTTCTCTTTAAAATCAACCTGTTGTACTTCGGCATTAAAATAAATCTTTACACCTTTTCGTTGAACTTCATCAGCTAAAACCATATCAAAGTCGGCTCTGGGAGCTTGCCAGGTCCAATTCCAACCCTCACCAAATTTTTCAGAAAAATCAAATTCTCCAACTCTACCAGCTTTTATAAATCGGGCACCATATTTTTTTTGAAAACCTGCTGCTTTAAGGGCCTCTAATAATCCGGCCTCTTTAAAGTTTTCCATGCTTTTTGGCAATAGGCTCTCACCAATGCTAAAACGAGGAAAGGAATTTTTTTCTACTACCAAACAGTCTACGCCATTATTTTCTAAATATCCTGCTGCAACCATTCCCGATGGGCCGGCACCAATAATTAAAACCTGTGCTTGAAGCTTTTCCATTTTTTAAGATTTGCCAACTGAAACTCTTTTTGTTTTTCGAATTCCAATTCTAAAAGCATCCATTTAAAATACGGCATAAATATAGTACATTTGTTAAGATTCCTAATAGTTACGCAGCTTATGCTCCATATTGATAATACGCTTAACCTTGATGATTTTGAAAAGGTTTTATTTGAAAATGTTGAAATTCAGTCTTCTTCAAAAAATATTGAAACAATTGATGCCAGTTTTAACTTCCTAAAGGAGTTTTCTAAGAATAAGGTTATTTATGGTGTTAATACGGGTTTTGGGCCTATGGCACAATATAAAATTAATGATAAAGACCGAATTCAACTTCAGTATAACTTGATAAGAAGTCACGCTTCAGGATCTGGAAAGCCTATGGATCCTTTATATGTGAAATCACTAATGCTAGCCCGCCTAAATACCCTTTCCCTGGGTAAATCGGGCGTGCATAAATCTGTCACAAGGCTTATGCAGCAACTTATTAATAAAAATATTACACCTTTAATTTTTGAACATGGTGGAGTAGGGGCATCAGGTGATTTAGTGCAACTGGCACATTTGGCCCTGGTTTTAATTGGGGAAGGAGAAGTTTTTTATAAAGGTAAACGTAAGTATACTGCTGAAGTTTTTAAAATCGAGAACCTTGAACCTATTAAAGTCAAAATAAGGGAGGGCCTGGCTTTAATGAATGGAACTTCGGCCATGACAGGTATTGGAATTGTAAATATTATATATGCCAGGCGACTGCTAAACTGGTCGGTTTTTTGTTCTGCAGCAATCAATGAAATTGTACAGGCCTATGACGATCACCTGTCTGAAGAGCTTAATGCGGCCAAAAAGCATCTTGGTCAGCAACAGATTGCACATAAAATGCGCGATCATTTAAAAGATAGCAAGCTAACCCGCGATCGCAACCGGCATTTATATACTGATACGGCCGATAAAAACACGTATTTTAAAGAAAAGGTACAGGAGTATTACAGCCTGCGTTGTGTTCCACAAATTTTAGGGCCGGCATACGATACTATAGAATACACGGCAAAAATTCTAATTGAAGAGGTAAACTCGGCTAACGATAATCCCATTATAGATGTAGAAAACAAACATGTATATCACGGTGGAAATTTCCACGGAGATTATGTAGCGCTGGAAATGGATAAGTTAAAGTTGGTAGTAACTAAAATATCTATGCTGGCCGAAAGGCAGCTAAATTACCTGCTAAACAACAAACTAAACGATATTTTACCTCCTTTTGTAAACCTTGGAAAACTAGGACTTAATTTTGGCCTTCAGGGAGCGCAATTTACAGCGGTTTCTACCACAGCCGAAAACCAAACACTTTCCAACTCTATGTACATTCATAGTATTCCCAATAATAACGATAACCAGGATATTGTGAGTATGGGAACTAATGCAGCAAATATTACCAAAACAGTTATTGACAATGCTTTTGAAGTACTTTCGGTAGAAATAATTACTATTGTTCAGGCTTTACGTTATTTAAATTTTGACACAAAACTTTCTTCTAAAACCAAAATTATTTTAGAAGAATTAAACCTTATAATTCCTGAAATAAAAGCAGATGCCCCTGGCTATAAAATAAATAAAATGGTAAAAGAATATCTTAAAAATAACAAAGTATACTAAGCTAAGTTTAAGCTTGACCCAAGCTTTGCCCAGAAACAAAAACCTTATGAAATACGCTCTTGTTACCGGTGCTTCCCGCGGAATTGGAAAAGCAATAGCCATAGAACTGGCCAGAGAATTAAAGTATAATATTTTATTGAATTTTAATTCAAACCTCAAGGCTGCTATGGCTACAAAGGCATTGGTGGAAGCAGAAAAAGTGCATTGCGAATTACTTCAATTTGATGTTGCTGATGCGAAATCGAGTGAAAATAGAATCGTGGAATTCCAAAAAAATAATCCCGATGCAGAAATTGAAGTTATTGTAAATAATGCCGGAATAACCCGCGACGGACTTTTTATGTGGATGAAACCTGAAGATTGGCATTCAGTAATAAATACAAGCTTAAACGGTTTTTATAACGTCACCCAACCATTGTTAACAGCTATGTTGAAGAAGCGTTACGGAAGAATTATAAATATTGTATCTCTTTCGGGTGTAAAAGGAAATGCTGGTCAGGTAAATTATTCGGCGGCAAAAGGAGCGTTAGTCGCAGCAACTAAAGCTTTAGCCCAGGAAATAGGAAAAAGAAAAGTTACCGTAAATGCGGTAGCTCCCGGCTTTGTGAATTCAGAAATGACCGCCAATTTTGATGAAAAAGAGCTTAAAAAGCTAATTCCATTAAATAGGTTTGGAGAAGCCGAAGAAGTAGCAAATTTGGTAAGTTTCCTGGCGTCGAAAAAAGCATCCTATATTACCGGTGAAGTCATTAATATAAATGGCGGGCTTTATTCTTAAATTATGGCAAACTGGAAAGGACAATCCCGCGGATCTGTACTGGGTTTAAAGATTTATGTTTTTATCATTAAAACTTTTGGCCTTTATGCGTCCTATTTTGTGCTTCTATTTGTGGCCCTTTATTTTGTGTTTTTTGCTTTTAACGCTACCCAAAGCGTTTATTTTTTATTTAGAAAACACCTTGGTTATTCTAAAATTGGAGCTGTTTTTAATATCTATAAAAGTTATTTTACTTTCGGAAGAATTCAGCTGGACCGGGTGGCTATAGCTTCTGGTTTAAAACATAAGTACACCTTTGAATTTGACGGAATTCAACATATTCAGAATTTATTAAACCAAAAAAGAGGCGGGATTTTACTTACCGCACATATCGGTAATTTCAATCTGGCCAAACATTTTTTCGATAAGAAACACGATCATAATATTATAAATCTGGTGGTGACCGATTTGGAGCATGAGGAAATCAAAAATTATCTGGAGTCGGTTACCGGGAAATCGACCATTAAACTTATTGTTTTACAAGACGATTTATCCCATATTTTTAAAATGAACCAGGCACTTAAAAACAACGAATTACTTGTTTTTGCTGCTGACCGGTACACCCCGAAGGCCAAAACCTATACTGAATATTTTATGGGGCAAGCCGTGCAATTTCCTCAGGGACCTTTTAAACTGGCTGCTCGTAATAATATTCCTGTGCTATTTGTGCATATAATGAGAGAACAAAATTTTCATTATCATTTTTATGCCAGGCCTTATAATCCTGAGAAAAATGATGCGAAAAATTTATTAAAGGCTTATATTGAAAACCTGGAAATAATGGTGAAAAAATATCCTCACCAGTGGTATAATTATTACGATTATTGGAACGATTTCAGTTAAATTAATTTACTATGGAAGAAAATTTACTAAAAGAACCTATTTTAGAATTGGATAAAATTTTGCAGTTAATTCCGCAAAAACCACCTTTTGTGATGGTAGACAGTTTATTGGAGTATAATGATAAAATGGGAACTACGGGTTTCACCATTCCCACAGATAACATTTTGGTTGAAAACGGTATTTTTTCTGAACCCGGGTTGATAGAACACATGGCACAAAGTATGTCTCTTTGGAGGGGATATCAGGGGTTTTTAAGCGGTCTTGATAAACCCAAAACCGGATTTATTGGTTCGATTAAAGCTGTAGAAATTATGGATTTGCCAAAATCGGGCAGTAAACTTATTACCCACGTAGAAATATTGCATGAAATAATGAATGTAACTTCGGTGGGTGCGCGAACCCTGGATGAAAACGGAAAGCTTATAGCAACCTCTGAGATGAAAACTGTTACGGTAGATTAATTATGCTAGAGAAATCCCTTAGCACTATTACAAAACTTAAAGTTAGGTTTCAGGAGTGCGACCCTTTGCAAATTGTTTGGCACGGCAATTACTTTAAATATTTTGAAGAAGCTCGGGAAGACTTTGGTAGGGAGCACGGTATTTCTTACCTGGATGCCAAAGCCAAAGGCTATTCCACTCCCATTGTAAAATCTTTTTGTGAGTATAAATTACCTTTAAAATACAGCGATTCTTTTAGGGTAGAAACCACTTTTAAAAATTCTGAAGCAGCCAAAATTAATTTTTTGTATAAAATTTATAAGGGAGAGCAATTAATTTGTACCGGGGAAACCCTGCAGGTTTTTCTAGATGAAAAAGGGGAGTTAGTCTTAAATAATCCGCCATTTTTCTTAGATTGGAAAAAGAAAATGAACTTGCCTTAATGAAGAAACTCTACTTGCTAGAAGATGCAATTATCTCGCCCATGGGATTTTCTACCCAGGAAAATATAAAGGCGATTCAGGAAGAACGGTCGGGATTGAGCCTACAACATAAGCCTAAGATTACAAACGCTGCTTTTTATGCCGCAATTATAGACGAATTACAATTAAACAATGCTTTCGCTAGTATTGGAGACATAAAGGAGTATACCAAACTTGAAAAAATGATGCTGCTTGCAGTGCAGCAGGTCCTGGCTAAAAATCCGGGCCTGGATTTAACCACAACAGCCTTAATAATCACCACCACTAAAGGAAATATAAATCTGCTAAAAGATCCCGGTAGTTTCCCTCAAAGTCGCATAAAGCTTAGCGAATTGGCAAAAACTATTGGCCAATTTTTCGGATTTACTCAAGAAGCAATTATAATTTCTAATGCGTGTATTTCCGGTGGGCTGGGCCTTGCTGTGGCAAAACGATTAGGAAATACAGAAGAAATTAAAAATGCCATAGTGCTTGGTGGCGATCTGGTGAGCGATTTTGTGGTTGCCGGTTTTAATTCGTTTCAGGCTTTAAGTTCCAAACCTTGTAAGCCATTTTCCAAAGATCGCGACGGAATTAGTCTTGGCGAAGCAGCAGCAGCTATGCTAGTGAGTACAGAAAAACCAAAAACGTCTGAAAATATTGCATTAATTGGCGATGCTACGGTAAATGATGCCAACCATATTTCGGGACCATCCAGAACCGGGGAAGGTTTGTATCAAAGCATTCAAAAAGCCTTAAAAGAGGCTTCAATTTCTGCAAGCGACATAGATTTTTTATCGGCGCACGGCACAGCCACTATTTATAACGACGAAATGGAAAGCCAGGCTTTTCATAGATCTGCTTTACAGGATACCCCAGTTCACAGTTTAAAAGCTTATTACGGGCACAGCCTGGGCGCCTCGGCCTTAATAGAAAGTATTGTCACTAAACATGCAATGCTGAAAAATGAATTATATAGCTCTAAAAATTTTGGTGAGTTAGGTGTTTCCTGGCCTTTGAATGTAGTTGAGGAGTATAGAAAGAAAGAAATTAAATACGCACTAAAAACAGCTTCGGGCTTTGGAGGATGCAATTTGGCTTTGGTTTTTAAAAAGGAATAAATGCAACAGGATTTCTACATAAAAGATTGGGTAAAAATAAAAAGCGGAAAGATTTTCAATTCTAAAAGTGAAATTTTCTCTTCTTCAGAGAAAGACCTCAATACCTTTTTAAAATCTATTTATGATTTTTTAGAACTGAAATATCCTAAATTCCACAAAATGGATAATCTATCGAAATTGGGGATTTTAGGAACAGAAATTCTTTTTAGAGGGAAGGAAATCTCAGCAGATACTGCACTTATTTTTTCAAATAACGCGTCCAGCCTTGATATTGACAGGAAATTTCACGAAAGTATTTCAGGTTTTGCTTCCCCCGCACTTTTTGTTTATACGCTACCAAATATTGTTTTAGGAGAAATTAGTATAAAATTTAAACTGCAGAGCGAAAATGCATTTTTTGTTTCAGATAGTTTTGATGCTGAATTACTTAAGAATTATTCCGAAAGTTTATTGACTTCAGGAAAGGCACCCGAAGTGCTTTGTGGTTGGTTAGACTTGGAAAATGAGGAATATGATGTATTTTTGTGCCTGGTTTCTCGGGAAATAAATATTCCTTTTTCCGAAGAAAACCTCAAAAAAATATATTTTGCTGAAAATGAAAAACCTACAGGCCGAACTTAAAGAAAGTATTATCGAGCAGCTTAACCTGGAAGATATGGAACCGGGCGATATTAAAAACGATGAAGCGCTTTTTGGTGACGGATTAGGACTTGATTCTATAGATGCCTTAGAACTTATTGTGCTTTTGGAAAAAGATTATGGAATAAAACTTACCGATCCTGCTCAAAGTCGTGAAATCTTTAAGTCTGTAAATAGTATGGCCGAATTTATTGAAGCTAACCGAACCAAATAATATATGAATAAAGGGGTTGCCGTAACCGGAATGGGAATTATTTCTGCTATTGGCAACAATATAGAGGAGAATTATAGGTCGCTGCTAGCTTCGAACAGCGGTATTGGTTGTTCTGAATTTTTAAAAACTACCCATACAAATATACCGGTGGCAGAGATTAAAATCGCTAACGAAACCCTTTCAAAACACTTAAATTTACCTAAAAATCATAATTTTACACGTGCTGCATTACTGGGTAGTTTGGCTGCCAAAGAGGCCATTGAGCAGGCAGGGATAAAAATTGATGATGAAACAGGTTTTATCTCGGGAACCAGTGTAGGTGGTATGGATGCCACCGAAAATCATTTTAAAGAATTTGTTGCCGGTAAAACCGAAAATAAACGCTTTATCCGCTCACAGCACCCGGGATTTACTACTGAAAAAATGGCCGAATACTTTGGAATTACAGGTTTTGTAAGTACCATTAGTACCGCTTGTTCATCGGGTGCCAACGCAATTATGCTCGGGGCCAGGATGATTAAAGCAGGTAAATTAAAACGGGTAATTGTTGGTGGCACCGATTGTCTAACAAAGTTTACTTTAAATGGCTTTAATGCTCTAATGATTCTATCCAATAATCCGTGCCGGGCTTTTGATGAACATCGCAATGGGCTCAACCTGGGCGAAGGTGCGGCGTATTTGGTTCTGGAAGCCGAAGATATACTAAATAGGAAGCCTGTTTTAGGTAGGCTTAAAGGTTATGGCAATGCTAATGATGCGTTTCATCAAACCGCTTCTTCCGAAAATGGAGAAGGTGCCTATTTAGCGATGCAGGAAGCGATAAAATCGGCCGGGATTACTCCAGGGGAAATAGATTGCATCAATGCTCATGGTACCGCCACTAAAAATAATGATCTATCTGAGAGTAGGGCGATACAACGAATCTTTGAGGCTGGTATTCCAGATTTTAGTTCAACCAAAGCTTTTACTGGCCACACACTTGCCGCCGCCGGGGCTTTAGAGGCCGTTTATAGCTTGTTAAGCCTAAGCAAGCAGGAAATATTTCCAAATCTTAATTTCTCACAAGCAATGCCTGAAACCGGACTACAACCGGTTACCGAAGTGAAGCAAAAGAAATTAAACCTTATTTTATCAAATTCTTTTGGGTTTGGTGGCAATTGTACCTCTTTAATTTTTGCTAAAGATGAAGCCTAAAATTTATATAAACGGTATTAGCAGTATTACGGCTCAAAGCACGGATAAAGAAGAAAGCCCGGTTTCTTATTATACATCTATATTTTCGGCAATTTCACCAAATTATAAAGACTTTATAAAACCAATGGCTTTAAGGCGAATGTCTAAAGCTATAAAAATGGGGATAAGTGCAGCAAAGATGGCTTTACAGGAAGCTCAAATTGAAAATCCTGATGCCATTATTACGGGCACCGGGGAGGGCTGCAAACAAGACACTGAAAAGTTTCTGGAAAATTTATTAGACCAGGATGAGCAATTAGTAACCCCCACTTCGTTTATTCAATCTACCCATAATACTATTGGAGGCCAAATTGCTTTAAACCTTGGGTGTAAAAATTACAATCTAACCTATACGCAAAACTCGGCTTCTTTAGAAAGTGCTTTGTTTGATACCTATTTACAGTTTTTGGAAACCTTAGGAAAGAAATCGGTGTTGGTTGGTGGAGTAGACGAGCTTTCAGAGAAGATAACAGGCTTTAGAAACCTGGACGGCCAGTTAAAAGCGGGTAAAATCCATAATTTAGCTTTGTTCAAAGAAGGTTCTGCCGGCACCATCACTTCAGAAGGAGCACATTTTTTTATACTTTCAACAGCAAAAAACGGCAATTGCTATGCAGAATTTAAGGATGTTTCCATAAAAAATTCAATTGAACCGGAACAAATAAATGCGGAAGTTGAAAATTTTCTACGTAAAAATAACCTTGAGGTAGATGCTATAGACATCATAATTTTAGGGAAGAACGGGGATAACAGATACGATCATTATTATAGCAGTCTTCAGGACAGCCTGTTTAAAAACACCCTGCAATTAGGTTATAAGCATTTGGTGGGCGATTATGATACAGCCTCGGGATTTGCAGTATATTCGGCCTGTAAAATTTTAAAAAGCGGAAATATTTCTTCGGTAATGAAATTAAATACGCTTAGGCCGGAAAAAATAAAGAATATTCTATTATACAATCAGTATCTTGGGCGTGATCACAGTTTAATTTTACTAAGTGCGGTTTAGAATTATAAACACAATAATTATTCTCTTGTTGTTTGCAGGTTTGGTGTTAGCTTTTTTTGAGCTCGCATCATTTATATATGTGTTGGCTTTTATAGTTTTTTACCTTCTCTTTTTATTAACGGTGTCCACCAATGTTCGGTTTAACTTTTTTGTGAAATCGTTTAATGAAAATCCAGGTTTAAATAAGAAACAAGTGGCGATTACTTTTGATGATGGCCCGGTTGAAATTACCCTGGAAATACTAAAAGTTCTTGCTAAATATAAATGCAGGGCCGGTTTTTTTTGTATTGGAAAAAATATAGCAGCAAAGCCTAAAATATTTAAGGAGATTATTAAAGCGGGTCATCTTGTTGGTAACCATACTTATACCCATACTCGTAAAATGGGGGCGTTAAGTGTTTCCAGAATGATTTGGGAAATACAGGAGTGCAATAAAATAGTCGAAGAAACTGCTGGGATAAAGATGAATTTGTTCAGGCCTCCTTTTGGGATAGTTAGTCCCAAAACCCAAAAAGCGCTTCAAAAAACCGGTTTGCAATCGGTAGGTTGGAGCATAAGATCTTTTGATGCGGTGCTTTCTTCAGAAGAAATTATTTTAAATAGGATTAAAAAAAGAATAAAACCCGGGGCGGTAATTCTTTTGCACGATAATAATGCTAAAACCGTTAAAATACTGGAACAGTTGTTGGTATTTTTGGAACAAAATAATTACGAGGTTGTAAGACCCGATAAATTACTGAAAATTAATGCGTATTCTTAATCTCTTATTGCTGTTTTGTAGCTTTAACCTGTTTGCACAACAAGAACTTTCTAAAGCCGAAATTGATCAATTTCGGGAAGATGTAACTGCTAAAGCTAATGAGCTTGAGACTTTACAGGCTAATTTTGTACAGACAAAGAAAATGGAGATGATCACAGATGAAACTGTGAGTCGTGGAAAGTTGTTTTATCAAAAACCCGACAAGCTAAAGTGGGAATATAAAGAGCCACAAGATTATGTTATTTTATTGGTCGGTAATCAATTGCACATTAATGATGCCGGTGATAAAAGTGTAAGAAATACTACTTCAAATAAACTATTTGGTAAAATAGCGAAATTAATAACCGGAAGTGTTAACGGTAACTTACTTGATGATACTGAAAATTTCAATTTTTCTTATCTTAAAGAGAACAATTATATAATCACTTCTATTGACCCTAAAGACAGCCATTTAAAACAAATGTTCGCCGAAATACAGATGAAGTTTAACAGAGAGAATTTAGTTGAAAAAGTAAGTTTGATTGAAGAATCTGGCGACACAACAGTTATTGAAATCAAGGAAATGGAATTAAATAAAAAGATTCCCACCTCTGTATTTCAACCTTAAATCTTGCAAAATCTGAAAACCTCAATTTTCTTTATACCTTAGCACTACATCAACAACCAACCATAATATGTTACTAAAAGATTTTTATTCTGTATTGGGTACAAAGCAGGAAGGCAAAAAAAATATTACCCAGATTGAAATTAATAAAAAACACGCTATTTACAACGGGCATTTTCCCGGAAGACCGGTAACCCCGGGTGTTATATTAATGCAATTATTTAAGGAAGAGGTAGAGCGCAATTGTGGCTGTACATTGGAGTTTAAAAAAGGGAGTAATATAAAATTTATGGCTGTTGTAGACCCCAATAAAGACGCTGTATTAAACCTGGAATCTGAAATTGAAGAAACTAATGGGGAAATAAAACTTAAAGGAATAGCCAGGAATTTAGAGGGTATATCTTTAAAAATAAATTCTTTCTACAAAAAGCTTGAATCTTAGCGGTTTAGCGTATTGCCCTTTACTTTTTAATTATACTTTTGCAAAAAAGCCACTTTAGTTTGAACCAAACACCTATTTATCAATCCAGATTTGAAGCTTTAAATTGCTGTATTCTAATTCCTACCTACAATAACGAGAAAACTCTAGGTGGTGTTCTACAGGATTTACTTCTATATACCGCCAATATTTTGGTGGTTAATGATGGTTCTACAGATGCTACGAGGGATATTCTTAAAGATTTTCAGGAAATTAATGTCCATCACTTTCAAGAAAATAAAGGAAAGGGCGAGGCTTTAAAACACGGATTCAAAGTAGCTGAAGATCTAGGTTATAAATATGCCATCACCATAGATTCTGATGGACAGCATTATCCAGATGATTTGGACATTTTTCTTACCCAATTAGAAGAAAAAAAAGAAGGTACAGAGATTTTACTGGTGGGTGATCGTAATATGGGGCAGGATGGAATTCCCGGAAAAAGTACTACCGGCAATAAATTTTCTAATTTTTGGTTTTTGGTGGTCACCGGTACCCAACTTACCGATACGCAAAGTGGCTACAGGCTTTATCCGTTAAAGGTGGTAAATAATATAAAGCTTTATACCAATAAATTTGAATTGGAAATAGAGATTATTGTAAAGGCTGCCTGGAGAAAAGTAAAAGTAAGAAATGTGCCCATAAAAGTTTTCTATGAAGAAAACCGGGTTACACACTTTAGGCCGTTTTGGGACATTACCAGGATAACGATATTGTACATTTGGTTTGTGTTGGTGAGTTTTTTTTATATACATCCGCGTGATACTTACCAGGATTTTAGAAAGAAAGGCTATAAACGTTTTTGGAAAGAAAACATTATTAAAAGTCAGGAGCCGGCCCATAAAAAGGCGGCAGCCATTGCACTTGGTGTTTTTGTAGGAATCTTACCGTTTTGGGGGCTACATACGCTTTTGGTATTTAGTTTAGCCGCTATGTTTAAATTGAATAAAGTAGTTGCTTTTCTTTTTAGCAATATTAGTATTCCGCCGCTTATTCCTTTTATAATTTATGCAAGTTATCAGTCAGGTTCTTTGCTTACAGGACGTGGTTTTGCCTGGCAATTAAAACCTGAAGATTTTGATTCTACATCCGATATATTCTTTGGCCTTTGGCAATATATAATAGGAAGCTTCGCCCTTGCGGGAATTGCAGCTTTACTACTGTGGATTGTGTTTTATTTCTTATTTTCGGTAACGAACCAAAAACAGGTTATAAAACCTTAAATGCACACTTTCTTTCTTAAACTTTATTATTTTTTTCGAAGGCAAAAAGCAGTTGGTTTTTGCCTTTTGGCACTATTTATAGGTGTAAATGGCTATTTTGCCAGTAAAATTACATTAGAAGAAGATGTTACTAAATTAATTCCCACCGGCGAAAAGCAGGATGTTCTTAGGGAAGTATTAGAGCATACCGATTTTTCAGATAAACTAATTATTGCTGTTTCTTCAGAAGAAAAAGATCCGGAGGAACTTACCCGGTATGCAAATCAATTAACCGATTCCCTGCATAGCCAAATACCGGGATATTTCACCAAAATTCAGGGAAAAGTACCGGAAGCAGGGGTTTTGGAGGTCTACGATTTTGTATACCAAAACCTACCTTTGTTTTTAAATGAAAAAAATTATGCTGAAATAGAAAATAGGCTGGAGGTAGATAGTATTAAGAACCGACTGGAAAAATCCTATAAAAATCTTATTTCCCCAACCGGCTTTGTTACCAAGAATTTTATCTTTAAGGATCCACTTTCCATAACCAATTTGGGGCTGGAAAAGCTTAGAGAACTACAGGTAGATACCAATTTTAAGATCTATAATAATTATTTGATTACTAAAAATGAACAACATTTATTGTTGTTTATTACTCCCAAATATCCCTCCTCCGAAACTAAAAATAACCAGATTTTTATCCAGGAACTCGATAAAATAATTTCCAACTTAAATAAAAATCCAAAAGTAAATGCGCAATATTTTGGTGGGGTTTTATACGCTATTGCTAATGCAAATCAAATTAAAAAGGATATTCAAATAACATTAAGTATTGCTTTTAGTATCCTTTTTTTATTACTAATTGTGTTTTACAGAAAGTTTTATGTACCGTTACTTCTCTTTATTCCAAGCGTTTTAGGAGCTTTATTGGCTATAGGTGTTTTATACTTAACAAAGTCTTCGGTTTCAGCTATTTCTTTAGGAATTGGTGCCATTCTTTTAGGAATAAGCCTGGATTATGCGCTTCATATTCTTACGCATTTTAGGAATAATGCCAATGTGAAAGTACTTTATAAAGAGGTAGCAAAGCCTATCTTAATGAGTAGTTTTACCACGGCAATTGCTTTTTTATGTCTCCTTTTTCTTAAGAGTGAAGCTTTAAACGATCTGGGTATTTTTGCCGCTGTAAGTGTTGTAACGGCTTCGGTTTTTGCACTTCTGTTAATTCCACATTTTTACCGGGCACCTAAAAATCCTAAGAAAATAAGATCTAATTGGTTAGATAAAATTGCTTCATATAGATTTTATGAACGAAAATTTTTTGTGGCCGGGGTAGTGCTTTTATTTATAGGCGGACTTTTCTTTTTTAATTCTGTTAGGTTTAATGAAGATCTTTCTCAGCTTAATTATGAGCCGAAAAACATTAAAGAAGTCGAAGAGAATATTAAAAATATCTCTAAAAAAGCAGCCAATACTACCTATTTGGTTTCTTATGGAAAGGATATTGAAGAGGCCCTGGAACAAAATAACGAGCTCTACAGGGAGCTACAATTATTAAAAAATACAAATAAGATAGAAAACTTCAGTAGTATTGGTGGGGTAGTGCTTTCTACCCAATCCCAAAACGAAAAAATTGAAACCTGGCGGGATTTTTGGACCAAAACTAAAAAGGAAAAGTTAAAAGAAAACCTACTAAAAGAATCGGCTAAACTTGGTTTTAAGCAAGAAAGTTTTAATAGGTTTTACGAGCAACTGGATAAAGATTTTAGCGGAATTTTTCTCGATGATTACCGCAATGTAGAAACACTTTATTTAGACGATTTTATAAATAGAAGTCCCGGATTTTCTACCGTAACCAGTACGCTTAGTTTTAATGAAATGCAGCCCGGGGTATTGGAACAATTAGAAAAAAAGGGCAATGTAATAGCAATAGACCGAAAACAAATGAACCAGGATTTTTTGGGGAATTTGAAAAATGAATTTAACCGACTGATCTTATTCTCGGTAATTGCGGTTTTTATTGTTTTATTGTTCTTTTATCGTAGCCTGTTGCTTAGCTTGCTAACACTTTTGCCCATTGCCGTTACCTGGGTAATTGCTTTGGGACTTATGGCGATTTTCGAAATTCAGTTTAATGTTCTCAACATTATAATTTCCACCTTTATTTTTGGTCTGGGCTTAGATTATAGCATTTTTATAACCAATGCCTGCCTTAAAGAATACGAAACCGGGAAAAAGGCATTAGCAACCTATCAGGCATCCATTCTACTATCGGTTTTAACCACCTTGTTGGGAATAGGCGCATTGATATTTGCCAAGCATCCTGCGCTACAGTCGGTTTCTATAGTTTCAGTAATTGGCGTTATAACCGCTATGATTGTAGCTTTTGTATTCCAAACAAAATTATTTCAAATCCTTCTCTTTAAAAGAAGGGAAAATGGCCATGCGGCTTTTGGTTTTCGCGCCTTTTTTAAAAGAAATACCTCTAAAGAAAGGCTATATTTTACACAAAAAGTATTGGCAAACTATCGTTATAAATCGGTGTATAAAAATGCAAAAAATGAATTTTCAAAGCAAAGGGAACGCTTTTTAATAACTTCAGAATTTATAGAACCCGGTGAACATGTATTTTTACAGAACACCTATTTAGGCTTGTTACCTCTGTTTCTATTTCTAAAAAACCAACATGCTTCTTTTCAGGTTTTTGATTCAGATAAAGAAAACTTAAGGATTTCAAAAAATAGCTTTAGCGCAAGCAATGAAAATTTAAAGTTTCAGAAAAATATTCCTTTACAATTTACTGGTATTTCAGTATTTATAATTACCAAAAATCCGGAAGCAATTATTGCTGAAACCTTAAGGGAGGCTATTAAAAAAAATGCTGAAAAAGTAATTATTTTAACTCCCGATTATAACAGCAGATGGCTAATAGACCATAATTTTGAAATTATTTACCGACAAAATAATATCCTCGTTTTAAAAAGAATGTCTTAAGTGAATTTATTTTTTAGTAAAATATCGGTTTTAATTGCAGTTTTATTGCTTTTTAATTCCTGCGGAATAAAACCCTCTATGGAGCATAGACCCGATATTTTGGGAATTGAAACCATAGATACTACGCGAACAAAGCTCAGTGAAACTCATTATAAAATTGGGAAAAATTCACTGTACAGAAATAAACATGGTATTTGGGAATTATACATTGAAGGCGATGCCCTGGAACGTGGTGTGATTGGTGGAAGTTTAACGAGGGAATTAATGCATAAACAGGAAACGGCTTTTATGGAAAAGATCTATGAGCTGGTTCCCAATACAGGGTATCGAAATTTTCTTAAAAAAACCGTGGCCTGGTTTAATCGTAAATTGTATTTGCACGTACCGGAAGAATACAAACAGGAAATATACGGGACCTCGTTATTTGGTCTGGAAAAATATGATGATTTTGCGCCGGCTTATATTAGAATGCTTTATTTTCACGGTGCCCACGATATTGGCCATGCCTTGCAGGATTTAATGTTGGTTGGTTGTACCTCGTTTGCCGCCTGGGATAATAAAACCGAAGATGGCCAATTGCTCTTAGGTAGGAACTTCGATTTTTATGCGGGAGATGAGTTTGCAGAAGAAAAAATTGCAGCCTTTGTAAACCCCGATAATGGACATAGGTTTATGATGTACACCTGGGCCGGGATGATTGGTTCGGTAAGTGGTTTAAATGAAAAAGGAATAAGTGTTACACTTAACGCTGGAAAAAGTAAAATTCCTTTACAGGCTAAAACGCCAATTAGCCTGGTTGCCCGTGAAATTTTGCAATATGCCTCTTCTACTGAAGAAGCCATTGCAATTGCCAAAAAACGAGAGGTATTCGTATCTGAATCTATTATGGTGGGAAGTGCCAAAGAACAGAAGGCAATTCTAATTGAAGTAGCCCCGGGAAAATTAGGTGTTTATGAAGTTGAAAACTCAAACAAGTTAATTTGTAGTAATCATTTTCAAAGTGAAGCCTACGCTGAAGATAGCCGAAATTTAAAAGCCAAAACCGAAAGTCATTCGCAATACCGGTTTGATAAAATGCAGGAACTGCTTGCAGAAAACAACAAATTAAACCCGCAAAAAGCCGCCGATATATTACGAAACAAAGAGGGGTTGGATGGAGTTAGCTTAGGTTTTGGCAACGAAAAAGCTATCAATCAATTATTAGCGCATCACGGAATTATTTTTAAGCCTGAAGAAAAAAAGGTCTGGGTATCGGCAAACCCTTATCAGTTGGGTACTTTTGTGGCATACGATCTTGATAGTGCCTTTAAAAAGTTTGAAGAAGGAAATGTTTCAAAAAGCGTTATGCTCACTGAACAAAACATTGGCTCAGACCCATTTTTAAATTCAGAAGCTTATAGAGACTATGAAAAATATCGAAAATTAAGTCATGAATTAACGCATACGATCTCTAAGGGAAAAGAGATTTCAGAAGCAAAAATCAAAACCCTAAAATCTTTAAATCCTCATTTTTGGGAGGTCTATAAAATTGCCGGAGATTATTATTTTCAGCAACAAGACTATAAAAAAGCAGTGATAAATTTCAAGCAGGCGAAAAGGAGGGAAGTAACTACTTTACCAGATGAAGAATATCTGGATAAAATGATTAAAAAATCTTATCGAAAAATCTAAATGACCAATTTTTACGATATAAATAAAAATAAGGAGTTGCTAGTACAGCAGTTAGAATACACTGCTAAAAATTCTCCTTTTTATAAAGCGCAATTTAAGAAAAACAATATAGATATAGGTCAGGTTAATTCTTATCGGGAATTCAGAAAAATACCAATTACTACCAAAGAGGATTTACAGAATTATAACGAAGAATTTATTGCGGTTAAAAAAGATGAAATTATAGATTATGTAACTACTTCGGGTACCCTGGGGAATCCGGTTAGTTTTGCTTTAAACGACGCCGACTTAGAGCGGCTGGCCGAAAACGAACGCCTGTCTTTTGAAATGGTAGGAGTCACGAAATCTAGCGTCATGCAACTTACTACTACTCTGGACCGCAGGTTTATGGCCGGGATGGCTTACTTTCTGGGTTTACGAAAACTGGGCGCCGGGATTGTAAGAACCGGCAGTGGTCTGCCGGGTTTGCAATGGGAATCTATAGAAAGGTTTAAACCTGATTTTCTTATTGCAGTTCCTTCATTTCTGCTGAAAATGATCGATTTTGCTATTGAAAACGGAATTGATTATAGAAACTCCTCAATTAAAGCTGCTGTATGTATTGGCGAACCTTTACGAAATCCAGATTTTAGTCTAAATTCTTTAGGTCGAAAAATAAAAGATTTATGGGATATAGAATTATTTTCTACCTATGCCAGCACTGAAATGGCAACTGCATTTACCGAGTGTAACCAACATAAGGCTAATCATAGTTTATCAAGTTTAATTTTTACTGAAGTTTTAGATGAAAATCAAAATCCGGTAAAACCCGGTGAAATTGGAGAATTAGTGGTAACGCCTTTGCAAACCCAAACAATGCCTTTAGTGAGATTTGCAACAGGAGATATGGTAAAATTTTATGGGGGAAATTGTGATTGTGGGAGAAAGTCAATGAGAATTAGCACTCCTGTTGGGCGTAAAAAGCAAATGATAAAACTTAAAGGAACTACACTTTATCCACAGCAAATTATCAATTTACTTACGGCTTTTGAAACACTAAAAATTTTTGTTATCGTAGCGAGTTTAAATGAAAATCAAACTGATGAACTCCTGATAAGAATTCCGAATGACTTTGTAGAGATTGACAGGCTTCAGGAGCATTTACAGTCGGGCTTGAAAATAAAAATACCTTTAGAAAGAACTTCCGTAGAAAAACTTGAAAAGCTAAAGTTTCCAAAAGAAAGCAGAAAGCCAAAAATTTTCCATGACTATCGTTAAGTTTTAAATAATCTTTTTGATAACGCGAAGTTGGTGGGTATGTCTTTTTAAATCGGCATTAAAAATCCCGGAATGATCAATTCGGTCAATTCTTACTTTTCCGTCTACGTGAATAATATAATTATCGTTCATCATAATTCCCACGTGGTCTATTACTCCATCTTTATCATCAAAAAAAGCAAGGTCCCCGGCTTCACTTTCTTCAATAAAACTAAGCGGTTCGCCTTGTTTAGCCTGATCGGCCGAATTTCTATTTAATCGGTAGCCGTTTAACTTGTAAACCATTTGCGTAAGTCCGCTGCAGTCAATTCCTAAAGGGGATTTCCCGCCCCAGGCATAGGGGCTGTTTAAATACAAAAGGGCTGTTTTTACAATCTCACTTTTAGGCTTTTTACAGCTAATAAAATTTCCTTCAAAATCATGACTTAATAAGCCTGTAGCATTAAGTGATGCTCCCAGTGGAATTGTGATAAGATGTCCATTTTGATCGGTTAAAAAATCAAACAAATCAGAGGAATATTTGGGCGTAGACTGTTGTAATTGCAGGTAAATTTCTTCAGGAATTTTAAGCAATTGACTATTGGAGATCCAGGCCTCAAAATTATCGAATGCAACACGAATCCTGCTCCATTGAGCACGTTCTTCAAGTATTTTAAAATGTTCTCCATAAAGAACCTGAGAGACCATTTCGCTCTGATTGGATGTGGTTTCGCGAAGTGGTACAATGCTTAAGGGGCTAATTCCGTATTGCATTCAATAAAAAATATATAATTATGAGTTTCGCTCTATTACCATTGCAGATGCACCGCCACCGCCATTACAAATTGCGGCTGCACCTAATTTTGCATCATTATCCTGCAATACATTTAATAAGGTAATAAGAATTCTTACTCCGCTGCAACCCAATGGATGACCTAAAGATACGGCACCACCATGTACATTGGTGATCTCGTCATTAATGCCTAAAATCTTCATATTGGCAAGGCCAACCACAGAGAAAGCTTCATTAAACTCAAAGAAATCTATGTCGTTTTGAGTGACCCCGGCATTTTTAAGCGCTAGAGGCAAAGCCTTGGCAGGTGCGGTAGTGAACCATTTTGGTTCCTGGGCTGCATCGGCAAAACCTTTGATGCTAGCCAGAATTTCAACACCTAACTCTTCTGCTTTTGCACGGCTCATTAAAACCACAGCACCCGCACCATCATTAATGGTAGAAGCATTTGCGGCAGTTACCGTACCATCTTTACTAAACGCAGGTCGAAGTGAACTTATTTTGTCCATTCTCACATTTTTGAACTCTTCATCTTCTTTTATCACTAAAGGATCTCCTTTTCGCTGCGGAACTTCAACCGGTACCACTTCGTTGTCGAATTTCCCATCGGCCCAGGCTTTAGCAGAACGCTCGTAAGATTTAATAGCGAAAGCATCCTGATCTTCTCTGGAAAACTCGTGTTCGGTAGCACAAAGATCGGCACAAACTCCCATAGCATTATGGTCGTAAGCATCTACCAAGCCATCTTTTTGCATCCCATCTTCCATTTTTGCCGGACCAAATTTTTGTCCTTTTCTATGGTATAAATAATGCGGAATTAAACTCATATTTTCCATACCGCCGGCAACCACTATAGAAGTTTGTCCCAGCATAATAGATTGTGCTCCCTGCATAACGGCTTTCATTCCGCTGGCACATACCTTATTTACAGTTGTACAGGGAACAGAATCTGGAATTCCGGCTTTTAAAGCTGCCTGTCTTGCAGGTGCCTGGCCAACACCGGCCTGCACCACATTTCCCATTAAAACTTCCTGTACAAGTTCTGGTTTTAAATCAATTTTATTTAGAGCTCCTTTGATGGCAACAGCCCCCAAATCGGTAGCTTCTACGGTAGATAAGCTACCCAAAAAACTCCCTATGGGAGTCCTTGCGGCGCTTACAATTACTACTTCGTTATTCATCATTTATGTTTTAGTTATTTCTTCTTTTGCGAATTTAGTGATTTTATAAGGAACTTAACAAGAGTGCTTCTTTGGCCGCTATTTTTTAGTACATTTGAGCAGTAGCACGATTTATATGAAGAAATTCGTAAATAACCTGTATAAGAACCAGGCACTATTTTACAAGGTATTTTTATTTGCGCTTACTGCAGTGCTCATTGTTTACCTGCTTCCAAAAGGAGGAAATTTTAAATATGAAATCCCTAAAGGGAAGCCATGGCAGTATGAAAATCTTTACGCGCCTTTCGATTTTGCCATTTTAAAGTCTGAAGAAGAGATTAAGCAGGAAAGACAACAAATAAGAAATAACCACACACCATATTTTCAATTTAACCAGGAAATTCCAAAAGAAGCTACGGCAAAAACACCTGAAGTAGTCTATGAGGTGTTCTCTGATAGTTTGCTAAATAACAAGGAAATACAAGTTGTAGATTTTGTTAGAACTACACTTGAAGAAGTGTATGAATACGGTTTGTTGCAAACTAATAACCGGGTAGAAGATAACCAGTTGGTATATTTAAGAAAAGGGAATGAGGCATTTGAAATTCCCTATAAAAATATCCTTAAACAAGATCAGGTTCGCAGTTTTTTAAACACCAAAATAAATGACTCCAACCTTTTAAATTTTGAGAACGAATTACTGGAGGTGTTTTTTAGTTTAATAGAGCCTAACGTAAGTTTTGATAGTGAATTTACTCAAAAAGAATTACAAAGTAAACTAGATAATATTTCTTATACCCGTGGTAATATCGAGCAGGGCAGCAGGGTAATAGCAAGGGGAGAAGTGGTAGAAGGCAATAAATATAATATTCTAAGATCGCTTAAAAATGAATATGAATCGCAGGTTTGGAGTGAAAGTAATTACAAATGGATTCTAGTTGGCTATAGTGTTTTAGTGGCCCTGGCGCTCTTAATGTTATTATTATTCATTAGAAAATACCGGCAGGATATTTTTGAGAATAATGTGAAGGTTACATTTATCTTTTTCAATATTCTCTTTATGGTATTGCTTACCACAATAGTGGTGAATTTTAATATAGATTATGTTTATGTAGTGCCATTATGTATTTTACCGCTTACTCTAAAAGCTTTTTTTGACGCCCGTTTAGGAATGTTTACTCATGTGATTACGGTGTTATTACTTGGTTTTATAGTTCCTAATAGTTACGAATATATGTTTTTGCAAATTATTGCGGGAATTGTAACTATTCTCACTGTTTCTGAACTATACAAAAGGGCAAATCTTTTTATATCGGTTGGGCAAATTACCCTGGTTTATATTATTTCATATTTTGCTTTTACGGTTATACAGGAAGGAAATATTGCCGATGTAGAGGCAGAAGTTTTACTAACTTTTTTACTTGGAGGTCTTGCCACGCTATTTGTACAGCCGCTAATTTATATCTATGAAAAAATATTTGGAATGGTCTCAGATATGTCTTTATTAGAACTTTCAGATACCAATTCAAAATTATTAAAAGAGCTTTCAGAAAAAGCGCCCGGAACTTTTCATCACTCTTTGAATGTGGCCAACCTGGCTGAAGCCGCCGCCAATGAGATTAACGCCAATGCTATGTTAGTAAGGGTAGGTGCGCTTTATCATGATATTGGCAAAATGAAAAACCCCACTTATTTTTCTGAGAACCAAACTTCGGCAGTAAATTCGCATGACGAATTGGCGCCTAAAGAGAGTGCCCAAATTATTACAGACCACGTAATTAATGGTATTGAGATAGCTAAAAAACATAATCTTCCAGATCGGGTAATAGATTTTATAAGAACCCACCACGGTACTACTACTGTTTACTTCTTTTATATGAAAGAGAAAGAACAAAATGAAAATGCGGTGGCAGAAGATTTTAGGTATCCCGGGCCAATTCCTTTTAGTAAGGAAACCGCGATATTAATGATGTGTGATAGTGTAGAGGCCGCCAGTAAAAGTTTAAAGGAACCAACTGCCGGAGTAATAGATAATTTTGTGGAAAAGATTATCAGTAAACAAATGAAAGAAGAACAATTCTTAAATGCCAATATAACTTTTAAGGAAATACAAGTGGTGAAAAAAATCCTTAAACGTAAGCTTAAGAATATTTTTCACCTTAGGGTAGAATATCCGGAATAGGCAATTAGCCTACCGCGGTAATTTTTACTTCATTACCGTTAAACTTAAAAGTGTCGCCTTGTTTTTTACCTTCCATTTCCTGGTAGATTGGAGCTTCTGTAGATATTGCATATACACTACTCCCATCTTCCATAGAAATTTCACCAATAGGAACCGAAATAAAATAATAGTTCCCGCTAGTTTCAATAACACTACCAAAACTAATTTTCTCGCTGTAAAGCTCGGGGTCTATACGGCTTAAACTTTCTTTCATTTCCCTGGCATTACTTAAACGCCTGGCATTTTTTTCGAAGTCGCTAAGTAATTCCCCTTTATTATCTTCATCATAATCTGTTTTAACATCATTGGCTTCCATAGATTCTTTAATAAGATCCATTTCCTTTTGATATCTTTCTATTTGCTTATTTACAATATCCAAACAGTTAAAATAGAGTTCTTTTTTATTACTTACCATATCTTTTTTTTTGTTGATTTATTTTAAAATTAAATAACCTAAAAAGGCTAAAAGAACATTTAGCAAAAGTTTAATATCCAACCAAAATTAATTTATAAGTATTTAGACTTATAATCATGTATTATAAGTTTTAAGGCTTATATTAAGTTATTATAAGTTTGTAGGCTAATATTTTTTATTATATTTGAAATATGGTAGCCGTAATTACAGCCGATTTAGTAGATTCTTCCAGTTATTCAGATTCTTTTTTAGATGAAGTCTTAAAAAGTCTAAAGTCAGAATTTGAAAACCTACAGCTGGAATATGGCCAAAATGAAATTGATTTTGAAATATATCGGGGTGATAGCTTTCAGGGTGTGGTTTTAAGGTACGAAGACTCATTAAGGATAGCTTTAAGAATAAAAAGCCTTATAAATAAAGTAAAGTTTAAAAATCAAAATTCTACAAATATTTTGGCCGATGTAAAAATAGCCATTGGTATTGGCAATTTTGAGTACAAAGGTGATTCTATAGCAGCTTCTAATGGGCAGGCTTTTCAGCTATCGGGAAGAACCTTAGATGCCATGAAAAACGATTCCAGGAGAATTAGATTAAAAACACCTCTTGAAAACTTAAATGCCGAGTTTGAAGCAAGTTTGTTCTTGTTGGATATGATAATGGAAAAATGGAGCCAGGCTTCGGCTGAAGTGGTTTATTTTCTTTTAAAAGGACTAAAAGAAACAGAGATAGCTACTGTGCTTAAGATTAGCCAGCCGGCCGTAAACCAGCGTAAAAAGGCTTGTGGTTGGGAAGCAATTTCGGCCTTATTAAAACGTTTTGAGACTGTAACCGCACATAGTTTTTAATTATGGAAGAAACTACATTAATCTTACTGCAATTGCTTTTGGCGCATATTTTAACCGATTTTGTTTTGCAGCCCACTAGCCTCGTAAAGCAAAAGCGAGATAAAAAAGCAAGTTCCTGGTTTTTATATTTTCATTCGTTTTTAGCCGGTTTCCTAACCTATGTATTGCTTCAAAAATGGGAGTTATGGTATATACCTATTGTAATTAGCTTCACTCATTTCTTTATCGACTTGTGGAAACTTCAACACAAAAAAGATACATTAAAACTGTTTCTTTTAGATCAATTATGGCATATTTTAATCATAATATTAGTTTGGCTCTACCTTGTTGGAGGTTATTCAGAATTAATTCCTTTTATCGCGAAGCTATTTTCTTCACAACAGTTTTTAGTGATTATTATCTCATATTTACTGGTTGTATTTCCTACAGGTTTTTTAATAGGCAAAGCTACCCGCCGCTGGCATATTGAACTTGAACCTAATAGCAAAAATCATAGTCTGGAGGCTGCAGGAAGGTACATAGGTATTTTTGAAAGGATATTAGTGCTTACCTTTATTTTAACTCAAAATTTTTCAGCGATAGGTTTTCTTATTGCAGCAAAATCTATCTTACGCTTTAGCGATAAAACAGATGCAAGCGCGAGAAAACAAACCGAATATGTGCTTATAGGTACCTTAATGAGTTTTGCAATTACCATAATTATAGGACTGCTAGTACGCTACTTCTTCTTCTAAAAGCTGAATGTTGCTTTGTATGCGCTCTTTTACAATATTCATCATTCGTTTGTTTAAGGCAGAAGAGTTTTTTATATAAGTAGCATACTCCTCTAAAGTAAATTGCCCAATAATAATACCTTTCAAACTATTCCTAAATTTTATATCCTTTTGTATGGCGTTTTCAATATAAATAAAACGTTGCTCCAGTTTTAGTTCATAAAATTTATTCTTATGCTTTTTTATATAATTTCTAAAAACTTCCAATAACAAGTCATTTTGAAGTTTAATAACAGGTCGTAAAGTTTTATTCTGAAATTGCTCGTCTAGACTCATGTTTTCTGAAACTCTGGCCGAAGGAATTTCTGGCCTAAGTGCTACTAATTGAAGGTCACGTGGTATCATAAGAACTAAGTTTTCTTAAATTTAATAAACTTTAAACCTCAAAAGTCAGGCCCCTTTATTTACTTGTAAACTACTTATAAACATTGTACACGTTAAAATCGTCTTAATCGGCCTGTCTAAGCCTATTCTTATTTTTATATTTAAAAGAAAGCCTTAATCAACCAAGTTTTAAAAATCTTTAATTATAAAATGATAATTTCAAGAAACCCCTACACAGGTGAAGAAATTTCGAAACATCAAGAATTAAGTGATACCGAAATTGAAAATTGTATACAAAACGCACATACCAGATTTCATCTCTGGAAACAGACTTCTTTTGCAGAGCGCAGTAATTTAATGATGAAAGCAGCAAAAGAACTTAAGGACAATTCCCAGGAATATGCCGAAGCCATTACAAAAGAAATGGGGAAACCTATTACCCAGTCTATTGCCGAAATAGAGAAGTGCGCATGGGTTTGTGAATATTATGCCGAAAATGCGGCCACACAATTAAAAGACGAAACAATAAAAACCGATGCTAAAAAATCATATGTTTCTCACGAACCATTAGGTGTTGTCCTGGCAGTGATGCCCTGGAATTATCCATTTTGGCAGGTATTTAGATTTGCGGCACCGGCGCTAATGGCCGGAAATGTGGCCATTTTAAAACATGCCAGTAATGTAATGATCTCTGCTGGAAATATTCAAAAAGTATTTGAAAAAGCAGGTTTTCCGAAAGATTGCTTTCAAAATCTTATAGTGGGCAGTAAAAAAGTTGAAAATATAATTCGTAATAAAAGAGTAAAGGCTGTAACCTTAACCGGAAGTGGTCCTGCCGGAAGTAGTGTAGCATCTATTGCCGGAGAAGAAATCAAAAAATCGGTTTTGGAACTCGGGGGTAGTAATGCGCTGGTGATATTTAAAGATGCCAATATAGCTAAAAGTGTTAAAACCTGTGTACAAGCTCGTTTTCAAAATACAGGTCAGAGTTGTATTGCCGGAAAACGTTTATTGTTGCATAAAGATATCGCCGAAGAATTTCTTGATGAATTTACCAAACAGGTGCGCGAGTTGAAAAGTGGCGATCCGATGGATAAAGAAACTTTTATAGGGGTAATGGCTAAAGAAACCCTGGCAGAAGACCTGGAAGACCAGGTAAAAGATTCTGTAAAAAAGGGGGCAAAAATCATTTTAGGAGGAAAACGCGATGGAGCTTATTTCGAACCTACTATTTTAACCGAAGTAAAGAAAGGTATGCCGGTTTTTGATGAAGAAACCTTTGGCCCGGTAATTTCGGTAACCGAATTTAAGAATGATGAGGAAGCAATAGAGCTTGTTAATTCTTCGAATTTTGGATTGGGAGTTTCAATTTTTACTGAAGATGAAAACTTTGCCATTAAAATGGTCCCCAAATTTGAAGATGGGGCCGTTTTCGTGAACGAGTTGGTTAAAAGTGATCCCAGACTTCCCTTTGGAGGTACTAAAATTTCCGGCTATGGAAGGGAGTTATCGCATCACGGAATCAAAGAATTTATCAATAGAAAAACCGTTTATTTTAATAAATATTAGTGTTAGCATGAAATTTGGAAAAGTAGAAAACCCCGAGGATATAGACTTTAATTTACCCGAAACCCATGTAGATACCATTAAAACATTAAACAAAGAAGGAGACAAAGCAGGTTTTAAAGATGTAAGAATTGGTTGTGCTAAATGGAATAGAAAAGATCTCAAAAATTTCTATCCCAGGGGTACCAAAGATGAGTTAAGGTATTACTCTTCCCAGTTTAATAGTATAGAATTCAATGGTTCTTTTTATAGAATGTACCCGGAGGAGCAATTTAAAAAATGGTATGAAAAGGCTGAAGATGATTTTAAATTCTTTCCAAAAGTACCCAGGCTTATTAGTCATTTAAAGCGATTAAATGAAACCAGGGAACTAACAGACGATTTTATAAAAAACCTACTTCAGTTGAAGGAGAAATTAGGAATGGTTTTCTTGCAAATGCCAGAAAATTTTTCACCAAAGTTTATAGAAAGACTGGATAGTTTTTTCGCTTATTGGCCAAAAGAAATTCCTCTTTCCGCTGAAGTTAGACACGAAAATTGGTATGCAGATGAGACAGTAGCTAACGAATTTTATGATGTGCTAAAATCACGGGATATAGCACATATTATTACAGATACCGCGGGAAGGCGGGATCTTATTCACATGCGATTAAGCAATACTACAGCCTTTATTAGATACAACGGAGCTAATCATGGCTCAGATTATACCAGATTAGACGATTGGGTGGATAAGTTAGAAGAGTGGCAAAAAGAGGGCTTGCAAAATGTTTACTTTTTTGTGCATCAAAATGTAGAAGAAGCTTCCCCATTACTGTCAGCATATTTTATAGAGAAATTCAATAAAAGATTTAAAACAGATATACAAATACCTAAAACTTTAAAATAAAATGAAACAGCAAGAAGTAGCAGTAACCGTAGATAGCGTAGTTTTTTGTAACGCCAATAATAAGTTTAAGGTTTTACTCATAAAAAGAAGAAACGATCCTTTTGAGGGCCGGTGGGCATTACCTGGAGGATTTATTGATGAAAATGAAGATTTAATTACCGCAGCAAAACGAGAACTGGAGGAAGAAACAGGAGTGATTGTGAACACTATGGAGCAGGTGAGAGCTTTTGGAAAGCCGGGCCGCGACCCCAGGGGTAGAACTATTTCTATAGCTTTTGTAAGCAGGATTTTTGAGGAAGCGAGCCTTAAGGCCGGTGATGATGCTGCAGAAGCCTCCTGGGTAAATATAGATCATTTACCTCAGCTTGCATTTGATCACGCTGAAATTATTGAAGCCGCCAAAAACTACTTATAGTTTTTTAAATTTTATAGCCTTATTTTTTGTAAAAACAATAAAATACAAGGTACATATTAGGAAGCCGGTAAAACTTTAAAAAGCTTTTACCGGCTCATTTTTAATAGCTATTTTTAAAAGAAAAAAATGAGATTTCATACTAGAAAATGGATTAAACCAGAAGATTTAAACCCAAACGGTACTTTGTTTGGAGGTAAACTATTAGCATGGATAGATGAAGAATGCGCTCTATATAGTATTATTCAATTAGAAAACTCTAAATGTGTTACCAAGTATATGAGTGAAATTAATTTTCAGAATTCAGCTAGACAGGGCGACATTGTAGAAATAGGAATAGAAGTACTAAAATTTGGAACTTCTTCTTTAACATTAAAATGTGAGGTTAGAAACAAAATGACCCGTTCTACAATAATTACTATAGACAAGGTAATTATGGTTACTTTAGATGAAGACGGTAAACCAACACCTCATGGCAAAACTAAGGTAGAATTCGTGAAAGACAGGCTTCAGGATAGAGCTTAAATCTTCTCACAAAACAGTACGATTTTGTCGTTATTTATGTTGGTGGTGAAAAATACATAATTTTTACCGCCATCTTTTATTTTAAATTTTTTTCTAAGTAAAGCCACGCTTTCTGGGAAATTTCTAAGACTAATATTGGCTTGATAATCCTTAAATTTTTTCTTTAAAGAAGAGGGTGTATATCTTTGTAAATCAATTATTTTAAACTTTCTTCCAGGGAAATTAATTTGCCTATCTGAAGTATATAAATGTGAATTGGGATGAAGTTTTGAAATATGGGTTTTTACAGCAAGCTCTTCAAATAAACCGCTTTTCATAATTGCCGCATTAGGTTCATAGAGAAAGCTTTGTGGTTGTGAGTAACTAATTCCAATTTTAGTACTATTAAAAGTTCCGGTAAATTCTTCTGTTTTGTTTTTTGTGAAATTCAATGTTTTTATTTTTGGCGAAGAAATTGTCTCTTTCGTTAAAAGCCATAATAATTCTTTCACTTCATTATCTACGGCTATAATATGAATTTCTTTTACAAATTTTAATTCTGAAATACCTGCTTGTAAATCGAGTAGTGGGGAGGTTTTAATAAGAATTACGTCTGATTTACTAAAGAGTAGATTGAGGTTCTCGGGAATGTTGGGCAAACAATCTGCCAGTTTAAACACCTTGCCGCCATAATTGTCCCGTCTTGACGGGTCTGCATAGATTGCATCGAATTTCAGGTTGCTTTCCTGAAGAAAATCAATGCTGTTTTGGTTTTTAAAGTGGATGTTTTTACAGCCCAATTGTTTCAGGTTGTGTACGGCTATTTTTGATAATTGTAGGTTTATTTCACAATGAAATACTTCTTTAAAGTTTTGGGCAAAATAAAAATCGTCTATTCCCAGTCCGCCGGTTAAATCTATTAAACACTCACCATTTAAAAGCGAAGCTTTATAGTTTGCAGTTATTTCAGAAGAAGTTTGCTCTATATTTACCTTTGGAGGATAAAATATATTGGTTTCCTTAAACCAGTTGGGCAATTTTTTCTTTGCTTTTTGTAATCCTGTTAGTTGTTGCGCCAATTCCGAAGAAGAAATTTGTGGAAAAGGGCTTTTACGTAGCGCTAATTCCGCTGGTGTTTTTTTTAGGTTTTCCCTTAAAAACTTCTGTACTTCGGGATCTAGTAAAGCTCTATTCAAAAGAAAAGGTTTAAAGGTCGCGAGTAAGTCGTTTTACGATCTTGTACTCACTTAAAGATTCTTTAGCAATTACTTTTAAAGCTGTATAAAAAGGAACGGCCACTACCATTCCGGCAATTCCAAATATAATTCCGGCTATTAAAATAATAAGAAAAATTTCTAATGGATGCGATTTTACGCTGGCACCAAAAATCATTGGCTGTGAGATCATATTATCTATAAGCTGGCAAATAGCATAGCCTAACATAATATACCCCAATTTTGGTAAAATAATTAATTGAAAATCTGCGCCCAGGTTACTTGAAATTACAAAAAGAGCCATTAAAATCCCGGCAAACAGCGGCCCTAAATAGGGAACCAGGTTTAGAAAGGCACAAATAAAAGCGATCGCTATGGGGTTGTTGATTTCAAAAACACTAAGCAGAATAGCGTAGAGTACGAATAAAACCGTAATCTGCAATGTTAGCCCTACAAAATATCTGGATAATAGGATTTTAATTTTATTGAAGACACGCTGAAATTTTTGCTCATCTCCGCGGTTAGCAAAAACCAGTATACTATTTAGCATTAACTTACTGTCTTTAAGCAGAAAGAAGGAGATAAAAAGTATAGAGAACAACGCGATTAAAGTAGCCCCCAAAATGCTAAAAACATTGTTTAAAAGCCGTGGAACGGCACTAATATCAAAGTTCCTAATAAATTCACTTTGTTTAAGGCCTTCCACTAAGTTAATTTCTTCTACGCCCAAATAATTGTTTACCTGGTTGTTAAGCTCGTTAAGGTCGCTTCTAAAAGCTTCCATGTCTATACGACTTAAATACTGACTTTGCTCAATAACAATGGGTACAAAAACGAGTATGATACCGGCAAAAATAGCGAGTACTAGAATAAGCACCAGAACCACTGAAAGTCGGTTTGGAATTTTTAGGCGCTGTTTTAAAAAAATAACCACCGGGCGACCTACCAGCGAAATTACCGCTGCGATGGCAATGTACACCAGCACCGATTGGATTTCATATAAAAAATAGAGTAAAAGAATAATGCCAACCATTATTCCCGCAGCCCTTAAAATTCCTAATGTAATTGATTTTGAATTCACGTGGTAAATATATTATTTCTTACTGAATGCAGATATTGTTTTCGATATTTCATATAAGGCTATTCCTGCGGCCTGGGCAACATTCATACTGCTGTTTTGACCAAACATATTGATATGCAGGTGTTTATCTGAAATTTTCAGCAGCTCATTATTTATTCCTGAAGCTTCATTTCCCAGTATCAGAATAATATTTTTCTTAGCTCTTTTATACTTAAAACTATTTATAGGTTTACTCACTGAAGTAATTTCCAGGGAAATTATTTCAGCATTTGCCTTAGATTGTTTAATAAAACCAAGAACATCTTCTGTAAACTCATGTTGTACTGTTTTGTGTGTATTTCTGGAGGTTTTTTGAAGCCTTCTACTGTTAAGCTTTGGTTCAATACCCGAAAAAATGATTTTTTCAATATTAAATGCATCGGCAAGCCTAAATATGCTACCAATATTTGCTTCTCCCGAAATACTGTCAAGTACCAGGCTTATAGGAAAATTTTCCTTAGTAAACTTTTCGTCGAAATGAGAGAGTTGTTCCATTAATTTTCAAAAACGTATTTTAAAATGTTTGCTCCCATTTGTAATGCTTTTAACCGCACCTCTTCAGGATCATTATGAACTTGTTGGCTTTCCCAGCCATCACCAAGATCACTTTCTACCGTAAATAACAAGATTAACCTTTCTTCATTGAAAATTCCAAAAGCCTGTGGCGGTTTATTATCGTGCTCATGAATTTTAGGTAAACCACCGGGAAAGTTATAGGCACTAGAAAATATAGGGTGACTTGCTGGTAACTCTTCCAGTTTTTTTTCAGGAAAAATTTTCGCCAATTCTTTTTCCAAATATTGCTGCATACCATAATTATCGTCTATATGCAGAAAACCACCGCTTAAAAGGTAATTTCTAAGGTTCATGGCCTCTTCCTCATTAAAAATCACATTCCCGTGCCCGGTCATATGTACAAAAGGATATTGAAAGATGTCTGAACTTGCCGGAGTAACAGTAACGGGTTTGGGGTTTATACCGGTTCCAACATTATTATTGGAAAATGTAATTAAATTGGGGAGAGATGTTGGGTTAGCATACCAGTCGCCCCCTCCATTATACTTTAAAACTGCAATTTCCTGTGCTTTTGTAGATTGGAAAAAAACAAGGAATATGAAAATTGGAGTATATTTTTTAAAACTCAACATATTTGTAAAAGTATCAATAAAAATGAGTTGTAAAAATTAATCCTGATTAATAAGTGCAATAGTATGGCAGGCTACAATAGCCGCAGTCTCGGTTCTTAATCGGCTTTCGCCTAAACTTACAGGAAGCCATTGTTTTTCTAGAGCCTGTTTTATTTCTTTAGCGGAAAAATCGCCTTCAGGACCAATAAGTATGGTGATTTTTTCTTTGGGTTTAGCCTTGTTTTTTAAAGAAACACGGGGAATATCCTCTTCACAATGCGCAATAAATTTTTGCCCTTCAGACTCAAGATTAATAAACTCTGAAAAACTAATCAATTCATTAAGTACAGGTAATCTATAATGCAAAGATTGTTTCATCGCACTTTGTAATACACGTTCGTAACGATCTGGTTTTATAGTTTTCCTTTCATTATGATCACAAATTATAGGCGTTATTTCGTCTATACCAATTTCTGTAGCTTTCTCCAGGAACCATTCATACCTGTCATTCATTTTTGTAGGTGCTACAACCAGGTGTAGGTGATGAGTTTTAACAGGTGCTTCTTCGAGCTTATTGATTTTTGCCAAACACTGTTTTGGATTGGCCTCAATTATTTCACAGGTAAATAAAAAACCTTTTCCATTAGTTACCTTTAAAATATCGCCTTCGCTTTTACGCAAAACTTTTGCTATATGCCGACTTTCATCTTTTGGAAAAACAATTTGCTTATCGTTTTTTTTAATATTTGGGGTGTAGAAAAGTTGCATAGCCTAAAATTTATAGCGTGCCTGGGCCGTGGTGGAAAAATCGGAAAAATCCCGATTCAAATATTTATAATGGCCAGCTATAGCAATCATTGCCGCATTATCTGTAGTATATTCAAACTTAGGGATAAAACAATTCCAGCCATATTTTTTTTCGGCTTCAACCAGGGCATTTCTAATACCACTATTTGCTGAAACACCACCGGCAATCGCAATTTGATTGATTCCGGTTTGTTTTACCGCTTTTTTAAGTTTATCCATTAAAATTCTTACAATAGAAAACTGAATAGAAGCGCAAATATCTTTTAAATTTTCATCAATAAAATCTGGATTTTCTTTGGTTTGTTTCTGCACAAAATAGAGTACCGAGGTTTTAAACCCGCTAAAACTAAAATTTAAATCAGGTACTTTTGGATTAGGAAAAGGAAAGGCTTTTGGATTCCCTTCCTTTGCATATTTATCTATTAAGGGGCCACCGGGATAGGGAAGCCCTAAAATTTTGGCACTTTTATCAAAAGCTTCGCCAACAGCATCATCTGTAGTTTCCCCAATTACTTCCATCTCGAAATAATTAGAAACTTTCACAATTTGAGTATGCCCGCCACTTATGGTTAAAGCCAGAAAAGGGAAATCTGGCTTTTTATAGTTTTCTTCCTCTATAAAGTGTGCCAAAATATGCGCCTGCATATGGTTTACCTCAATAAGCGGAACTCCTAAGCCCAGGGATAAAGATTTAGCGAAAGAGGTTCCAACAAGTAATGAACCCATTAGTCCCGGCCCACGTGTAAATGCAATTGCAGATATATCTTTTTTGCCGATATTTGCCCTGGCTATGGCCTGGTGAATCACGGGAACTATGTTTTGCTGGTGTGCCCTGGAAGCGAGTTCCGGTACCACGCCTCCGTATTGTTGGTGTACTTCTTGAGTAGCAACAATGTTAGATAGTATTTTTCCGTTATGTATTACAGCTGCTGCTGTATCGTCGCAGGAAGACTCGATCCCTAATATGTAAATATTTTGTGAAGCCATTAAGAAATAAGGGGCATAGAAATTGTTAATATTGTGTACAAAGTTAAAATATAAAAGCGTATCAAAAAATTCTGGAAAATATTAACTAGAACAGTGGTTGCGCTGCTTTTGCTTTTTGTCATTATTTTGATAATCTTCTCTATTCCTGCCGTACAAACAGGAGTAGCCAACCGTATTACTACATCTATCAACGAAAAAAACAATGTTGATATTTCTATAGATCGGGTAAGCTTAACCTATTTTGGCAAAGTGAAAATTAACGGAATTTATATTGAAGACCATCATAAAGATACCTTAATTTTTTCTGAAGAATTGCGCACTTCGCTCCCCGGTGTTTCTAACCTGCTTAGCAATAATCCAAATTTAGGAAATACTTATTTGGAGGGTTTAAAGCTTAAAATGCGTCGATATAAAGGAGAGGACAGGGATAATCTTGGGAAATTTATCCAAAAACTGAGTAAGAAACCTTCTGGAGATTCTATTCCATTTCAGTTGTTTATGGATAGGGTTGAAATTTCTAATGCTCATTATAGTTTTATCAATGAAGATAGTGACAATCCTGAATTTGTAAGTCTTGATAGTTTAAATATTTACGCAAAAGACTTAAAGATAAAAGGTCCGGAGATTAGTGTAATCATTGAACGGTTAAAAGCAAAGGAAAAACGCGGATTAAATATAGATAATTTAAGCACCCGTTTCTTATATAGCCCTAAACAAATGGTTTTTGATGACTTAATGATTCAAACACCCCAGTCTTTAGTTAACGCTGATCTTGAGTTTGATTATAAAATTGAAGATTTTTCTGATTTTGAAAACAAGGTACAAATAACCGGTACTTTTACTGAAAGTGTAGTTTCCAGTACAGATTTAAGGGCTTTTTATAACGAATTTGGAAAGAATCAGTTGATCCAATTAGATACCGATTTTATAGGTACACTAAATAACTTCCAGCTTCCCAATGTTCGGTTAACCGGTATGGACCGTAGTACACTTCGTGGAAATGTTAACATTCAAGGTGCCTTTTCCAAGAATGGGGAAGATTTTGAGCTCACCGGGGATTTTTCAAATTTCACGACCAATTATTACGATCTGGTTAATTTACTGCCAGGGGACTTAAGGGGGAAGCTTCCTGAAAACTTGCGTGAATTTGGCAACCTGAGGATGCAAGGTAATGCTATTGTTACTAATGCTAATTTGGATGCCGATGTGCGTATAAATACACAACTGGGCTCGGCCGAAGCAGATGTTGTTTTACGCGGATTTAATAATTCACAAGACGTAATCTATACAGGAAAACTTATTTTTAAGGAGGTTAATATTGGAAAACTTGCCAATAACGCAAACCTTGGAAAAACAAGTTTTAACCTGGATATAGATGGAACCGGCTTTAACGCCGAGACCCTGGATGCTGAGCTAAAAGGACAAATATCCAAACTACAATTTAATAATTATACCTACCAGGGAATTAGGGTGATAGGTAATCTTAGAAATCCTGTTTTTAATGGTTTATTAATGGCCAACGACCCTAATTTAAAAATGGAGTTTAATGGTTTGGCAGACCTTTCTGAAGATATCAATAATTACGATTTTGAAGCTTCGGTTGGATATGCGAATTTAAACGCCCTAAACTTTGTTACCCGCGATAGCCTCTCTATTTTTAAAGGAGATGTTATTATGAATATGAAGGGTACAAGTATAGATGATGCCTTTGGTGAAATATTGTTGCTTAATACTTCCTACCAGAATCAAAACGATCTTTATTATTTTGATAATTTCAGTATTACTTCCAGTTTTAAAGGGCCCGAAAGAACTTTAAGTATAAATTCGCATGATGTGATTAGCGGTGAAATTAAAGGAGATTTTATTCTTTCTGAAATAAGGCCTTTAATTGAAAACTCTTTGGGGAGTATTTATACCAATTATAAGCCCCGCACCATCACTAATAATCAATACCTGGAATTTGATTTTGATATTTATAATAAAATTGTTGAAGTCTTTTACCCGGAAATAAACCTGGCACCAAATACCTTTATTCGCGGCCACCTGGCTTCAGATGAATCTGAATTTAAAGTAAACTTTCGTTCTCCTAAAATAGATCTCTTTGGAAATATGATGGAGACGGTAAACTTAAATGTAGATAATACCAACCCTATTTACAATACTTATTTTGAAGCTGATAGTGTTTCAACCGGATTATATAATTTTTCAGAATTCAGTTTTATTAATGTAACTCAAAGGGATACTCTTTTTATTAGATCTGAATTTCAGGGAGGCAGAAATAATGAAGATGTTTTTAATGTGAATCTCTTTCATACTATTAATGAGAATAACAGATCGGTAATAGGAATTCAACGATCAGACCTTACTTTTAAAAATAATACCTGGTACTTGAATGAAGAGGGCAATAAAAGTAACAAGATTGTTTTTGATCTTGATTTTAAGGATATTACAATAGATTCTCTGGTAATGAGTCATAAGAACGAAGAGATTAGGTTAAGTGGGGAAATGCGGGATACTACCTATAAAGATTTCAAAATGGAATTTGAAAATGTAGATATAGGTAAGCTTACGCCACATATAGATAGCCTTCGTCTTGCCGGAACTTTAAATGGTAAACTCGATTTATTACAGGAAGATGGGGCCTATTATCCAAATACAGCTTTAAAAATAGATTCCTTAGATATTAATGATAACCTTTTGGGAAATTTTGTTTTAAATGTAGAAGGAAATGAAACGCTTACTAATTACGATGTAAATGCCAATTTAAAAAAAGATGGCCACGTATCCTTAAATGCCATTGGAAATATAGATGTTAGTGGAAGTGAGCCTACAATCGATCTGGGGGTCACATTAGAGGATTTAAACCTGGCTGCTTTTAGTCCTTTAGGGCGTGACGTGATTAGTAATATAAGGGGAGTAGCCACGGGAGATGCAAAAGTTACCGGAAATTATAAAAATCCAGATTTTTCAGGAAGTCTTAGTTTGGATAATGCCGGTTTACGAATTCCCTACCTAAATGTTGATCTTGCTTTTAATGATGCAGCGAAGGTTAATTTAAATGAACAGCAGTTTATTTTTGATGATGTAGAGATTGAAGATACCAAATACCAAACAACGGGTACTCTTAATGGTAGTATAGGACATGAAAATTTTAAGGAATGGAACCTGGATTTAAATATAGATACCAATAGGCTTTTGGTTTTAGATACTGAAGGCGATGAGGATGCCCTTTACTATGGAACTGCTTTTATTAGCGGAGACGCCAGTATTGCCGGTCCTACAGACCAGTTGGTGATAGATGTTACGGCAAGCACAGAGCGTGGTACGGTTTTTAAAATACCTCTAAGCGATACAGAGTCTGTTGGCGACAACTCATATATTCACTTTTTAAGTCCAGAGGAAAAGGCTGCCAAAGAAGCAGGGCAGACTATAGAATTGCCAGAGGTAACCGGGCTTGAGCTTATTTTTGACCTGGATATTACCAATGATGCTGAAGTTGAAGTAGTGGTAGATCAAACCAGTGGAAGTACCTTAAAAGGTCGCGGCTCCGGAAATTTATTATTGGAGATTAATACCAATGGCAAGTTTAATATGTGGGGAGACTTTGTGGTTTACGAAGGAGTGTATAACTTTAAATACGCCGGACTTGTTCAAAAAGTTTTCAATGTAGAATCTGAGGGGAGTATTAATTGGAATGGTGATCCAACCGAGGCGCAATTAGATGTAAGTGCTATTTATGCCCTTAACGCAAACCCTGCAGTATTGTTAGAAAATCCTTCTATTAACAGGAAAATTCCTGTAGAGGTGATTATTAACCTACAAGGTGAAATAATGCAGCCCGATATTACTTTCGATATCGATTTTCCTAATGCCAGTTCTGTAGTTCGATCGGAATTAGAGTATAGAATGGATGACCGTTCAAGCAAGGAACTCCAGGCCTTATTCCTGGTTACCCAGGGTGCATTTTATAGTGAATTTGGCTTAAGGCAAAATGCTATTACTGGAACACTTGCCGAAAGGGCTTCCAGTATTGTTAATGATATTTTTGCGGGGGATGATGGTAAATTTCAGGTAGGCGTAAATTATGTACAGGGAGATCGTACACCCGATCAACAAACTGTAGATAGGTTTGGTCTTACCCTTTCTACTCAAATTAGTGATAGAGTTATTATAAATGGACAGGTTGGGGTGCCTATTGGCGGGGTAACTGAATCTATTATAGTTGGCGACCTGGAAATAGATTTCCTTTTAAATGAAGACGGAACCTTAAGGGCCAAGGTTTTTAACCGGGAGAATAATATTCAGTTTATTGGGGAAGAAATCGGGTTTACACAAGGTATTGGATTGTCATATTCGGTAGATTTTGACACATTTAAGGAGTTGCTTCGAAAAATTGCCAGTACAGAAATTGAGGCTCTAAATGAAGAAATGAAACCAGATTCAGAAACACGTCCTGTAACCCCTGATTACATAAGATTTCCCGACGAAAATTCAAATTAAAAAGAAGCCTTAAAACTTCTTCTTTTTCTTTTAAGATTTCTCCTTAGTTTGTAATTTTAGACAAGAAATAGAAAGATATGACAAAAAAGATAAAACGAATTGGAGTAATGACTTCGGGTGGCGATGCTCCTGGGATGAATGCTGCAATTAGGGCAGTGGTTAGAGCCTGTGCTTATTATCACATAGATTGTGTAGGATTTATGAAGGGCTTTCAGGGAATGATAGATGGCGATTATGTAGAGCTTAATGCCCGTAGTGTTCGCAATATTATTAACCTTGGAGGTACAATACTTAAATCGGCCAGATCTGAAGAGTTTAGAACTAAAGAAGGTCGGGAAAAAGCTGCTAAGCATTTAAAAAAGGCTGAAGTTGACGTTATGATTCTTATTGGTGGTGATGGTACTTTTAAAGGCGGCCAAATATTTAGCGCAGAGCATAACATTCCAATTATTGGTGTCCCCGGAACTATAGATAACGATATTTTTGGAACCCATTATACCATAGGCTATGATACTGCTTTAAATACGGTAATTGACGCTGTAGATAAAATTAGAGATACCGCGAGCTCACATAACAGGTTGTTTTTTGTGGAAGTAATGGGGCGTGATGCCGGTTTTATAGCCTTAAATAGCGGAATTGGAGCCGGTGCTGAAGAAATTCTTATTCCGGAGGAAGATCTTGGTTTAGATCGTTTACTAAATTCCCTGGAGCGTAGTAGGCGTTCGGGAAAAACTTCCAGTATAGTTGTAGTTTCTGAAGGAGATAAAATTGGTAAAAACGTTTTTGAACTGGCAGACTATGTAAAAGAGAATTTACCCTATTATGATGCAAAAGTAACCGTGTTGGGGCATATACAGCGAGGAGGTAGTCCCACTTGTTTTGATCGTGTTTTAGCGAGCAGGTTATGCGTAAAGGCGGTTGAGCTGGCGTTAGACGGGCAAAAAGATATTATGGTAGGTATGCTAAATAATGAAGTACAGGCTATTGAATTAAACGAAACTTTACAATCTAAACCAACTATTAATAAAGATTTGCTTCGCATTTCTGATATTTTATCTGTATAAAAAATGAAAACAGTAGCAATTATTGCCCATAACGGCAAGAAGGCAGAAATGGTTCAGTTTTTAAATAACCATAGAGAATCGCTTCAGGCCAAGAATATAAAACTTATTGCCACCGGAACTACCGGTGCAAAAACCGAAAGCGCAGGTTTTGAGGTAGAGAAATTACTTTCAGGACCTCTGGGGGGAGATGCGCAAATAGCTTCCCGAATTGCAGAAGGAAAAGTAGATATGGTAATTTTCTTTAGAGACCCGTTAGACAAGCATCCGCACGAGCCCGATATTTTTATGCTAATGCGCTTATGCGATGTGCACGATATTCCACTAGCAACCAATCCGGCAAGTGCCAGGTTATTAATGCAGGCGTTTTAGATATTATTTTTTCTTAGACAGTTTTGCGATTTTTAAGCTTTGAAAATATCTGACCTGAAGCCTTAGGCATTTAATAGAAATAAGCTTAGTGCTGTTTTTTTTCTGTAAACTGAACTCAATACCATCAAGAGATAATTGAGGTCTATTTATCTTAAAATGAAAAACTAGCGTTTTTTTAGTAAGCTCTAAAATAAAATACCTCGTGGCAAGACAACGAGGTATTTTATTATTATGAGTGAAGCCTCACCGTCTCGATAACTATCGGTTACCGGGTAAAGCTGTTTATTTTAATTTTACTCTTTTACTGCTATAGCACTAATTTCTACGTTTACAAACTTAGGCAAGTTAGCAACCTCTACAGTTTCCCTGGCAGGGGCAGTTTCAGCATTAAAATAGTTGGCGTAAATCTCATTAATTTTAGCGAAATTATTCATATCGCTTATAAAAATGGAAGTTTTAATTACGTTCTCAAAATCCATTCCTGCTTCAGCGAGAATTGCTTTAAGATTTTCCATTACCCTAATTGTTTCCTTTTGAAGTTCTTCGGTTTCCAATTCACCGGTTTCAGGATTAAGTGCTATTTGTCCTGAAATAAAAAGCATATTTCCGGTTAATACGGCTTGATTATAAGGGCCAATAGGAGCAGGGGCCTGGTTGGTCTTAATTATTTTTTTCATTGTTTGTACTATTTAAAATTTATAATCTTCGATCTGGTTCATTACGTTTATCGTATTTTATATCACTTAAGATAGCCGATTTAATTCCAATAAAGAAATACCAGGATCTACGCTCACTAAAGGGAACCCAGTTAAAACTTAACCTCCAGGTATTTAAATCTCGTTGAAACCTTAGCTGTGTATAAGTAAAACCTAAATCTTTTAAATCGTAACCAGAGGAGGCGCCTACCATCCATTTTGGAGAGAGCTCAACATCTCCCGAAAACATAATAGAATGTGAGGTAATCTCGTTTTGGCGTGCAGAATTATTATAGGTCATGGTGTAAGACATTCTTAAATCCCATGGAATTTTATAATTATACCAGTTGTCATTTCGTTCGGGACGATCTTCATCGGCAAATGGGTCTTCCTCTTCGTCATAAAATTTTCCGTCAAGGTCGGTTCCTTTTCCAAAAAGATCATCACGCCTACCACCACCTCTATAGGTATCATTATCTATATTGTCCTTATTTTCATCTTCGCCTTCATCTTCAAAATCCTTGCTGGAAATAGAATACCCAAAACTTGCATTGGCGTTGGTAAACCTAAATAAACTTCCACCATTATTAATGTTTAATTTATTTGTTCTTTGATTATTATTGTCCAGTGCATAAATATCCATGTTTCCCGCAACGTTGATATCCAGTTTATCCCTTACAATAGGGATGCTTCCTCGTAGAGCAATGGGAGAGAGTCTTGGTTGCCCTTTTTCTGCAGAAAGATTGTATGCTGTACTTATGCTGAAATTATTCAGCAAAGATATTTTCTCGGGTTCTGTGGCAGTACTGTCTTTAGACCGCACTTTGGCTTCCAGGGTATTACTAATACTTAATCCCAGTGAACTGGAAAACCGGTTGCCGGGAGCTCCATACAATGTTCCGCTAAACCTGGAATAATCTACCATATTGGTTTCTAACGGGTTTGCAGGGTTAATCCGTTCATAAGTATCATAATATTGATCGAATGCAGGGTTTACATTATAGCTAATAGAAGGGCGCATAACGTGCCTAATGGCCTGTATTTTCTTATCTTTTCCAAAGTTTTTTAAACCATACAAGGTAGTTCCCATGCTGGCTCCAAAATTATAAGTCCGGTAAGAATCAAACCCATTTATAGTATCTATAACCACTTCATCATTAAATTCGTCGTACGACTGTTCAAAAGTTTTAAAAACCCAATTCTCTTCGTAATTAGCATTAGCACTAACACTTAGGTAATTAAATAATTTAAAGTTGGTAGAAACAGGAATAGAGTGTTGGGCACCATAATTGGCATCTTTAAACATTTCGGGTTTGAAGAATAGAGAGTCGGTAGTTCTAATTTGGTTCTCCCCCCGTAAATTATATTGGAAGTTAATATTTTCTATCAATCCCTTTT
The DNA here is from genome assembly GCF_016236975.1 of Salegentibacter maritimus. Taxonomy (NCBI): domain Bacteria; kingdom Pseudomonadati; phylum Bacteroidota; class Flavobacteriia; order Flavobacteriales; family Flavobacteriaceae; genus Salegentibacter; species Salegentibacter maritimus. The sequence goes on from NZ_JAEHNY010000002.1 coordinate 52,017, forward strand.
TAGATCCGGTTTTTGGAGCAAATGGGTAAATACGCGTCATACTTGCCTGTAAGGTAGGTAAACTCATATTTATAGTTTGTGTTCTTGTATTTTGGCTATGTCTGGCAGCGATACTTAAATTCACCTGCGGATCACCCGGGAAAGTTTTACTGTAGGATACCGATGAACTTAAAGAATTGGTTAAGAAATTTCCTGTATTCATTTGGTTTACAGAATTTTGGTAGTAAGTGCTACTTCCTAAATTCACAGATGCATTAAACCTGGAATTTGGATTTGCTTTGGCATCCTGATTGTGCGACCATTGTATATTATATTCTGTTCTTTCTGAATAATCGGGAAAACCACGTTCACTTTGATATTGATTTTCGTAGCGTATCCTAACATTTCCGCGGTAGCGATAACGCTTGGCATAATTACTTTCCAGTCTTACTGCATAACTTCCATTTGTATAATAGTCTCCCAGGGTAAGTAGGTCTACATAATCACTTATGGCAAAATAATACCCCCCGTTTTGCAGAAAATAACCACGCTGGCTATCCCCAAAACTGGGAATAATAAAACCAGAGGTCTCTTCTTCGGTTAAGGGAAAGTAGCCAAAAGGTAATCCCAATGGGGTAGGAACATCGGCTAGGTACATATTTACAAGGCCGGCTACAATTTTTTTGTCTGGGACAAATTTTATACGTCTTGCATAGAAAAAATAGTCGGGGTTTTCTAAGTCTTCATCGGTGGTAAAACGCACATTTTGCATAAAATACACCGAATCGTTCTCACGTTTGGTGACTTCTCCTTTCACATTAAAACTAGCCTGTTGTGTTCTTGAGTTATATACCAGCGCTCTTTCGGTATCAAAATTAAAGCGAATAGAATCTGGTTCTACGGTTTGATTGCCCTGAACAAAAACCGGTTTTTGAGAATATGCCCCGGTAGAATCGGGAATTCCGTATGCGTAGACTTCATTTTTATCGTTATCTATAATAATTAGGCCTGCATTAATTTGCATATCGCCATAGATAATTTGGGCTTCATTATATAGAAACATCCTATTTTCCTTTTGGCTAATGCGCATATAATCTTTAGCCTCATATTTAACGGCATCGGTAATAAGCTGATTTCCTTTTTGTGGAGGTTGTAAGGAATCGCCCAAAATACTATCGGTGGCCTTGATGGTTTGTGCCAGCGGTAATGAATCGCCAACGGTAACAATAGTGTCCCTTTCCTTGGCATCTAAGTTTATTTCGGTATTGTTTCCTATTTCCTGGGCGTTTAAACAAACGAAAGGAAGCAGTATAAATATACAGCAAAAAAGTATGTTAGGTATGTTTGTTTGCAATGCTCTAAGTGCTATTTTTGTAAAGAATGGCTTGCTTTTTGCAAATTCAAAATTACATATATTTTTTCAGCTTAGATTTGAGAATCACTGAAAAAAAGTAATTAAAATAATCAGCACAAATTTAGCGTTACCTTTTTTATGAGAACGAACCTACTTAAACTTTTCGTATTTTTTATATTTTTTCTTGGCAACTCGCAGCATTTACTTGCTATAAACGATACTCCTAGAGATCGTTTTGTAGTTGTTCTTGATGCCGGTCATGGCGGCAAAGATCCGGGTAATACGGGAAATGGCTTTAAGGAAAAGGATATTGCACTTAATATTATTTTAAAAATCGGGGAAGCTTTGGAAAAAAAGGGAGGGATTGAAGTAATTTATACCCGGGATACTGATGTTTTTATCCCTTTAGCTAAAAGAGCCAAAATTGCCAACGAGGCCGATGCCGATCTTTTTGTTTCTGTACATTGTAATGCCCACAACTCCCAGGCCTATGGTACCGAAACTTTTGTATTGGGTTTGCATAAAACCAAAGAAAACTTCGAAGTTGCTAAAAAAGAGAACTCAGTAATCTTTTTAGAGGAAGATTATGAGGTGACCTATGGAGGGTTTAATCCTAATTCTCCCGAATCTTATATAGGAATGGCTTTAATGCAGGAGGAATACCTAAATCAAAGTATACTTTTGGCTGATTTTATCCAGAAAAATTTTACCCATAATTTAAAAAGAAAAGACAGGGGAGTGAAGCAAGCGGGTTTTTTGGTTTTAAAAAACGCTGTGATGCCGAGTGTACTTATAGAAACCGGTTTCCTTACCAATAATCACGAAGGTCCATATTTAAATAGTACTTCAGGTCAAAATAAAATGGCGGCTGCTATTGTAGAAGCTATAGATAAGTATGCCAATAGTATAAATTTATCCAGCTTGCAAAATATAGGTAACTCCTCTATATCCAACTCTAATAATCAAGACGAAGTACAGGACGAAGTTTATGAGGGTATAACATTTAAAATTCAATTGGCTGCAGGTTCCAAGAAATTAGAAACCAAAGCATATAACTTTAAAGGTTTGCAAAACGTAGAACGATCCAGGGAAAACGGCTTATACAAATATTATTATGGGGCCACCTCTAACTATACCAGAATTAACGAACTTCATGATAAAGCAAAGCAAAATGGATATCCTTCAAGTTATATTGTAGCTTTTAAAGGTGGGGATAAGATTACAGTTAATGAGGCGTTAAAAACAAAGTAAAATAAGGCTTCTTTTCTATTTTTATTTCTAAATTTGTTTTTATCTTAAAAAAATAGCTTTTGAAATTTACACGTGAAGTAAAAACTGCATTATTAGCAATAATTGCTATCCTCCTACTTATTTTTGGTTATAGTTTCTTAAAAGGTAAGAATCTACTGGAATCCAGTAGAACTTTTTATGCGGTTTATAACGATGTGGAAGGTCTTTCACCTTCTTCGGCTGTAACTATAAACGGTTTAAAGGTTGGGCAAGTCACAAAAATTAACTTCCTGGATTCTAAAGGAACCCTTGTTGTAAGCTTTACGGTAGAAAACGACTTTCAGTTTTCCAGGAATAGTACCGCTCAAATTTATGGAGGTAATATTATTGGGGGGAAATCTTTAGCCATAATTCCAGACTACAAAAAGGGTGAGATGGCTAAATCTGGAGATACCTTAAATAGCGAAATTGAAGAAGGTATTATGGAGCTGGTTAATGACAGGTTAACACCACTTCAGGAAAAAGTTGAAAATACGATAGTTAGTGCAGATTCCCTGGTAACTGCAGTGAATAAAATTTTAAACGACAGTACACGGTACAATATTAGAAATACTTTTAAAGACCTTAATGCTACTGTAGCTTCATTTAAAGTTACTGCCAATACCTTAGAGGGTATTATTGGTGGAAACTCAGATAATATTAATAGGACTTTTACCAATCTTGATGAAATAACTACCAATTTCAATACTTTTTCAGATAGTTTAACCCAAATGGATATTGGTAAGATTACCAAAGATTTGGAAAAAGTAGTAGCTGATTTTGAGAGTATCTCAGATAAATTAAATAATAAAGAAGGTACTGCAGGTAAATTAATTAATGATGATGCCGTTTATAACAACCTGGATAATGCCACAAAACAGCTAGAACAATTACTGCAAGACGTAAAACTGAATCCTAAACGATATGTCCATTTTTCTGTTTTTGGAAAAAACCCTGAGCCTTATCAGGAGCCTAAAGAAAAGGATTCTATAAAATAAACCATCATGCAAATTATTGCCCAGATCTTATTTTTACTTGCCCTTGTAGCCGGAATCGGATTTTTTATTAGAAATATTCGTAAGTTAATTAGGAATATCAAGTTAGGCAGGGAAGTAGATAGAAGCGACAATAAAGGGGAGCGCTTTGCTAAAATGGCCAGGGTAGCTTTTGGTCAGAGCAAAATGGTGAAAAAACCAATATCAGGTTTTCTTCATGTAATTGTTTATGTAGGTTTTATAATTATAAACATTGAAGTTGTTGAAATTATAATAGATGGATTATTCGGTACACACCGTGTACTTTCATTTTTGGGTGGTTTTTATAACATTTTAATTGGCTCTTTTGAAATACTGGCCTTATTAGTCCTTATTGGTGTAATTGTTTTTTGGATAAGACGAAACCTTCTTAATATTTATCGTTTTCTGAGCAGGGAATTAAAAGGTTGGCCCAAGAATGATGCTAATTATATTCTATATTTTGAAATGGTACTTATGGTACTTTTCCTGGTAATGAATGCTACAGATTATCAGCTTCAATTAAATGGTGCGCCACATTACGCCAGCGAAGCCGGAATTACAGGAGCTTTTCCAATTAGTCAATTTTTGCTGCCTATTTTTGAGGGAATGAGTAATGCTACACTCATTATTATTGAGAGAACAGCCTGGTGGTTACATATTTTGGGGATTCTTTTCTTCCTTAATTACCTATACTATTCAAAGCATTTACATATTCTACTTGCTTTTCCAAATGTTTATTTATCAAAACTTCGTCCCCAGGGAGAGATGGATAATTTGCAATCTGTTACCGACGAAGTTAAGCTCATGATGGATCCCGACGCCGATCCCTTTGCAGCTCCAGCTGAAGAAGAAACTAGCGCTGAACCGGAGAAATTCGGTGCTTCAGATGTCTTTGATCTTAACCAGGTACAGTTACTAAATTCCTACACCTGTACAGAATGTGGAAGATGTACTGCCGAATGCCCTGCAAACCAAACCGGTAAAAAACTTTCTCCGCGAAAAATTATGATGGATACCCGGGATAGGCTGGAAGAAGTAGGCGATATTATTAATAAAAAAGGGAAATATGAAGATAACGGTAAGCAATTACTGGACGATTTTGTATTGCGTGAAGAATTGTGGGCCTGTACCAGTTGCAATGCCTGTGTAGAAGCCTGCCCAATAGGTATAGATCCTTTATCTATTATTTTAGACATGCGTAGGTATTTAGTTATGGAAGAAAGTGCTGCTCCTAACGAGCTAGCTATTGCAATGACCAATATTGAAAACAACGGTGCTCCCTGGCCTTATAATCAACAGGACAGATTGAATTGGGCCAAAGAGAATTAATAGCTGAAAGAACCGGAAATTTTAAAAACAATTTTTTGAATATTTAGGATAAGAAAAAGTTCTAAGAAAAATTAAAAACATTTAGATATGGCAGAAGCATTAAAAGTACCTACAATGGCCGAGTATATGGCAGCGGGTAAAAAACCTGAAGTATTATTTTGGGTGGGCTGTGCCGGTAGTTTTGATGATAGGGCAAAGAAAATAACTAAAGCTTTTGTAAAACTTTTACATGAAGCAGGGGTAGATTTTGCCGTCTTGGGAACAGAAGAGAGTTGTACCGGAGACCCTGCAAAGCGGGCGGGTAACGAATTTCTTTTTCAAATGCAGGCTGCAACAAATATAGAGGTTCTTAATGGTTACGAAATAGAAAAAGTAGTAACCGCTTGTCCCCACTGCTTTAATACAATAAAAAATGAGTATCCGGCCCTGGGTGGTAATTACGAAGTAATGCACCATACGCAATTTTTAAAAGCTCTTTTAAATGAAGGGAAGTTAAAAGTTGAAGGTGGAAAATTTAAAGGTAAACGTATCACATTTCATGACCCTTGTTATTTAGGGCGTGCCAACGGCGAATATGAAGCACCACGTGACCTCCTTCGAAAGCTGGAAGTAGAACTCGTAGAAATGCGTAAATGTAAATCTAATGGACTCTGCTGCGGTGCCGGTGGCGGCCAAATGTTCAAAGAACCGGAGCCAGGAAATAAGGATGTGAATATAGAGAGAACCGAGCAGGCTATGGAAGTAAAACCTGAAGTTATTGCTGCTGGTTGTCCTTTTTGTAATACCATGATGACAGATGGGGTAAAAGGGAAAAATAAAGAAGATAGTGTAGCAGTAATGGATGTAGCAGAACTTATTGCTAACGCCCAGGATTTATAGTTAATATTTCCAACAAATAGCTTTGTCCAATTAAGTTAAGCGTTTTAATAGTTGCTGAGCAACATTATACCTCTATTTAGTCTTGCTTACCTTATAATTTAGACGTCATAATTTTATAAAGTACCTGACGAAAAACAGGGACGCTATTAGATGGATATTTACTTTAATATCCATAAAAGGCCGGCATTGTTTAATCTCAATTATCGAGTAAAAAAATCAAACGTTAAAAGGCATAACTATATTTGAGACATAAGCTAAATCAATTAGTTTTGTGAAAATATAATTTTAGCAATTTATGTTAGTACCATTCGAAAATCTACCCGATTCTTCAAGGGTTTGGATCTACCAGGCAAACCGATCTTTCACCAATGAAGAATTAGAAGAAATACAATCCCGTTTAGACCAATTTGTTACACAATGGACAGCCCATGGAGCCGAATTAAAAGCGGGCTACCAAATTAAATACAAACGTTTTATTGTTCTGGCGCTAGATCAGCAAATAAATGCTGCTTCCGGTTGTTCTATAGATGCTTCTGTGCATTTTATTCAACAATTGGAGAAAGATTATAACGTAGATCTTTTAGATAAAATGAATGTCTCCTATAAACAAGGTGAATTTGTGGCATATAAAAGCTTATCAGATTTTAGGAAAATGGCCAAACAAAAGGCAGTTTCTCCTAAAACAATAGTCTTTAATAATTTGGTAAATAATAAAGCTGAATTTCTTTCAGATTGGGAAGTTCCTGCTGCAGAAAGTTGGCATAAGCGTTTTCTTAATTGATGAAACCTACATCTAGCCCGAAAATCTTACTTACTACCTGTTTTCTTTTTGTCTTCTCTGTGCTATCGGCGCAAAATAATCCTTTGTTCACCACAGATGTGGAGGCTCAAAAAAAATGGGTAGATAGCGTGTATAACTCATTGAGCCTTCGGGAGAAAATTGGTCAATTGTTTATGATAAGTGTTTCTTCCGGAAGTGGTGAAACTTATATTGAACAAGCCAGGAAATATGTCGAAGAAGGAAATATTGGTGGGGTTATTTTTTCTAAAGGTGGGCCTTTAAGACAGGCTAAATTAACAAATGAGTTTCAGAAAATTGCCAAAACCCCACTGCTTATTGGAATGGATGCCGAATGGGGCCTGGCCATGCGCCTTGATTCTACTTTTGCGCTTCCCTGGAATATGACCCTGGGTGCTATTCAGAATAATAAATTAATTGAAGATGCCGGAGCTGCGATTTCCCGTAATACCAGGCGTTTAGGTGTACACATTAATTTTGCCCCGGTGGTAGATATTAATACCAATTCCAAAAATCCAATTATTGGAAACCGAAGTTTTGGAGAAAATAAAATAAATGTAGCTGAAAAATCCCTTGCTTTTATGCGAGGAATGCATCAGGAAGGGATTTTATCAAGTGCCAAACATTTCCCGGGTCACGGAGATACAGATGCAGATTCCCATAAAATATTACCTACAATTCCTTATTCCAAAGAACGATTGGAGAATATAGAGTTGTACCCTTATTACCCTTTAATTGCACACGGCCTATCCAGTGTAATGGTAGGGCATTTAAATGTGCCGGCGCTTCAGGAGAATAGGAATACGCCATCTTCACTTTCAAAAGCAATAATAACAGATCTTTTAAAAGATCAAATGAATTTTAACGGACTTGTTTTTACCGATGCTTTAAATATGAAAGGTCTTACAAGCAATACCGAACCGGGAGATGCCGAATTAAGGGCCTTTTTAGCCGGTAATGATATGCTTTTAATGCCAGAAAGACTTGAAGTGGCATCAGAAGTATTAATTAATGCTTTTAAGAATAATATTATCACCTCTGAAAGATTGGCACATTCGGTTAAAAAGATACTTCAGGCAAAGTATAAAGGCGGCTTATCTGAGAAAAAAATGGTTCAGGAAAATTTTCTTTCAGAAGAACTCAATACCGTAAGAGATGAAGCTTTACTTGAAAGACTTTTTGAGAACGCTTTAAGCCTAATAAAAAACAACAAAGGTATTTTACCTGTTAAAGAACTTGCCAATACCAGGATTGCCTATATTAATTTTGGGGATGCCAACGGAAGTCCTTTTTTAAAAGAGCTTAGAAAATATGCAAATGTAGATTGGGTTTCAGCAGTTCACCTTAATGACTTGCAAAATAAGCTTACTAGCTATGATTTGGTTATTTTAGGTTATCATAAATCTAATAGTAACCCCTGGGCTTCTTATAAATTTTCGGCTGCAGAGCTGCATTGGATTCACCAAATAGCCCAAAAAAATAAAACAATCCTTAGTCTGTTTTCGAGTCCGTATGCTTTAAGCGATTTTAGAGGTTTACAGGAATTGGAAGGTATTTTGGTAAACTATCAAAATCACCCGGTAGCACAGCAAAAAGCTGCGCAGTTAATATTTGGAGCCATTGGGGCAAAAGGAAAACTTCCCGTGAGTATTGGCGATAATTTCCCTGAAGGAACCGGTTACCATACAAAAAGTATCCAAAGACTTTCTTATGGTTTACCGGAAAGTGTTGGTTTAAACTCTAACGAATTAAGCAGAATAGACGATATTATAACTGAAGCCATTGATAAAAAAATGACGCCCGGAGCCCAAATTTTAATAGCAAGAAAAGGAAAGGTTGTTTATAATAAAAACTTTGGATATCACACTTACAATAAAAAAACTCCGGTTTCAGACACTTCAATTTACGATCTGGCTTCTTTAACAAAGATACTGGCAACCCTGCCCTTAATTATGGAACAGGAAGAAAATGGAATTGTGAATTTTGATACAAAATTAGAGGAGATGATGCCTGTCTTTAAAAATTCTAATAAAGCCAATATTAGATTGCAGGATATGTTAATGCATTATGCCAGGTTAAAATCATGGATTCCCTTTCATATAAATACCATAGATAGAAAAACCAGGTTACCCTCTAAAGAATATTTTCAAAAAACGCCTTCTGCTAATTTTAGCACAAAAGTGGCTAATGAGATGTACCTTAGAAATGATATGAAAGATAGTATCATTGCTATTATAAGGGATAGTGAGCTAGAAAGAAGATTGGATTACAAATACAGTGATCTACCTTTCCATATTCTTAAATATTATTTAGAAGGCTATTATAATAAATCTTTACATGAACTTACCCAGGAGAAAATCTATAAACCATTGGGAGCTACACATACCGGGTATTTGCCAACAACCAAATTTCCTTTGGAACAAATAGTTCCTACCGAGATAGATAAACTTTGGCGAAGACAGCTCATTCAAGGGGTAGTACATGACCAGGGGGCAGCTCTGCAGGGAGGTGTTGGTGGACACGCAGGCCTATTTAGCAATGCCAACGATGTTGCCAAAATAATGCATGTCTTTTTGAATAAAGGGATTTATGGCGGCACAGAATATTTTAAGGCTGAGACCATTTCTAAATTTAATACCTGTTATTATTGTGATCAGGATGTAAGGCGTGGCGTTGGTTTCGACAAACCACAACTGGGAACCTCAGGCCCAACCTGTAATTGTCTTTCTATGGAAAGTTTTGGGCATAGTGGTTTTACCGGTACATTTGCCTGGGCAGACCCTGAAGAAGAAATTGTTTATGTATTTTTGTCTAATAGAACCTTTCCCGATGCGACTAATAGAACCTTAATAAGGGAAGATGTAAGATCAAGAATACAGAAAGTGATTTATGAGGCTATAGATTTCTAAGAGATAAATTTTTAAAGTCTAAAGATCCTCGAAAAGTCTTCAAGCTTTGTTTAACTTAATGTCAAAACCAATCGGCTTTGTAAAATATCTCATTTGCCGAATAAACCATCTCAAAATTTAATTTTGGGTTGATTTCATAGAAGAATTATTTTTGTTTCGAAGCAGGCTTCGGGGCATTTAAATCTCGATAATCGAGCAAATTATACTTAATGAAAATAGCCATTGTTTGTTATCCTACCTTTGGTGGTAGTGGAGTGGTAGCTACAGAGCTGGGGTTGGCCCTTGCTAAACGCGGTCACGAAATACATTTTGTTACCTACAGTCAACCTGTTCGTTTAGACCAGTTGTCGGGCAATGTACGATTCCATGAAGTACACGTTCCAGAATACCCGCTTTTCCATTACCAACCTTACGAACTCGCTTTAAGCAGTAAACTGGTAAATGTGGTAAAACAATTCAATATAGAGCTGTTGCATGTGCATTATGCTATTCCGCATGCCTATGCCGGATATATGGCTAAAAAAATGCTTGCAGAAGAAGGCATTAACCTACCTATGGTTACCACGCTTCATGGTACAGATATTACGTTGGTAGGGAATCATCCGTTCTATAAGCCGGCGGTAACCTTTAGCATTAATAATAGTGATGTGGTAACTTCAGTATCTAATAGTTTAAAAGAAGACACCTTAAAATTCTTTAAAATTAAAAATGAAATAAAGGTTGTACCAAACTTTATAGACTGTAGTAAATATGATAAAAAAGAATTCACAGATTGCCAGCGGGAAATGATGGCCGAGAAAAAGGAAAAAATAATTACCCATATTAGTAACTTTAGAAAAGTTAAGCGAATAGATGATGTAATTAAAATCTTTTACAAGATCCAGAAGAGGATTGACGCTAAGCTAATGATGGTAGGGGAAGGCCCCGAAAAAGAAGCCGCTGAAGATTTGGTAGACGAACTTAATATTTCAGACAAAGTGATGTTTTTAGGGCAAAGCCATGAAATAGATAAAATTCTATGCTTTTCAGATTTATTTTTATTGCCTTCAGAAAAAGAGAGCTTTGGGTTTTCGGCTTTAGAAGCTATGGTTAATGGTGTTGCTGTTGTCTCTACAAATACCGGAGGTTTGCCAGAGGTTAATATAGATGGCGTTTCAGGTTATTTAAGTAATGTGGGCGATGTGGAAGAAATGGCTTCCAGGTCTTTAAAAATCCTGGAGAATGATGAAACCCTGGAAAGGTTTAAACAAGGAGCCCGCAAAGTTGCCGAAAAATTTGATATACAAAATATAGTGCCACTTTATGAAGATATTTATAAGAAGGCCTTACAACAAACTGTGGTATAAAAAAAGAGGCCGATTTAAATCGGCCTCTTTTTGATTTCTATCCTTTTGTGTAAAGTGCCTCCTGGTAAACCAGAGAGGTGTTAAATATATACTATCCAGTAAAAAGTACTAGAATTGGTACCTTACCCCAAGTGCGATATCTGGAGAGAAAGGATTTAAAACATCATTATCACTGTATAAACCAAATTCTGGTCTAAAATCTAGAGAAAGTAGTAAAGGAATATCAAAGTTATATTCTAAACCAATGTCCCCTGCAAGAAAAAGGTAAGTTCCATCGTCACCATCTCTGTCATTAAAACGGGTATCATCAACTCCTAAAAGTCCGGCACCGGCACCTACATACCAGTTAAATCCTCCTTCTATGTTCCAAACCCACTGGTAAAGTCCGGTAAGCTTAAAAGCATCATAAGCGCTGTTATCTCTCCAACCTAAATCCAATTCTAAACGATTGTTGTTAGTTCCCAGTGCTCGTTGATAAGAAATTTCAGCACCTACACCGTCACCACCACCAAATCTAAGACCTATTGCGTTATCAGAAATACTTTGCGCTTCAGCTTGATTATAAAACGTGGCACCGATTACAAAAACGGCAAGTAAAATTAATTTTTTCATGATTAGCTTTTTTTAATATCGTGGGCAAATTTAAATGTTAAAACAAGATATAAAACGAATCATACGCCAATCTATTGTTAATATTGCTTAAAAATCTGTTAAGTGACTTTGGGAGAATTTCTCTATTTTTATCCACAATTATGAAAGCAAAACTTCACCAATTAGCGCAGGAAATTGAGGGTCAGTTATATGACGATAAAATGTGGCGCTCAATGTATGCAACCGATGCCTCTGTATATCGCGAAATACCTTTAGCTGTATGTTACCCAAAGAACGAAGAGGATTTAAAAACACTTATAAAATTTGCAAGAAACAATAGTACTTCACTAATTCCAAGAACTGCGGGAACCTCTCTGGCAGGACAATGTGTAGGTGACGGAATTGTAGTAGATGTTTCTAAACATTTTACACGAATTTTTCAGGTAGATGGGCAAGCTAAAACGGTAAGTTTGCAACCAGGGGTAATTCGCGACGATTTAAATAGGTATTTAAATCAATTTAATTTGTTTTTTGGCCCCAATACATCAACTTCCAACCGTTGTATGATTGGGGGTATGGTAGGAAACAATTCTAGTGGCACCACCTCTATTAAATATGGCACCACCAGGGAAAAACTGGTTTCCTTAAAGACAATTTTAAGCGATGGTACCGAAGCTGAGTTTAGGGATATTTCAAAGGAAGAGTTTCAGGAAAAGTTAAAGTTACAGAACCTGGAAGGTGATATTTACCGAAAGATAAATGAACAACTATCTTCTGAGGAAAATAAAAAAGAACTTATAGCTAAATTCCCACCTAAGAGCTTACATAGAAGAAATACCGGTTACGCCATAGACGAATTGCTCTATGCCAATGTTTTTTCTGAAGATTCTAACGAGCCATTAAACCTTTGCAAATTGCTCTGCGGAAGTGAAGGTACTTTAGCCTTTACAACCGAAATCACCCTGAAGCTAGATGAGCTTCAACCGCCTCAATCGGCGATGATTGCAGCACACTTTGATAGCATAGAGAATTGTATGCAAGCCGTTGTTCCGGTTATGAAGCACTCGCTGTTTACATGTGAAATGATGGATAAAACCATCTTAGATTGCACAAAACAAAACTTAAAATATAAGGAAAACCGCTTTTTTATTGAAGGTGATCCAAAGGCGATATTAATGCTGGAAATTAGGGCAAATACCGCTGAAGAAGTGTTACAGCAAAGCCAGCAGGTTTTAGATACCCTAAAAAATGCCAAATTAAGTTATGCTTACCCCGTTTTAATGGGAGAGCAAATAGAACTGGCGATGGAATTAAGAAAAGCCGGCCTCGGACTTCTGGGCAATATAGTAGGAGATAAAAAAGCCGTAGCCTGTATAGAAGATACCGCCGTAGCAATTCCCTATTTGGCCGATTATATTTCAGAATTCGCCCAAATTATGAATAACTATGGCCAGGATGCCGTGTATTACGCACACGCCGGTGCCGGAGAAATTCATCTACGTCCAATTTTAAATTTGAAGAAATCGGAAGATGTAAAACTCTTTAGAAGTATTACTACCGATGTGGCTAAACTGGTAAAAAAATACAATGGTTCTTTAAGTGGCGAACACGGAGATGGTAGGGTAAGGGCCGAGTTTATTGAAATGATGATTGGTTCGCATAACTACGAATTACTTCGCGATATTAAATTCACTTTTGATCCGCATAATATTTTTAACCCGGGAAAAATAACAGATACCGCTCCTATGGATACTTCCCTAAGATATGAAGCAGATAGGAAAGAACCCGAAATTTCTACGCTTATGGATTTTTCGGAAACGGAGGGTATTTTAAAACTTTCTGAAAAATGTAATGGTAGTGGCGATTGTAGAAAATCGGTTGAAGCGGGAGGTACAATGTGCCCAAGTTATCGTGCTACCAAAGATGAAAAAGATACCACTCGCGCACGGGCAAATACATTACGGGAATTTTTAACTAATTCAGATAAAAACAATAGGTTTAACCACGAGGAAATAAAAAACGCTTTCGATCTTTGCATTAGTTGTAAGGGCTGTAAAAGCGAATGTCCTTCCAGTGTAGATGTAGCTGCTTTAAAAGCCGAATTTCAGTATCAATATCAAAAAGAGAATGGTAAGAGCTTTAGGAATAAAGCATTTGCCAATAATGCTAAAATGAATGCTTTGGCGTCTAAAACACCGGGACTTGCCAACTTTTTCTTCAAAAATGGGATAACATCAGGTTTAGCTAAAAAAATAATGGGGGTCGCCCCGGAAAGAAGTCTACCTGTTTTGGCTAAAACAAGCCTTTCAAATTATTATTTAAAAAATAAAGAACGCTTTCAAATTAAAAACCCAATTAAAACTGTTTATGTCTTTAATGATGAGTTTACTAATTTTCTGGATTCAGAAATAGGAATTGATGCGTTGGAGCTACTTTACAAGCTTAATTACAGGATAGAAATTATAAAGCACGAAGAAAGTGGCAGGAGTCATATTTCAAAAGGATTTTTAGAAGAAGCAAAGGTTTTTGCCAACAAAAACATAGCTATTTTTAAAGATCTAATATCTGAAAATACGCCATTAATTGGTGTTGAGCCATCGGCTATTTTAACTTTTCGGGATGAATATTTGAGACTGGCCAATGATAAAGAGGAAGCGGAAAAATTGGCAGGCAATACTTTTATCATCGAAGAATTTCTAAAAAAGGAAATTTCTCTGGGTAATATACGTTCAGAGCAGTTTACTTCAGAAGAAAAAACGATAAAAATACATGGACATTGCCACCAAAAAGCATTGTCTAATACTGCGGTGAGTTTTGATATACTTAATCTTCCAAAAAACTTTAAAGTGAGTATAATCCCATCAGGATGTTGTGGGATGGCAGGTTCTTTCGGTTATGAGAAAGAACATTATGAGGTAAGTATGAGTATAGGGGAGCAAAGCTTATTCCCCGCAGTGAGAAAAGCCGATAAACAAACGCTAATTTCAGCTAACGGAACAAGTTGTAGGCATCAGATATTTGATGGAACAAAACGCCAGGCAAAGCACCCGGTGAGTATTTTAAAGGAGGCTTTGATTTAATCTCTCTTCAAAATAGTTACAGCCGCTACCAGATGTTTTGGTAGCGGTTTTAAATTTTTGAAATAGGTAAGGTTCCATTTTTCATTTTCGTACTCAAGTGCACTAAGATTTTCTACCCAATCGCCCGAGTTTAAATATAGGCAGGTTCCTTTTTTGGTAGTTTTTCTTATAATTTTAGGTTGGTGAATATGGCCGCATATCACATATTTGTATCCTTGCTCAATAGCCAGATCTGAGACTGTTTTTTCAAAACTAGCTATAAATTTCCCGGCATTTTTAACACTGTTTTTAATCTTTTTAGAGAGAGAATATTTCTTTTTACCCATCTTTAGTAGAATATGGTTCAATAATCGGTTCACTAAAATCAATAAATCGTAACCCCAGCCACCAAGTTTAGCGATCCATTTTGCATTTTGAATTCCGGCATCAAAAACATCACCGTGAAAAAACCAGGCTTCCTTGCCATCTAAGTTTAAAACTAATTTATCGGTAATTTGTAGTTTTCCAATTTGTGTATCACTAAATTTTCTTAAAAACTCGTCGTGATTCCCCGTGATATAGACAACCTCTGTTCCCTGACTATTAAGATCAATAATCTTTTTAATTACTTCTAAATGTGATTTTGGGAAGTAACTTTTTCTAAATTGCCAAATGTCAATAAAATCTCCGTTAAGAATAAGTTTTTTAGGTTGAATGCTTTCCAGGTATTCGCAAAGCTCTGCCGCATGAGCACCAAAAGTACCCAAATGAACATCTGATATTACTACTATTTCTGGTTTTCTCTTTTTAAGCAATGTGATGTATATCTTTGCATACAAATAACCAAAAAACAGTAGTTTATTAGCTTCAATTAATTTTATAGAATATTTACCAAATCATTAATATGTGAGTTATTTGTTATGTTAATATTAATGAAGATACATTTTTAAATATTGGCTGAAAAAATTACATTTGTTCAAAATCAAAAAAATGGCAGGAAATTCCTTCGGAAAACTATTTAAACTTACCACATTTGGAGAGTCTCACGGAGAGGCAATTGGCGGAATTATAGACGGATGT
Organism: Salegentibacter maritimus; assembly: GCF_016236975.1. Taxonomy (NCBI): domain Bacteria; kingdom Pseudomonadati; phylum Bacteroidota; class Flavobacteriia; order Flavobacteriales; family Flavobacteriaceae; genus Salegentibacter; species Salegentibacter maritimus. The sequence continues at coordinate 67,627 of NZ_JAEHNY010000002.1, forward strand.
CCTGCGGGAATTCAGTTAGATACAGAAAAAATACAAACTGAACTTAACAGAAGAAAGCCTGGACAATCGGCTATTGTAACACAAAGAAAGGAACCGGATGCCGTAGAGTTCTATTCCGGGATTTTTGAAGGAAAAACTACGGGCACTCCTATTGGCTTTGTGATTAAGAATGCCAATCAAAAATCTAAAGACTATTCGCATATAAAAGATACATATCGTCCCAGTCATGCCGATTATACCTATGATGAAAAATATGGCGTTCGTGATTATAGGGGAGGCGGCAGGTCTTCGGCCCGGGAAACTGCTTGTAGGGTAGTGGCCGGTGCTATAGCAAAACAATTTTTGCAAGGCCTGGAATTTACCGCTTATACAGCTTCGGTAGGAAAAATAGGCTTGGAAAAAGATATAAAAGACCTTGATTTTTCCCTTATTGAAACCAATGCGGTACGATGTCCTGATCCTGATTCAGCAGCGAAAATGGAGGCTTATATAAAAGAGATTAAAAAAGACGGCGATACGGTTGGAGGAACCGTACAATGTGTGATTAAAAACGTTCCAAAAGGATTGGGAGAACCTGTTTTTGACAAGCTTCATGCAGAGCTGGGTAAAGCAATGCTTTCTATAAATGCCGTTAAGGGCTTCGAATATGGTAGCGGGTTTGAAGGTACCACCATGAAAGGTAGCGAGCATAACGATCTCTTTAATGAAGACGGAAGTACCCAAACCAACCTAAGTGGTGGAATACAGGGCGGAATTTCTAACGGGATGGATATTTATTTTAATGTAGCTTTTAAACCCGTGGCTACTATTATGCAAAAACAAGAAACTATAAACAAACAAGGAGAAAATGTTGATATGCAGGGAAGAGGAAGACACGATCCCTGTGTGGTGCCAAGAGCTGTGCCTATTGTAGAAGCTATGGCAGCACTGGTAATTGCCGATTATTTCCTTCAGAATAAAAGTTCAAAAATTTAATCGATTTAAATCCTGAAATTTATATCTCATGAAGAAACTTGCACTGCATTGGCAGATTTTATTAGGAATGGCAGCAGGGGTTGTATTTGCTCTAATTCTAACCAATTTTAATTGGGGAGCGCAGTTTATAGAAGACTGGATAAAACCTTTTGGTAATATTTTTATAAATGCCCTTAAACTTATTGCAGTGCCGCTTATTTTGGCCTCTTTAATAAAAGGAATTTCCGATCTCAAAGATATTTCAAAACTTTCTAAGATGGGAGCGCGTACCATTGGTATTTATATTTTTACCACAGTAGTAGCTGTCTCTATAGGCCTAACTATGGTGAATCTTATTAAACCCGGAAATGCCATTACTGCCGAAACCCAACAGGATTTAATTACAAGTTACGAAGGAGACGCATCTGGTATAAAAGCCAACGCCGATAAACAAAGAGAATCTGGCCCTTTACAGGCTCTAGAAGATATTGTGCCCAATAATATTTTTGCCGCTGCAGGAGATAACGCCAATATGCTACAGGTTATTTTCTTCGCAATTTTCTTTGGTATAGGACTTATACTTATCCCTGAAAAAACAGCAAAACCGGTAAAGGATTTTTTTGATGGTTTTAATGAAGTAATTTTAAAAATGATTGATTTAATAATGCTAACGGCCCCTTATGGTGTATTTGCATTATTAGCCGCTTTGGTAGCAGAGTCACCGAGCACCGATTTATTTGCAGCCCTTGCCATGTATGGTGTTACTGTACTTTCTGGATTGGCCTTAATGATTGGTTTTTATATTTTACTTGTATGGATAGTTACCAAAAACAAACCCTCTTTTTTTATTAATGGTATTTCCCCTGCCCAATTGCTGGCTTTTTCTACCAGTTCCAGTGCAGCTACACTACCGGTTACTATGGAAAGGGTAGAGGAGCATATGGGGGTTAGCCCCGAGGTTTCCAGTTTTGTGCTACCTATTGGTGCCACTATAAATATGGATGGTACAAGTCTTTACCAGGCGGTTGCTGCAGTTTTTATTGCACAGGCGTTTGGAATGGATCTTAGCTTTGCTGCACAACTTGGAATTATTGCAACAGCTACATTAGCTTCTATTGGTTCTGCAGCCGTGCCCGGAGCAGGAATGGTTATGTTGGTAATTGTACTGGCACAAGCCGGAATCCCGGAAGCAGGACTAGCACTTATTTTTGCCGTAGACCGGCCTCTGGATATGTGCCGAACCACCGTAAATGTTACGGGCGATGCTGCGGTTTCACTTATGGTAGCAAAATCTGTAAATAAAATGGGACCACCTAATGTAAAAGAATGGGATGATAACTATCACCCAAAGAGTAAAGAAGCTAAGGCCAATGTAGAGGAAGAGGAAAAAGTTTAATCAAGAAACTTAGCCTTTAATTCGGGGGTTGGTATCATGCAAGATTCTTTTTTGCCATACCATTTGTAGCGATTATTTGCTATAAAATTGTAAATACTGTCTCGTAGGGCTTCGGGTATAAAGAGCAGATTTTTAAGAAAAGAATAGCCGCCGGAAAGTTCCCTTGAAATTTCGAGGGCAGCGGTAGATTTTCTGTAATAAGCCACTCCCGGATCAATTAAGATTATAGAATCCAGTTCTTCAGGATCCATTCCTCGTTCTGCAACCAGTTTTTTACCCAGTTCACTTTGCAAAGAGGCAAAGCGAAATATATCTTTTTTATCGTGTTTGATTATAAAAGTAACTGCCCCGTTACATAAGTTACAGACGCCATCAAAAAGGATGATTTTTTTATCTTTTGGTAATTCCATATTATTTCTTTTTCATTGCCTGTACTAACTCCAGTTTATCTACATCTACTTGCGTAGTAAACATCCCATAGTTAACCGTGGCTTTTCCTTTTTCTATTTTATCCAGGGTTCCTACAGAACGGCTATCTTCTAATCTAACCCTATCACCAATTTTAGGTTTTACCTTTGGCTTGTTGGCTTCCTGTCTCTCTTTCTCTGAAATTTTGGCCTTTTCCTCTTTTTTCTTCTTCCTTATAACCGAAACCTTTTTCTTTACTTCCTGCTGTACTTTCTTCTCTTTCTCCTTCTGTATTTTTCGCTGTTTAGCCGATTCTTTTTTTCGTTTAGAGTTTTCTATTTCCACAAATTTCAGAAATTCGCCAATAAGCTCTTTTTTCTTTTTATTCTGAAAATATTTCTCACTTAATTCATTCACTTTTTGCCCCATGTAAATAAGTCGCTGGTTACTATCATATAATTCCTGATAGCTTTCCAGTTTTTGCTGAATCCTGGAGTTGGTTTCTTCAAGCTTATCTTTTTCCTGAGCGGCCTTTAGCTCTTTTGTTTTTAAAGAATCTGTTGTTTTTTGAAGTTTTGAACGTTCTTTTTGCAGCTTGGCAATACTTCTGTCAAACCTTATTTTACCCTTTTCTACCTTTTTTCGGGAGCGGTTAATAAGACTATATGGAATTCCATTTTTTTGGGCTACTTCAAAAGTAAACGAACTGCCGGCCTCACCAACCTCAAGTTTAAAAATTGGCTCTAAACTACTGGAATCAAAAAGCATATTGGCATTGCTCATATTTGGCATTTCATTGGCCAGCTTCTTTAAATTGGCGTAATGCGTAGTTAAAATACCAAAAGATTCCTTTTCGTAGAAAACTTCAAGAAAAGTTTCAGCCAGGGCACCACCAAGTTCAGGGTCACTTCCTGTTCCAAATTCATCGATTAAAAAAAGGGTCCTATCATCGCATTTCCGAAGAAAATAATTCATATTTTTCAGTCGGTAGCTATACGTGCTCAGATGGTTTTCAATAGATTGGTTATCTCCAATATCGGTAAGTATTTTTTCAAAAAGACACATTCTACTGTATTCGTGCACCGGTATTAAAATTCCGCTTTGCAACATAACCTGTAACAGGCCTACAGTTTTTAAAGTAATACTTTTTCCTCCTGCATTAGGACCGGAAATAACAATAATTCTATTATCTTTTGAAAGCTCAATACTTTGCGGAAAAGTTTTGTCGCCTTTTTTCTTATTGCTTAAATAAAGTAGTGGGTGATAGGCATCCTTAAGCTGAATTTCCCGCTCTTTTGTGATTTTTGGAAGTAAACCATTAATCTTTTCAGCATATTTGGCTTTGGCGGCAATAACATCTATTTCACAAAGTAACTCCTGATAATCTATTAAAAGAGGTTTAAAGGGCCTTATTTTATTAGTTAATTCCTTTAGAATTCTCTTTATTTCCTCTTTTTCTTCATACTCAAGATTATTGAGTTCACGGGTATATTGGTAGGTGGCTTCCGGCTGAATGTAAACAATACTTCCGGTTTTGGAATTTCCCAATATTCCACCTTTAACTTTACGCCGGTGCATAGCACTTACGGCTAAAACCCTTACATTTTCTACCACACTCTCCCTAATTTCATCCAAATATCCATAAGAATGATAGGTGCTAAGCGCTTTTGAAAAACTTGAATTTATTTGCCCTTTAACCGAGTTAATAGATCGTCTAAGCGACTGTAATAAAGGAGAGGCATCATCCTTTAATTCCCCAAATTTATCGATTACACGTCCAATATTTTCTACAATCTCTGTTGTATATTCTATTTCTGAAGTAGTCTTGTATAAACTAGGGTAATGTTCTTCAAATTTTCTAAAAAATTTAATGTGCGTATTTACAGTTTCAGAAAGGTTAGATATTTTCCTGAAACTTCCTACCTCCAAAATAGAATCTTCAATTTCTAAAGTACGAAGTTCATTTTTTATAGTTTCGAAACCGTGATTTGGTATTCTGCTTTCCCTGGTTTTAGAGCTAACATATTCGTTGGTTTGGTGAAGTCCAAAAATAGTCGCGTTTCCCGTTTTATACGGTTTAAGTTTTAAAGCTTTTTCCTTGCCCGGTCCTGTAATGCACAAGTCTGAAATTTGTTGGCAAACAACAGGAAACTCAAGGTCTATAAGGCTTTTTGGTGCAATTTTAATCATAAATAAATTTCCCTACTTTTGAGGCTCTGCAAATTTACTTAATAAAATGAAGGTAGCGATACACCCCAGCTGGAAAAAAGAACTGGCCCAGGAATTTGAAAAGGACTATTTTAAGAATCTTACAAATTTTGTAAGGGAGGAGTATACTAGTAATACCTGTTATCCAAAAGGAAAAGATATCTTCGCTGCTTTTGATCGTGCTACGTTTACCAGTACAAAAGTGGTTATCTTAGGTCAGGATCCTTATCACGGGCCTGGGCAGGCGAACGGGCTCTCTTTTTCGGTTAACGAAGGAATTCCTTTTCCACCTTCTTTGCAAAATATATTTAAGGAAATAGAGAACGATCTGGGCAAACCTGTTCCAAATTCGGGAAATCTTGAACGCTGGGCTAATCAGGGCGTTTTGTTGTTGAATGCAACACTTACTGTTAGGGCCCAACAGGCAGGCTCTCATCAGAAAAAGGGCTGGGAGCTGTTTACCGATAAGGTTATTGAAATTATTTCGGAAGAAAAAGAAAATGTGGTTTTTATGCTTTGGGGTGGTTATGCCAAAAAGAAAGGAGCCAAAATTGACTCCTCAAAACATCTTATTTTAACCAGCGGCCATCCTTCACCCTTAAGTGCAAATCGAGGTTACTGGTTTGGCAATAAACATTTTAGCAAAGCAAATACTTATTTAAAGCAAAAGGGAAAAGAACCAATAGATTGGTAAGTTTAAAAGCGGAATCCAACATTTACATTAAATTGACCTACAATGGTAGGTGCATTATCATTGAATAGGTTTCTACCAATACCTGCACCGAGATCCAGGAAAAATCCGCCGCTGGCAACAAATTTACCCCCCACACCAAAACCAAGGGCGAAATCAGTATAATTTTCATATTCATAATAACCGTTTCCGTTTGGTTCACTAATATAGGTTTCATCATATTCTCCGTTGGAAAGCATTCCGAAACCGTGAACATAAAATCCGCGGGCATAATTATCGCCAAAGAAATATTTGTATTTTCCGGTTAAGGATAAATCTTTGGTAAAAGCATCGGCCACATCTTCGCTATCTTTATCTAAAGCCTGGATGAATACTTCTACACCCCAACTGGAATTCTTATCCAAAATTCGTTCGTAGTTAAGATCCAGAGCTCCAAAAGCAATCAGGTTTAAGGCACCAATGCTTATTTCATTTTGGGCGATATCCCTTTTATCGGGAGTGTTGTTGGTTATGGATGTATCTTCTTGCGCGAAAGTGAAGCCTGAGACAAGCAAAAAAAGTGATAAAAATAATTTTTTCATTTAATGGGGGATGAGATGTAAATAATGGCTACAAATTATGAATAAATTCAGAAACGGGCATTTTTTTTGAGATTAAATTAAGCTCAAGCAATTTATCCTGAACTTTTTCTATCTCGTTTTCAGATAATTGCTCCTGGCTCCAGGATGTAATTTCCAACCATTTTTTAATATCCTCTAGTTTTTGATCATATTTTTCAGCCAATTTTTCGGCAATCTTGGGAAGATCTTTAAAGCGGTTGGTTTCGTCATTTAATACTTCCAACATGGTTCTTAATCGTTCCGGTTCATTTTTTAAAGATTCGTTTCTGGCGGCAATAACAAAACAGGACCAGGGAGTTGGACAATCTGCCAATCTTCTAAAAATTCGTTTATCTACCAATGGTTTTGTGGTAAAATGTTCCCACATAAAATATTGTGCTTTATCTTCGCTTAAAGCTTTTACCGCACCGTCCAGGTCTTTTACTATTTCAAATTGAAGGTTCTTAGTGTCCCACTCGTAGTTTTGTGCGTTTACATAAGCCATAAGATGCGATCCGCTGCCATTTCTACTAATTGCAGCTTTAGTGTTCTTAAGTTCTTCAACCGATTTATATTTAGAGGCTGCAGCTACGTGAATTCCCCAAATTAAAGGAGTACCAATATAAGTTTGTATAATTTTACTATTATTTCCGGCATGGATATCTTTTATAATTCCTTCAGTTAATATTACAGCGACATCAATTTCACCCGAGCGTAAAGCCTGGTTCATTGCACCAGTGCCTCCGGGGAAATCTTTCCAAATTACATTTAAACCCTTAGCTTCAAAAAGCTTTTCTTCTATACATAAATGCCATGGAAGGTTAAAGTGTTCTGGTACCCCACCTACTTTTATCGTTTTCATAAACTATGTTTTTCCTTTAAATAATTGTAAATCTCATATTGTGAACGCACCGATTTTTCATTTTCTCCTTTTTGCACATATTCATTCTTTTCTTCTGCATCCTGAATTCTTGCTTTTACGTTATCTTTTAATTGAATATCTAAAATCTCTTTAAATTCCTGTGCTATTTCTTTGTCTAAAATAGGGGAGAGCACCTCAATTCTACGTGAAAGGTTTCGAGACATCCAATCGGCACTGCCATAATACATTTTTTCGTCCCCTCCATTTTCAAAAATATAAATTCTACCATGCTCCAAAAACCTGTCTACAATACTAGTAATATAAATATTTTCACTTAAACCTTTTATTCCCGGAATTAAACAGGTAAAACCCCTTACAAGCAATCTTATTTCTACACCTGCATTACTGGCTTTGTAAAGTAAATCGATCATTTCAGGATCTTCAAGACTGTTCATTTTGGCGGTAATCTTTGCTTTTTTTCCTTCCCGGGCATTATCAATTTCGTTATAGATAAGTTTTATAAATTCCTGCCGTGTAGAAAAAGGGGAGATCAACAAGTTTTTTTCCCTAGGAATAATAAGCTCTCCCTCCAATACTTTGAACAAGCGCGATAATTCCTTAGCAATTTGTTTATTAGAAGTGAAAATAGCATGATCGCAGTAAATTTTAGAGGTTTCACTGTTAAAATTACCGGTACCTATATATGAATAATTAATAAGCTTATCATCTTCCATACGTTGAACCAGCATAATTTTGGAATGTACTTTAATCTTAGGGTAGGAGTATATTACATTAGCTCCCTTTTTTTCAAATTTACGTCCCCATACTATATTGTTTTCCTCATCGAACCTGGCTTTTGCTTCTACAAATACGGTCACTTTTTTCTTATTCTCTAAAGCTTTTAGTAGCAAACTGGTTAACCTGGATTCATCGGCAACACGATATAAGGAAATTTTAATGGCTATAACCTCTTTGTCGTTTACAGCTTGTTCCAGGAAATTTTCTACATATGAAAAAGACATATATGGGAAATGAACTGCCTGGTCTTTTTTAGAAATTGTCTCAAAGTAATTCCTGGAATTAGCTAAAACTTTATGCTCAATTTCCGGTAGTTCTCTAAAGTGTAAATCAGGATTTTTAGTAGGATCGGGGAACGAGAAAAAATCATTAAAATTATGATATTTCCCACCCGGCATCATATCTATTTTTCCGAGATTTAGAAGTTTTCTAAGCCTTTTATGCAAAAAATCGGGCATTTCGGCATCATAAAGCAACCTGGTTGGTTGCCCATCGCTTCTTTGCCCCAGCGAATCATAAATCTTTTCGGCTAATGCACCCTCATAAATATCATCAATATATAACTCGGCATCACGCGAAAGTTTAATTTCATAAACACCTTCTATTTCTTGATCCTGAAACAAGCTATTTATTTGACTTCTAATAATTTCATCAAGGAAAGTAATAGAGTTCTTTTGGCCGTCGCCTTGTAACTTAACAAACCTACCGCATTTACCTACAGGTATATTAACAATTCCTAGCTTTTCTTTATTGATAAAGTTTACCACAAAATACAGCTCGGCATTTTCTAAAAAGAGCTCATTTTTTCTTGAAATATCTATTATTTGTGGTTTAATATGAGTTACTACCTCTTGCTGAAAATAATTTGCAGCAAATTTTCTTTGCAAATCATTAAAATGACCCGCATCCAAAAGATATATATTATTCCTGGCGAGTTCGGGTAAAATTTGTTTTTGGTAAATCTCCCCAAATTTCTGTTGTTGTAGTTTAACTTCTTCAAGAATTTCCCTGGTTATTTTAGAAGGTTTCAAAGCGAGTTTTTTTCGAATACTTTTTTCTACTCGCTTCATTTGCCTAAGTTGGGCCACCCGTACCCTAAAATATTCATCTAGGTTAGAAGAGAAAATAGCTAAAAAACGAATCCGCTCGTAAAGCGGATTGATCTTATCTTCAGCCTCTTGTAAAACTCTTGCATTAAAACTAAGCCAATTAAGGTCTCTATGCCTTAATGGAATTTCCTGTGGTTCCTGCATTATTAATTTCTGGTTTAATCAAAAATACAAATAAGGCTAGAGCATTGTTTTTAATATTGTGTTAAAAACAGTTGCCTAACCCGGTTTCTATTGTATCAACTTCAAATACTAATAAGTCATAGAAATTTAGAAAGGTAGATGATTTAACATGAATAATCTTTCTAAAATTATGGGTTTTCCTCCATTTTAAAAGCAAAGCCTACTAACTACTTTTAATACATCGAATTAAAACTTATTCTAAACTTTTTTATTCGATTCCCTACCAATTGCCCCACACTAAATTTTATGATTAAACACTAATCCAGTTTATTCTGGAACTATTTAACCAATTTATTAACCAAAATTTTAAATTATGAGAAAACTAAAACATTATTTAATGTGCCTGGCGGTATTATCGCTTATCATGGTATCATGTAGTAAAGACGAGAACCCGGCAGTTGCAGATGGTTCAGATGAAGTTGCAACTCTTTCTTTTGGCGCTATAGTTAACGACATGCTTAAAAAGCCGGCTACCAAACAGGCTATGGAAGAAATACCGGAGTGCTCTGATGAAGCCCCAGCTTATGTGCATGTAGTACTTACCGGACCAGAAGATGTTGGTAGTATGGAAAATCCGCTATTGGTAGAAATAAATCCTACACCCGGTGACTATGATGGGGATGGAGAAGATGAATACTTTACAGAATATTCTTCAGACCTGGAGCTTGTTCCGGGGTCTTATAGCCTGGAGTATTTCGCAGTATACGACGAGAATGATAACTTAATTTGGATAGCACCGGCAGCAGGCAGTGAAATGGAAGATTGGGTAGATATGGCATTGCCCATGGACATCGAGCTAGGTGCCGGAGTTAAAAAATATGTAGACGTAACTGTTCTGTGCTTTGACGACCGTATGGTAAACCTATATGGATACCTATTCTTTGATTTAGAAGGGGTTGAGGCCATAGAGCTGTGTATTTTTGGTAACTGGTGTGATGAAAGCGGAAGACATTATGTAGCCGATTATTCTGTAAATATTTGGGCAGGAACCGACAATACTGGCAGTGTTTTGTATACCGGAGAAAACGATGTACTAACCAATGATGCCGGTGAAGAATATTCCGATCCTTTATGTATCTTTTTACCAGATAGTGCAGAACAGGATGATTACTATATTGAAATTTCAATAGACGGTGAAATTGTTCGCCAGGGTACGTTTACTGATAGTGATGTAAAAGAATTATTTGATGGAGAAGATGCCGTAGATTATTACCATTTCTTTGCTGGTTGTAGTTCAGCTGATACTCCAGATATTTTTCAGGATAATGGTAATGGAGGTCCACCACCTGTTATAGATGAAGATACCGAGATTTATATTTACTTTGATTCTTCAGGATCCATGAATAGTACCTTAGCACCTTTACAAACAATGAGAAATACACTGCTAAAAGATGCGTTATTACCACTTTATGGAAATGATGAAGACGAATACGATGCTAAAGTACGTGTGATTGAGAATGGTACAGAGCGTACCTTCAATATGCTTAATATTGAAGGCGATACTCCCGATGGCAATGTTATTGCCATAGTATTCCAGGATGAGGCAGAAACCGTTTACCATAGTGGTCAGGCTATATGGGATGAAAACTCAACACGAACTCCTACATTCGATAGTGATATGTCAACCTTTCGTGGAAGATTAGCTTCATTTCCAATGAACTACTACCGTGGCATAATCTTCCAGGTAAATACAACCGGCCACCCAGCATTTGATAACTTTGAAGAGCTGGTTCATGCTGTAGAAGATGGTACCGGAAATTATAGTGGAGCCAATGGTTTATCAGACAGGAATGAATTGGCGTATGTATATGAAATAAACGGAGGAGATACGGCTCAATATTATACCGATCTCCTAGTGCAAACTTTGCAAGATTTAGGCTATGATTTATAGGTTAAATTAGTTACTATTTAATTATGGTTAGGGAAAACCGCTTCATCATAGAGATGGAGCGGTTTTTATTTTTATACAAATAAAACTTACACCCGGAGTTTTAATTAGAAATAAAGAAATCCAATACTTAGATTTACCTGGTATTTAAATTTACTTTACTAATTGATCTAGAGTGTATTTAATTAAATCGTCTACTGATTTTTTAGGGTCTTTTGAGAAAGTCCCTGCCGCTCGATTGGCTATAACTGCGTTCATGGAAATTGCTTCATGACCTAATAATTTGGATAAACCGTAAATGGCTGAAGTTTCCATCTCTAAATTTGTGATCTTTTGATTGTTAAAAGAAAATGAAGTTAATTTACGGTTCATTTTATCATCCTGCAATGCCAAACGTAAAATTCTACCTTGAGGACCATAAAAGCCAATATTAGTACCCGTAACACCTTTGTGTAAGCCCTTACCTTTCATTTTATCAATTAAACCTTTACTTCCGCCTACCACATAAGGTGCAGCTTTTTTAGGAAGCCAATTTAAATGTTTAATAAACGCTTCAGCAAACTCCAGATCCTGAATATGTTCGCTATCGTAGAAATGCAAAAGCCCATCAAAACCTATGGCACTTTCACTTATTATAAATTCATCTACAGGAATTTCTTCCTGTATGGAACCGGTAGTACCAATTCTTATAATATCTAAACTCTTAACCTCTTTTTTCAGCTCTCTGGTTTCAATATCTATATTTACCAGGGCATCTAATTCATTCAAGACAATATCTATATTATCTGGGCCAATACCTGTAGAAATTACGCTTATACGTTTCCCTTTATAATATCCGGTTTGGGTATAAAATTCCCGTTTTTTAACCTTGAATTCAACCTTATCAAAATGTCGGGTAACTCTTTCTACTCGGTCTGGATCTCCTACCGTAATCACGGTATTTGCAAGATGTTTGGGCAATAAGTTTAAATGGTAGATACTACCATCGGGGTTTTGGATTAATTCTGAAGCTTTAATTGGCATATTATAGTTTTAAAACTTTGTGTGAATCTGAGTCATATAAAAAATCATAAATCTTTGCTCCGCCGTAATATTCATCGTTTATAAGGTCTCGGTAAAAATTCTTTTTCTTCGCCAACGCATCAAGGCCATTCTGGGTTAATTTAAGTTTCTCGTTTTCCAGCGTATAGAACATACTTAATTTATTTAACACTCTTTCCATTTGGGAATCACTATACCCATAATAACCCTGATATTGTAAGGCGTACCCCAATAATTGGTTTATAGAGGTTATATGTTGTTGCTCTACTAATTTAAGCACGTTTCTTTCTAGCGAATTAATACCGGTCCTGCTATTGGGAAAGCGTTCAATATGCGCTCTAATACAACTGGATAGATATTCAAAGTTAGAACTTTTCTTAATCTGCTGCTTGAGCTTAATAGGGTTATTGCTACAGTACAATTCCCATATTAAACTAGCTATTTCCAAATCCTCTTTATCAAGCTCTATTTTATGGTTAAAATGGTTTAATAAATGTTTTAGAGGTAATTGAGATAGTGGTAAAAGCTCTTCCTCTCCTTTTTGTCTTTTGCTGCAAACCAGATAGAATGGAACATTTGGTTTATTTTCAAGATAGAAGCTTATAGCGGCCAACATGTTGATATGACAAAAGAGATCAAATTCAAACCAGAGTACAACGTGATCATAATCCTGAGCAGCTTTCAGTTTGTTTAGCTGAGAGACAAATCGATTTTGGTAATTTTCAGAAGAAATATCATAGGCCTTTTTTAAAAATTTCTGACGTAAATTAATAAATTCATTAGAACCTACTTCTTTAGTGCACGGGCCTTCGCACAATAATTCACGCCACACAATAGTTTCACCCGAAAGGCCAAGTTCTTTAACTTGTTCAGCTAAACTATCTCCATTAATAATATGTAGGGCTTTATCTAACATAGGAAAAATTTAAGTTGGGCAGAAATCAACCTCCAACCCTTTTTACATTATAACCATCCTTCTTTAAAATCTCCATCACCTTCTCACGATAATCCCCTTGTATAATAATCTCACCATCTTTAGCCGAACCACCCACTCCGCATTTTTTCTTTAATTTCTTTCCAAGTACCACTAAATCTTCATTAGAGCCTTCAAAACCTTTAATAATAGTTACCGTTTTACCTCCACGACCTTTATTGCTAAAATGTGCCTCTAAATATTGGTCCTGGGGCGCTAAAGTTTCTTGAGTTTCATTTTGTTCGTTGCCATCAAAATCATCATTTGTAGAATAAACAAAACCACCCAGATCTTCGAGTCCTAGTTTTTTCTTGGGCATAATTTATTTTTTTAAAAGTCCTATTTCTACCAGCCGTTGATGTAGAAAGTCTCCGGCGGTAATGTCTTCATATTGTTTCGGGTTCTCTTCATTTATACATTGTTCGAGGCAATCCAGCGGCATTTCGCTTCTTGGATGCATAAAAAACGGAATAGAGTACCTTGGATTGCTCCATTCTTCTTTAGGCGGATTTACCACCCTATGAATTGTAGAACGCAGCTTATTATTGGTATGCCTTTCTAACATATCACCAACATTAATAACCAGTTCATCTTCTTGGGGCAAGGCATCAATCCACTCACCGTCTTTTCTTAACACCTGCAGTCCTCCTGTAGAAGCTCCCATAAGTAGAGTGATAAGGTTTATATCTCCATGTGCACCAGCTCTTACAGCTCCTTTTGGTTCTTCGGTAATTGGAGGATAGTGAATTGGCCTTAAAATACTATTGCCATTGCTGGCCCAATGGTCAAAATAATGTTCATCCAGCCCAATATATAAAGCTAAAGCACGTAAAACGTAAATTCCGGTTTTTTCCAGCATTCGGTAAGCTTCCATTCCTACCTTGTTAAAATCCTGAAGTTCTGTAACCTGAATATTTTCAGGATATTCTTCAGTGAGGTTGGCATCTTTATCTGGCTCCTGACCAAAATGCCAGAATTCTTTCAAATCACCTTCTTTTTTACCTTTAGCGTGTTCTTTACCAAACGAGATATATCCTCGTTGACCTGCCAGGCCTTCTATTTCATATTTTTTCTTTACTTCCAGGGGAAGTGCGAAAAAACTTTTTACTTCTTTATATAAATTTTCCTCAAGCGCACTGTCAAGAAAATGGTTTTTTAAAGCTACAAAACCAATTTCCTCGTAAGCTTTACCAATTTCATCTACAAATTTTTGCTTTCGTTTCGCATCGCCCGAAATAAAATCGGCCAAATCTACGCTAGGAATATTATTCATTGCCATAATATGCTTTGTTTTAGGTAGTATTACAAACAAAGTTAAATAAAATTACGGGAGTCCCCGAGGCTTTTTATATTTCTTAGCATTTATATTTTTGGTTACATTTGAGAAACAAACATTTGTATGCATCGAGATTCTACAATGAATTCAATCATAAAATTTGATAGAAAAAATCTTTCTTCAGTTCAACTTTTAGATTTATATGCCGCACTTCTAAAGCCCCGATTAATTGAGGAGAAAATGCTTATTTTACTTAGACAGGGAAAAATATCGAAATGGTTTAGTGGTATAGGCCAGGAGGCTATTTCGGTGGGAGTGACAAAAGCTCTAAACCCCGATGAGTATATTTTACCAATGCACCGTAACCTTGGCGTATTTACTAGTAGAAATGTTCCTTTAGACAGGCTTTTTTCTCAATGGCAGGGAAAACAAAACGGGTTTACAAAAGGCCGTGACCGAAGCTTTCATTTTGGTACCCAGGATTATAAGATTGTTGGAATGATCTCGCATTTAGGGCCTCAATTAGGAGTTGCAGATGGTATTGCCCTGGCGCATAAACTAAAGAACGAACACAAACTTACAGCAGTTTTTACCGGAGAAGGGGGGACTAGTGAAGGTGATTTTCATAAAGCGCTTAATATTGCTTCGGTTTGGGATTTACCGGTTATGTTTTGCATAGAAAATAACGGCTACGGACTTTCAACACCTACCACAGAACAATATAGATGTAATCACCTTGCAGATCGTGCCAAAGGTTATGGAATGCAATCTTATATCATTGACGGGAATAATATTATTGATGTTTACAGTAAAGTTTCTGAAATAGCTAAAAGCATTAGGGGAAATCCACGTCCTGTTTTATTGGAGTTTAAAACCTTTAGAATGCGTGGCCACGAAGAAGCCAGTGGAACCAAATACGTACCTGAAGATTTAATGCAGTTCTGGGCACAAAAAGATCCTGTAAACAACTTCCAACAGTTTTTAAAAGAGGAAAAGATTCTAACTGAAGACCAGGAATCTCAGTTGATCAATACAATTAAAGCTGAGATAAATAGCAACCTAAAGAAAGCTAACGAAGAAACCCCGGTGGAATTCGACGAAACCAACGAATTAAATGATGTTTTTCAAAAGTTTGTTTATCAATCAGTTAAACATAATAAGAAAACAGAAAATATTAGATTTATAGATGCCATAGCGCAGGCTGTAAGACAATCTATGCAGCGACATAACTCGCTTGTGTTAATGGGCCAGGATATCGCAGAATATGGCGGTGTTTTTAAAATTACCGAAGGACTTTTAAAAGAATTTGGCAAAGATCGCGTAAGAAATACCCCTATATGCGAATCGGCTGTAGTTGGCACTGCCATGGGCCTGTCTATTAGTGGCATGAAAGCCATGGTAGAAATGCAGTTTGGGGATTTTGTGAGTTCCGGCTTTAATCCTATTGTAAATTACCTGGCCAAAAGTAACTATAGATGGAACCAAAATGCCGATGTAGTGATAAGAATGCCCTGTGGAGCAGGAGTAGGGGCAGGCCCTTTTCATAGCCAAACCAATGAAGCCTGGTTTACCAAGGTTCCGGGGTTAAAAGTTATTTATCCGGCTTTTCCATACGACGCTAAGGGACTTTTAAACACCGCGTTTAATGACCCGAATCCTGTCTTATTTTTTGAACATAAATTATTATATAGAAGCATTAGGCAGGAAGTTCCGTTAGATTATTACACATTAGCATTTGGAAAAGCTTCCGTAATAAGAGAAGGGAAAAGTATCACTATTATAACCTATGGAGCCTGTGTTCATTGGGCTTTAGAGGCTATAGAGGATATGGAATTAAATGAGGTTAATTTAATTGATTTAAGGAGTCTTCAGCCTTTAGATAGGGAAACTATTATAAGGGGTGCAAAAAAGACCGGAAAAGTTTTAGTACTTACTGAAGATTCAATCTTTGGAAGCTTAGCTTCAGAAATTTCTGCAATTATTTCAGAAACCTGTTTTGAATATTTAGATGCTCCGGTTATGCGCCTGGGTAGTGCTGAAATGCCTATACCTTTTGCTACAGCATTGGAAGAAGGCTATCTTCCGAAGAAAAAATTAAAAGAAAAGATACAGCAATTAATAGACTATTAATAATATTAAGCTGATAATTGAATGATTTTAAGAATCCTTAACAAGCGCGCTGTTAAAGTATTAATAATCTTTTGTCTCGGTTCTACACCTGCTGTAATTTAGTTTATAACTAATCAAAAATCTAATATTATGATACGTTTAATCGTTATTTTCTTAATTATTGCTCTGGTAGCTGCTATCTTTGGCTTTGGGGGAATTGCAGAAGGTTTTGCTGATATTGCTAAAATTATATTCTATATTTTCCTTGTATTGCTTGTAATCTCTCTGGTAAGCCGATTATTTAGAAGATAAAAACATTTTAAAAAATAACTAAAAATCCAATGTATTGTGTCAGATGTTCATCGGCAAACATTGGGTTTTTACATAAATACCTAATAAACTACTTAAACAACTAATAATGAAGAAGCTATTTATACTTGGTTTTGTAGCCGCACTTTTTGTGGCTTGTGGCCCTAGCAAAACCGCGAAAGAAGCTAGAAAAACTTTTGATGGAAACTGGACACTTACCAGCGTAACTTACCCAAACAGTTCGGGTGAGTTTGATGTAACCTTACTAAATGATGCGAATGCCTCTTGCTTTGAAAATAGTACATGGAACTTTGTTTCCAACAATAATAGAGGGGCATACTCCGTTCAGGGTAGTAATTGCAGCCAGGGACAACGTTATTTTGTTTGGTCTATAGACGAAGAAAATACACCTGAAGGAGTTTATGATTTCTTATTAAAGCCAACGGATGAAGATTATAAATCTACCACTGGAAACCAGGGGTTCCGTATGAATTTAAAATCACTTTCAGAAAACCAAATGACGTGGGAGCAGTCTGTAATGTTAGAAGGTTCTCCCTTTGTGATTAGAATGAATTTTTCTAAACTTTAAATAAATTATTTTACTATGAAAACGACAATAAATAGAATGTTCGCCATTCTCTTTGCTTCAACCCTGCTATTTAGCTGTGAGGCTACTAAGAATGCAAATAATAAGCAAAAAGGAGCTGTAATTGGCTCAACCGGTGGTGCCGTGATTGGTGGTGTTATAGGAAACAATACCGGCGATGGCAATACGGCATTAGGTGCCATTATTGGTGGTGTTGTAGGTGGAGCTGCCGGAGCCATTATTGGTGATAGAATGGATAAACAAGCCAAAGAAATAGAAGAGGAAATCCCAGGGGCTGAAGTAGAACGTGTAGGAGAAGGTATAAATGTTACTTTTGATGAGAAAAGTGGAGTTTATTTTGATACCGAAAAGTATAATATTAATGCAAAGTCGCAGGCAACATTAAATAAACTTGCCGATATCTTTAAAGAATATCCTGACTCTAATATACTGGTAGAAGGACATACCGATAATACAGGGAGTGAATCTTACAACCTTACCCTTTCAAAAAATAGAGCTCAGGCGGTAACCAACTATCTGGTGAATAACGGTCTAAGCAGTGGTAGGTTTGAAACAAAATGGTATGGAGAATCACAGCCAAAATATGATAATTCAACTACCGAAGGTCGTGCTAAAAACCGCAGGGTAGAGCTAGCAATTGTGGCTAACGAAGAACTTAAAGAAGAAGCGCGAAGAAAAGCTGCTGAACAGAATTAAGCTTTTTAAGTTCCCAAATAACTATTAAATCCCGGAAAATTCCGGGATTTTTTTATGCTTTTCTTTCAGCTAAGAACCATGCTTATCAATAATGAAACTTTTAATTTAATTAGGTTTAAAAAAGAAATAACTAAAAGCTTTTACAACAGCTACCAAAAACAATCATCAAATACTCTGGAAAATGAAATGGGCATTTCGACACCGTTCAACTATTTAGAAAGAAAATATAAAAAATGTAAGCCTTAAAAAGTATTGCCCCAATAATGTTCCCGCAATACAGGGAATATTCTTCTCATTGATTTAAATCTTGATGATAGAGTATATCATCTTATACATTATTGATGTGGAAAGAAAATTATGTAAACAGTTGAAAATCTTTTTGGTAACTTAGGGGAGAATATAGATGAAACCCGTAAAGTGATTCTCGGCAATATGGGAATATAAGCATTGCAAAAATATTGTATATGTTAGAGTGACTTATAAGAAACAGCCAAAAGCAGGTGAACAGGACTTTCTGTTGAGTTTTGGACCTGGATTTTCGGCACAAAGAATTTTATTGGAATGGTAACAGATTTTAAAGATCTTAATTATTGGGCTATTATTTTAGGAGGTAGTACAGGCCTTGGTTTTGCTACTGCCCGAAAATTGGCCCATCACGGGATGAATATTATCATTATTCATAGAGATAGACGTGCAGATATTGACGAAATTGAAGAAGCCTTTGAAGATATTAGGGGCCAGGATGTAAAATTTGAAAGTTTTAATGTTGATGCTACTAATGCTGAAAAAAGAGGGGAGCTTATTAAAGAGATTTCCGAAATACTTGGTGAAGAAGGTAAAGTACGAACTTTAGTGCATAGTATTTCTAAGGGAAACCTTAAACCAATGACAGGTGAAGAGCCTACCCTTGGAAATCTAGACTTCCAAATTACCATAGATGCGATGGCTATAAGCCTTTACGATTGGACTAAAGCTATTTTCAACTCAGGACTTTTTGCAAAAGATGCCAGGATTATTTCCTTTACCAGTGAGGGGAATAAAAAGGCCTGGGCTAATTATGCAGCTGTTTCAGCGGCTAAAGTTGCCCTGGAGGCCATCACCAGAAGCATTGCCCTGGAATTTGCGCCTCACGGGATTAGGGCAAATTGTATTCAGGCGGGCGTTACCGTTACACGATCTTTTCAAATGATTCCCGGTAACGAAACCTTACGAGTTCACGCCTTAAAGCACAACCCCTTTAAAAGGCTTACAATCCCCAAAGATGTTGCTAACGTTGTTTATTTATTGAGCAAGGACGAAGCTAGTTGGATTACCGGAACTATTTTACCTGTAAATGGAGGGGAACATTTAAAATAAACTCCTGGGCGAATTATCACAACATGCTAAAAACATTTTTGGCATCAATTAACACTTGTAAAAATGATTAGGGAATCCTATTTCTAACTTATTTAGGTGAAAATCTGCTAATTCCATTTAACCTTTTTCATATCGGGAATTCTTCTGCTTTTACCGTCTCGTTAAATATGTCCTAAAACCAGATTTCTTCATTGTAAAAGCCTTGCCTTATTTGTATCTTGAAGCAACTAATTTAAAACGATTTGATTATGAAGACTGTTGATAAGATGGAAGTGTTACACAGCCAAAGCGCCGAATTTATTGAAAAAGGTGAAAAAGGTAAATTTTTAAAATTAATCCCCGATACTTTTATTATCAAGGGAGAGGAAAAAGATGGTGCTTTTAATCAGGGGTATGCTATTAGACATATTAATAGACAGGATATTTTGCTTATTGATGTGGTTGAAGAGTCTACGAAAGAAGCTGTAAAAAAACTGGTAAACGATGGCTATAAAATAAAAGGAATCTTAATTACCTGCGATGCTATTTTAAAAGATGCATATGCAGACTTAAAAACGATTTCTGAAGATGCCGGTGGTGCCCCAATTTTTGCACATGCGCGTAACAACTTTAAGGACAGTTTCAAAACAAAAGACATCACTGAAAGAAAAGGAGTTCTGAAGGATTTTGGTTTAAAAGTATTTGATCTTCCCGGCAATGGAGGTGCATCGGTGGTTATTTATTCTGAAATTAACGACGGAATGTTATTTCCGGGGGAAGATGCTGAAGGCTCTCCTTATAATTCAGATTTAAATACTTTTAAAAGGCCAAAAATGGATAAATCCAACGACGATTTCGGCTTAGCTGGAAGCTGGAGTGCTTTTGATGAAGAGTTCGCTTACTTATTTCCAAGAAAAGGAAAGCCCGGGTTTAATATTGAAGAAGGTCAACAAACAGATATTTTAAATGCCTTAAGTAAAAATTAATAATAATGTCGTCTCACAAATAATCCGTAAAATATTTCGCAACACGAGTTCAGAATATTTGAAAGCTTATTTTTCACACGACTTTTTTTGAAAACAGCCATAAATAGGGAAGGAGTGCCTTCTGTAGTTATGGCTGTTTTTATTTACTATTCATTTATAATTAAATAAGTTAGTTCGCACCTATTAAACTTTAGATTTAAGATATTGTTAAACGGGCTAACTATTCCTTTAAAATGTAATATTTTAAAGCATAAAAATTAACCAACTATGTCTCAATTAAACGTAACACAAAAACTAATTAAGGAGCATTTACTGAAAGGTGAAATGACTCCCGGAAAGGAAATTGGAATAAAAATAGACCAGGCTTTACTACAGGATGCAACCGGAACATTGGTGCAATTAGAACTGGAAGCCATGGGATTGGATAAAGCACAAACAGAAGTTGCGGTGCAATATGTAGACCATAACTTATTACAAACCGATTTTAAAAACGCCGATGACCACTTATTCCTGCTTTCAGCCGCGCAAAAATTCGGACTTTGGTATAGCAGACCGGGAAATGGAGTAAGCCACCCTGTACATATGGAACGCTTTGGGAAACCTGGAAAAACAATGGTAGGCTCAGATAGTCACACTCCCGCAGCAGGATCTTTAGGGATGCTTGCCATTGGTACCGGCGGACTGGATGTTGCGGCAGCCATTGCAGGGCAGCCTTATTTTGTAAAAATGCCCAAAGTTTGGGGAGTTAAACTTACCGGGAATTTACCAGATTGGGTGAGTGCAAAAGATGTGATTTTAGAAATGTTACGACGTCATGATGTAAAAGGCGGAGTAGGAAAAGTGATAGAATATTATGGAGATGGCCTTAAGAACTTAAGTGCCATGGATAGGCACGTAATCGCCAATATGGGCGCCGAACTGGGCGCTACTACTACAGTTTTTCCAAGCGATGAGGAAACGAAAAGGTTTCTGAAATCTCAAAAAAGAGAACACGATTGGAGAGAACTAATAGCCGATGAGGGCTGTGAATACGATTTACACGAAGAAATTATTTTAGATGAACTTGTACCATTAATAGCATTGCCTACAAGTCCGGGAAATGTAGTTCCTGTAAGTGAAGTGGCAGGAAAACCCATTAGCCAGGTTGTTATTGGTTCATCAGCTAATCCGGGGTTACGCGATTTCTGGATTGCGGGAGCTATGGTAGAAGATAAAGCGGTGAGTAGCGATGTATCTTTTGATATTAATCCAACTTCCCGACAAATAATTCAGAATATGATAGAGAATAAGGCCTTTGCTAATTTGATTAAGGCCGGTGCCCGTTTTCACCAATCGGGTTGTATGGGTTGTATAGGAATGGGCCAGGCTCCTGCATCGGGTACCATTAGTTTACGTACCATGCCCAGAAATTTTCCTGATAGATCGGGAACTAAAGACGATCAGGTTCATTTGTGTAGTCCTGAAACAGCTGCAGCTTCAGCACTAACAGGAAAAATTACCGATCCCAGGGATATGGAAAAGCTTTACAATATGAAATACCCTAAATTTGAATATCCCGAATTTCATATTATTAAGAAAGATATGCTGGTCGCACCACCGGAAGATGGTTCTAAGGTAGAACTTCAAAAAGGACCAAATATTAAATCGCTACCATACATTGAACCAATGCAAGATCATTATAGTGTTCCTGTGATGCTTAAAATGGGGGATAATATTTCTACCGATGAAATTTTAAAAGCAGGGGCAGAGGTACTGCCTTTTAGAAGTAACCTTCCTGAAATAAGCAAATTTTCGTATACAGTTATTGACGAAACTTTCTATGATCGTGCAATGAAAGCGAAAGGAGAACATGGTGGGCATATTGTAGTGGCAAAAGATAATTATGCACAAGGCTCCAGTAGAGAGCATGCGGCTATTGCGCCAAAATATTTAGGGCAAGTGGCAGTAATAGCTAATAGTTACGCCAGAATTGCCTGGCAGAACTTAGTAAACTTTGGAATTTTGCCTTTAGAGTTTATTGATATTTCAGATTATGATAAAATTGAACAAGGCGATCAGGTAGTTTTTAAAAATCTTAGGGAAGACATTAAAAACCGAAATAATATTAAAGTGATTGTAAAAAAAGCCAATGGTGAGAAATTAAATTTTGAAACAAGGCATAGTATGAGCGATAGGCAAATTAAAGTACTATTAAAAGGCGGGATTATTAATGAATTTAAAGAACGTATTGAAGCCAACGAACTTGGTGAAGGGCAGGCCCTGGACGCAGAAGAGGCTGATACGAACAAATGAAGATTTCTATTTAACTATTGAAAAATCAGGAGATAAAAAAACAGGCTATTTGAATAGTTTTCAAATAGCCTGTTCTACATTGAACTGCAAAATCTAATTAATTAGCGTGTGTTTTCATTTGGCTTTTTTTCTTGGCCAATTGCCTATCAAGGTCTCTTACTGTTTCAGCGGTAGCAGCTTCAAAAGAATTTTCGTTAGATTCTGCAAAAATTTGTGGGCCGGGCACACTTAATTTCACATTACATATATAGCCGTTAGGATCCTGACCTTCCTGCTTTTTGAAGTAAACTTCGGCTTTCACAATAAAATCGTATTTTACTTCTAGTTTATCTAATTTCTTTTGTGCGAATTCCTGTAAACTTTCACTTTTTTCTAGTTTTACAAACTGATATATTGCTTCCATAAATTATAATATTTTAGACTACCAAGAAACCCATTATCCATCGATTATACAAACAATTAAGTGATTCTTAGCAAAGCTTTAAGAATCCTTTTAAAACCAAATTATTTATACAATAACTCTAATTTTGCAAGCATTATTTATCATAGATTTAAACTTAAGAAATTGATAAATAGCTGCTATATAGCATTCTGTAGTCTAATGAATAATTTAAAACTCTTTTAAGATAAAATTGAAGCAAAAGCTTGTAACTTAGGCTAACACATTGATATTAAATATAATGAAACGATATTCACATTATTTATTAATTATTTTACTGATATTTTTTGAAAGTTGCGGTACTAGTGTAGATGCTGCAAAAGTTGAAAAAACAAAACAATTGGTAGAAAGTCGCGAATTTGAAATTGAAAACGATTGGGTTAATCCTATGAACGGAGGTAGAATTAACCTTATAGGAAATCCGAATTTTATAAGGTTTAAAAAAGATTCGGTAAACTTATTTCTACCGTTTTTTGGTGAACGTTTTGCCGGTGGCGGCTATAATGATGAAGGTGGAATAAAATATAATGGACCACTAAATGATTTAGAAGTTAGAACAGATTCTAAGAATACACAAATCATTGAGTTTTCGGCCAGACAAAATACCGAGAACCTTAATTTTACAATCAATATTTATCCCGAAGGAAAAGTTGATACCAAAGTAAATAGTAGCTATCGATCTTTTATCTCATATCAGGGCGAAATAGGGGAAATTAAAGAGAAAGATAGAAAATGAAAAACATATAGATGCAATAAGTGCATTGAGTCCCGTTTAAAAAGTCTATTTTACATAATATAAATTATAGTGCAAATAAAGGGTCAGAAAAAGAGGGCGGCAAAACCCTCTCTTTCCTTAATTGAAAACTGGACATTTTAAGCGAGATGCTGTAAAATGGAACGTTTTACAATCACAGAACATTGCAAAAATAGTCAATAGATAACTATTTTTTATATGTCTTTAGATTATTTTAGGACTTTCGGTGAGATTGTTCTAATGCATTGAATAACCTATATCTACATGATCTGGATAAAAAATATAAAAAGATTAAGAATTTCTATTCCGAAGATAGCGGAAATCGTTACGCATTAAATAAATATTTTGATCTTATGATAATGGGGATAAGTATGTCTGAGATGGCTCCAAAAAATTGAATTGTTGGAATATATTATGTGGAAACAATTTAAACCTCAAAGCTCCTCTTTAATTCCATAAATAGCTAATCCTCCCAAATTACACTAATTATTGTTTTGTATTGTTTAGTTGGTATGCAGTATTCCCAAAAAACATTATCCTTTTGGTTATCGTATAATTTGAACCAGGTTGAACGACTTATCTCTTGCGCTTTTTCATTACCGGTGTAAATGAAATCATAATTAGCATCAATATATTCTTTAGCTACAGAATCATTCGGGGGAGGAAGTTTTGTAACATCTTTTACCCAACCCTTTAGGTCAGCAGACTTGCGCCAATATCTTACAATACCATCTGTTATAAATACTACTAGCAAAGGATTAATATCTAAAGAAATTAATCGATAAATAACTGATGTCAAACTCGTACCAAATCTATTGGAAATTTCTTTTATCAATGATGGCGAAAAAAATTTTCCAGTAATAAATTCTTTAAAACTTTTTTCCGGCATTAGTAATTCGGAGGCGAAATCATTAGCTTCAAATTCTTGTAAGCCCCTTTTTGCTTGATTTTCTATTTTGAACCAATTTAGAGTTTTTACATTATCTGAATGAATTTCCATTTTTTCGTGTAAAAAATAATGACCTAATTCATGGGCTATAACAAATCGTATCTTTTCTGGATATGGAATTGAGGAATTGACTTTAATTATAGTGTTAGTTCTTCCTCTAATAATTTTTCCATCTGCATTATCAAGAGGTTCTGATATAAATATGATCCCAAAGCCATTAACCAATTCTTGATTGGATAATTCGGTTACATCATCAAAACCGATTTCTTCTAAAATTTCTGTAGCCTTATTTTTTCCTCGATTGTTCGTTTTCAAGTAATTCAATTATTTCAATTAGATTTTGATCTTTTATAATTTCTTTAATTTCATCAGTACTTAATTTTTCAAGTTTATTATACTGAACTCTTACTCTATTTTCCCTTATTAAAGAATTCAAATATGCTACGGGTTTTTCCAGGCCTTTGTCTATAGCATCTTGAAAGGACTCAGTAGCTTTGTTAAGTAACAAATCATATTTTTCTTCATTTAAAGATGAACGAAGCTTGAATTTTAATTGTTTTATTAATTTGTTCTGTCGTTTCGCATTTTTATCTAAATCAACGCCATAATTAGATAAACTTTCCCTTACATCTTCAATATCACTATTAAGGTAACTTTCTGTAATACCCTTATTTATTTTTTCTTTAAGCTTATCCATTGTTCTTTAAGTTTAATAGTTTTTCTAGAAAGCCTTTTTACCGCCGCATTTATTGTTCTTGCATCTGTCCCACACAATTCGGCAATTTCTCGAGGCTTATAATAACCAGCGAGCCAACATTCAAAAAGTTGTATTTCTAATTCATCTCCTCCTTGCTCATGAATTGAAGCTAGAGCATCTTTAGAAACTTGGTCAAAATCGATAGTCTGAGAAGGGTCTTCTACTCCCATTTCATCTATTTCAATATACTCATCTATTTCGATTAGGTAAGTTTCATTATCATTTTCTTCCAATTTTTCATTTGAAAATTTACTCTCACTTTTAGGCAACTTCCTGAAGAAATTATAAAGATCACTTCTTAAACATCCAAAAACAAAATTTTCAAAATTTACTTTTTCTTTATCCCAATTTCGAATGCCGGAACAAGCCTTGGTCAGTACATTGTAGCAGAAGTCCAAATAATCTAATCCTTCTCTAACCTTTTCCGATTTATTGTAAAATCGTCCACGAACATAATCTTCCATTCTATCTAAAAGTTCATTTAAATCGATAGAATTAAGATGTTCTAAAATTTCTTTTTTAGTCGCTACAGCCATAGTTCAATTGAATATGCTCATTAATGTTTAAAAATATCCATTCATACATGGAAAAAAAATAAAAGTGGTGAGCATATATAACTGTAGGGCGTAATCAACTCTAATTTTAATTTTTCCAAGTGTAATGGCAAAATATAAAATTTTATGAGCATATACCTATGAAGATTAATTTTTTAGAAAAACAATTAAGAAAAGAGGTGTTAATAATGGCAAAAGATTCAGAAGGCAGAAAATTCAACAGGATTCCTGGTCATACCAAAACTGTTGGGGGAAAAGCGATAAAAGTGAAACCTCACATAAGAAGCAACAGAAATGATAGTAATGAAAATAAATAATTAGCAGTAATCTATCTCCAGAACATATCTGTAGATAGATTTTAAAAATTATAAACTTTTAAAATATAAAATATGGAAGATAAATTTAAGCAAACACAAGTAGATCTTGATGCGGATAACAGCTCAGGTAAAATTAAAATAGAGAAGCTTTGTACTCTAATTGAAGATCATCCCTATAGGAATGAAATATATGAAATTTTTGATGTTGAAAACATTAAAAACGAATATATCTCTATAACATTCATTGATTTGATTTATAAGAAGATTCATCATTTTCTAACCAATTATCATCGTTATAAAATAACAGCAGAAACGAAGGACATAAATGTTTTCGAAGAAGCAATTTCAGGAAGTTCGGATACCAATATAATTTTCAATTTTGAAGAATATAAACTTTCCGATGAAATTAAAAAAGACTTGAAAACTATAGCTCTTTATGACTCTAAAAATACTTTTTTAGATGAATATGCTATGACTAAATATGCAAATAATCTTTTTAAGATAGGCCAAGCTTCACTTGCGAATTATAATGTTCAATACTTTAAAGAAATGGCAAAAAATAGTGACGGGTACAACAAAGAGAAAAGTTACCGCTTAGTAGAAAATGAGAAGGTTACCTATCTCCGGGGTATAACATCTACTCGTTATTATGAATATGGAATTGATTTTACTTTTGTGATAGGTATGCTGAGTCTTTATAAAAATATGAAAGCTAATCCCGGTATTGAATATAAAATAAAGAGTGCTGCCGTCAGTGAATCAAAATTAGAGATAATTGCTGCAGAGAAACATACGAAGGACGCAGGCAAGTTTGGTAAGGTTTCAACAGCAGTAAAAATAACAACAAATGACTTAGGAACAGGTTCTTTAAATTTTGTAAATGTGATAAACGTGATACAAAAAGATTCTACAGGCTTTTTTCTAATTCCAAAGAAAGATTCCATCATTGAAAATAATTCTTTAATCATAAATCATAATACAAAACCTCAAAATGTTTTTGCTTCCTTGACGGATTTGGATAATATTCTTAACACAACGGATAACTTTATTAAAGAACTCCAAGAAGTACGGACAATAAAATATCCCGATGAACTGAGGATGAAGATTCTTGCTAAAATAGACTCCCCAAGAAGTAATTTTAAACTCATTAAAAGGCTTTCTGACATTTTTAGTCGTAAAATAGATAACGAGATAAATAATTTTCAAAAGCTTTTAGAAATGTGCAATAAAGCGGAAGAATTAAATATAGATTATGATCTTAAAGATAAATTGCGGTATATAATTTCTGATATTATCCTGTATGGTAATTATAGAGATCGCTAAATGGTAATGGATTACAATATTTACAAACTTTTAAAATTATAAAATAGTATGGCTGTAAAAGGTGAAAATTCATGGTTCTTCGGAAAGGAAAAAATTAACTTTGAAAATTTAAAATTCCCTAAAATAGAAGTTCCTGAAATCGGTTTTCCAAATTATACTCCCGAGGACATTGTATCACAAGAAGAATTAACGGAAAAGCAAATTGAAAAGCAGAACGAAATCTTAGATTTTCTGAAAAATGTTACAGTCGAACAATCTCAGACGGCTCATAAGCAGTACATTACATCTAAGAAGTTGACTTATCTAGCCCTCATCTTTGCTTTTATATCAATTGTACCAGTATTGAGAGAATGGCTTTTACCTGAAAATAAATTAAATAATAGAATTATTCAACTTGAAAATTCTAATGCCGAAAAGGCTAATACAATAGCTAAATTATCAACGCAACTAATAAATCTGAATGATAAAATAAATACATTGAAGTTATCGAATGACGTTTCAATTGAGACAATTGATTAATCTATCAGGCAAACTTTGAAAGTAATAACTGTTTTATTCTTCCATTAGCAGTCCAATTTTTAAAAAATCATAACTGTTATAGGGTTAAATCAATGTACATTCTTTAATGCTATGCGCAGGTGGTTGCATAATATATTACTTAGAAAAGGCTAAAACTACTATAGTATAGCCCAATAAAAGCAACAATTTTTCAATCTCAACATAATTTTTTAGAAAAAAGCCCAATCTGAAAAAGAAATCGGGAAATTTCCTCATTTTCATCTTTGTGAATAAGTGAAAATTAGAATTCTTGTATAAGAACGCCAATTTGTTAATTGTAATTTTAATTTGTTCACCTTGCTAAATTTAGCACAGTATAGTAATTTTAAAACGTCTTTTGTGATTTAAATTTCTCGGCAATATTCCAGTATTATTCCCTTTTTTCTTGAAAAATGTGAAGAATTTTAGATTCGCTATTTAAAATTGTACTAACAAATTGATATCTGGCTATTCTATCTTAAAATAGCACCAGCATCTTATACCCATTTGGCGTTACCAAAAGCATTTTTTTTATCTAATATTTAAGATAAAACTTGAGTTGTTTTTTGTAAATTATTGATTATGAGGCTCAATGGTATCACATATTTAATTATCACCAGTATTTTATTAGTGGTTGTTACTGCATTGGTATATTTTAATATCGATTTTCGTTTAATTTTTTACTTGACTATTGCAGGTCAGGCATTATTAATTTTCACTGTTTATAAGGTGCTAACTGATAGTTTTAAAACTGATAAAACCTTTGAAGATTGTTACGAAGATTACACTCACAAAGAGGAATAATCTTTAAGGCAACTTTTATTCAGCTACTTTAAAAACTTTTTTTAATGATACGGGCTTACCTTTACCTGTAAATCCTTCTACAATAATTTCAAAATCTCCCATCATGTCTGAAGTATAGAAACTTACTTCTTTATCTTTTTTAGCCAAATTAAAGGATGGTTCCCACAATAATTGATATCTGTAATCCGGGATTCGAATTAAATCTTCATTACCATAATTCGGATTATAATACTTTTTAGTATTTTGAGCTGTAATAATATTTGTTGCTTCCATAAAATCTTCTTTAAACACTTGAGGGAAATCACCTTCTTTAGTTTCCACCACTACCACACCTTCATAGACCGCTGGACCAAAAAAATACTTACTCCTTAATAGTCCAATAGTTTTAATGCGTTCAGCTTCAAAAGAAATTAATTTATCATGATCCTGAACCACTACCCCATCAACAATCAATAAGGCAGGTAATGTAAATTCTCCATTGGCATTTTTATTTCTTACCATAATATTATACGAACCGTCGGCCTTTTTCTTAACCCTACCAAACTCTATAACTTCAACAAAAGTTTCAATAATACTTGAAAACCTTGTGTAATCATCTAAATTATACTTAAGCAGCTCCTGATTAAAAAAATAACCTTCAGGCTCAGGGAAAAACGTTCTATCTGATTTTATAGCGGCATAGGCATTTTCAATCTGATTATTTGTACTTTTTTCTATAATATAATCTTTGAGACCTGTTTGAATCACCGGTTTACTAAAATCTAAAAAAGAGAGATCTGGTTGAGGAGTCGGTAATAACTCTATTTTATAATCATTTTGAAAATAATCTTTTAATTGCAGCAATAACTCATTAGTTCTAAGATTGTTATTAATTATAAAACTAAACTCGTTCTTGCTGTCTATAGAAACGATATTTACCTGGCTTTCCTCCCCAGGAAAGGAAATTATTATTTCTTTAGATTTAAACTCTAAGTTATCCTGGCTACTAACCTTTCCTTTAATAAGTACTCCTCTTATTTCGGGAAAGATTAAATCTTTAGGTGTTTCCCATTTTATAGCTTTATACAAATTATTAAAATTTGTGCTGCTTAGTAACTTCGGTTTATTAAAACTATCTATTCTTCTTACCGAAACAGAAAGATTTGCAAATACATCTGTTTTATTTTCAAAGTTCAAAATAACTTTTTCCCGGGTGGAATATAAATTTTTATTCGAGTTCAGTCCCAAATCAGCAATTCCTTCTTTTTTAAGCTCTCCTGAACTAGAAACGGGAATATCTTTGACAATAATACCTTCATTATCCTTTTGGTAAGGGTTTAAAATATGAATGTCCTGCTGAAAGTAATTATTTTCAGCGTTTAGCATCCAGGATGTATAAGCCAGAATTTTGTATCCTCCAGATTTCAAGTCAGAAGGAATGAAAAAATCTGAATAAGATTGACCTTGCTTCAAATTTAATTGATGCTTAAATACTACCTCTTTATCTGAATTTACTAATAATACCCATCCAACCTTACTTAGGCTACTAAGCATTTGGGTTTCTGCATTAACTGCATAAAACTTGTAAAGTAATTTTTCCCCACTAAATAATAAACTGCTATTAAGATGAAGGAAAACCTGTTCTGCAGGAATTTCTTTTTGAAAGAATTCTTCATTTAGGACGCTTTGCGCATAAGACGATTTAAGCCAAATGCAAGCTATAAATACTATAAAAATCTTTTTAAACATTCTTTTACTTTGTAATTAATCTTCCCAAAATTCTGGTTTCTTATTAGATCCAAAAACTGTACAGTCCACACATCGGGTTGGTACCACCATAAATGCTCCCGTTGGTGTTACTCCAGACCATCTTACAATACCTTGCTCTAATTGAGCTATTAAGGTTGAAGTGCTAGGCGTAGTGACTTCACACTGCGCAAACGATACAAACCTTGGCTTTATACTATTAGCATCATAAAAATCTTCGTAATTGAAGTAAACTCTTTTTGTGGATACCGATGAAATGTCAAAGTATCCAATTACTTTTTCTTCTGGTTTATTAATATTCGAAATATTCCCGGCAAAAAAACCAGGCTGACTTTGAGTAAAAACATTTTCTAAACCCGATAATTCCTCTAAAATCTCATAATAAGTATAAGCCTCTCTACTTATTACGTATTGTTTTACAAGAATACTGTACCTATTAGATAAGATTGGGCTATCTGAACTTATAAATTTTATAAGTAAATTATTTACAGCGTCTTCTGAAAGAGAGTTGGTATTTGCAAGTATGATTTCCTGAGATTTATTTGTTTGATAGCAAGTATATTCTTCTTTTTGTTTAGGTACTTCTATGGGCTCCTCATTAACAATAATTAAATCTTTTACTTTCTTATAATTTGAATTGAATTTAAAAGTCTCTACATATTCATACCTGTAATAATTGGCAGTTTGGTCAATATTTTGGTTATTTAATGTGACTGCTACTCCATTTTCACCACCATAATCAATTCTATTGGCTTGTAATTTACCAATCTTACTATTTCCAGGAAGTTGCATAGATTGCGACTTATATTCTTTATTGTTTACAAGAATATTCAATTCGTACTCTATTGCCGGTTGCGCTGCAAAACTATCTAATGATATATATACTCCAGGTTCGGCTTCCTCAAAAACATATTCTTTATTACCGCTTAGGCTCACATTGGCACCCGTTAATGGTTTGGGACCTGTACTATCTATAGCAAATACCTTCGATAGCCTGATTTCATGGTGTTTAACCTCATTAGTTACAGTACCTTCTATTACTAGGGCCTCCTCAAAACCATCAGATTCTAGTGGAATTTCCTCAATACAGGATAATATTACCATTAAAGGGATAACAATAAAAAAACGCTTTTTATACTTTAGAATATATCTCATCAACTTCATTACTATTAAAATCTAAAATTATAGGTTATTGTAGGTATCGGAATAGAAAAAATTGAGCTTTGATAAGCTTTTACTTCACCATTGTCAGTGACAAAAAATACAGCATAAGGATTATTTCTTCCCAAAACATTATATACAGAAATATTCCAGAAGCTATGGGCAAACTTTTGAATCTTATGGTTTCCTTCTACATTAAAACTTAAATCTAACCTGTAATAATCCGGTATTCTAAATTGGTTTCTGTCACTATACAATACATACTCTGAATTATTAAAGTTATATTTTCCTATTGGATAAGTAACTGGTCTTCCCGTTTGGTAAATGAAATTGGCTGAAAAACTAAAGCGCTTTGTGAGTTTATAGTTCAATATTGCACTAAAATCGTGTGGCTTATCAAAATTACTAGGGAAAAAATTCCCGTTATTCACGGTTTCTTCCTGATAATTTCCTGCTAATTTTATGAAAGACCGGGAGTAGGTATACCCCAAGTGTCCATTTAATCTTCCTTTGTTTTTTCGAACTAAAAATTCTACTCCATAGGCTTCACCTTCACCCTGTAAAACTTCAGTTTCAATATTTTCATTTAAAAACAAGTTAGCACCAATTTTATAGTCTAAAATATTATCTGATTGTTTATAATAAGTTTCCAGGCTAAGTTCATAAGTATTATTCTCTAAATTTTTAAAAAAACCCAAACCAAATTGGTTGGCTTTTTGTGGTTTTATATATAAATCTGAAAGCTTGTAAGTATCTGTTGGAGCAGCTGTAGTATTGTTAGATAGGGTGTGAATATATTGATAGGTATTATTATAACTTAATTTTGTAGAAAATGTTGGGGTTATAAAATAACGGCCAGAGACTCTAAACTCGGGTCCATTGTAGGTTTCTATTATTTCTCCCTTATCATAATTTTCTACTCCGGTAGCAGTATTGCTATTTAAGGGTAAATTCTCTTCGTACATAGTAATTTGAGCTGGACCAAACACACTATAAAAGGAATATCTAAGGCCTGCATTTAACAAAAGTTTTTCAGTTACTTCAAAGCTATCTTCTATATAAATAGCAGCTTCTAAAGCTCTCTCGTCTGGAATACTAAGACTTTCTATTAAAGACTCTGTACTTGTAGCCTTAATTTCTCCAGGAGATACCTTATAATATTTCCCACTTATACCGTAATTTATGGTATGAGAATTATTATGAAAATATTTCATCTTCAATTTGACTTCAGACTCATTGATGCTGTAACCAGATTTAAAATCGTTGTTAAAATCACTTTCATAATCTAAATTAAAATCATAATTACTATTTGTTAGCACTATTTCTCCCTGATGCTTTTCATTAAAATATTTGCGATAGGAAAGGGTTAACATTTTATTTGTATAATTAAATAAGGAATCTGAAGTAATACTAAAAACATCATTACTGTAGTACCCACTAATATTTAGCTCATCTGTATTACCAAATTTATGATTGTATTTAGCTACTACATCATAAAATGAAGCTTGACTATCTTTTAGGGACTCTTCTTCCAGTAACTTTAAAATCCAATCTGAATAAGTGCCTCTTGCCCCTATTAGTAAACTGGATTTATCTTCAACGATGGGTATTTCCAGGCTTAAATTACCTGTTACCGGTCCTATAGACACCTCTCCGGCAAAATCCTTTTTATTTGCATCTTTAGTGTTTATATCAAAAACTGACGATAAGCGGCCTCCGTACTCTGCTGGGATACTTCCTTTGTAAATACTTACATCTCCTGTTGTAAAGGGATTTAATCCCGAAAATATCCCGAAGAAATGGGTTGGGTTGTATATTACTCCTTCATCTAATAGTATTAGATTCTGGTCTGTTTTGCCACCCCTTACATTATAGCCACTGGCTCCCTCTCCTGCTGTAGTAATACCTGGTAAGGTAGTAGCGACTTTTAAAATATCTCTTTCACCCAAAACCAGTGGAATATTCTTAATTTGCGCTACATCAATTTTTTCTACTCCGGTAAGTGCTGTTCTAATATTATCTCTCGCATTGGCTTCAACCAGCACCTCCCCGAGTTCCTCAAAACTTTCTTCCAGTTCCAGATTTAAAATTCCATCATTATAAACTACAAGACGCTTTTTTACTTTCTCTACTCCAAGAGCTTGTGTTTCAAAAATATTTATTCCCTTAGAAAGCCATATCTCGTAATTACCATCAAAATCTGTAATTGTTCCCTTGTTTTGGTTAGGTATCAAAATATTTAATCCAGAAATTGGTTCTCCTTTTTTTGAAATAATCCTGCCTTTTAGTTTGTAGGTGCTTTTATTAGATTGTCTATTTTCTTTTCCGATTAAAATAGTTTCAACCACATCAGTTTGCTCTTGATTTTGGCTATAAAATACAGGATCTACATTTTTATTTTCTACTCCATTATTGCCTTTCTTCGTTTTTATATTTAAAAAGCCCTGTGGTAATCTATCATAAATAATGCTACCTTGAGTTAAAATAATACGATCTCCTTTAATAAAGAAATTGATATTAGTAGTTTTAAATAAGTCTTCTAATATCTCCGTTAGTTTGGTGTTGGCATAGTCGCCAGAAAATTTAGACAATCCAAACCAATCTTCATCATAAAAGAATTGATAATTGGTTTTCTTCTCAATCTCGATTAAAATTTCGGGTATTTGCTTATTGTCAAAATTAAGTGATATTCCAGGATCTATTGTTTGTGCATTAGAAAGAAAGAAAGACATTAAAATAAAAAGGAGTAGATATTTTCTCATTCTTTAATTTGGTTTGTGGTAGAAGAAATAAGAGTGTTTATTTCGTTGGCCAGATTCTTCATAAAAACATCAGGAGAATTTCGCCTTTGCCTTCTGTATTTCCTGTAAAAAGATTTTATCTTATTTTTATGTAATTGAAGCTCAGTTAAAAGATCCTTACTATTATTCAACTCGAAGTATTTGTTTTTGAACTGAAAGATATAATTGGAGCCTACCGATTTAAATTCACTATAGGCTATCTGCTTGTCTCTTTTTTCCATCCTGCTCTTGAGATGTTTTTTGAAGACTTTGAATGCTCCTTCTTCGTTTATAACTTCATAAAAACCTTCTATATCTGAATTTTCACTTGATTTTAAATATCGAAAACGGGTCTCATTGATCTTAAACTGTTCTACTTTATTATCAATAAGTTGAAAAATATAATTTTTTAAGTTCTGTTGGAGGTTAACCAATAATACGTCGTTGTAGATATTATATTTTAAGGGAATGTCGTAATAGGTTTGACCGCCATAAGTAATGCTTCCCTTTTGAAACTCATTTGTTTCAAAAAACTTATGTAAATCA
This sequence comes from Salegentibacter maritimus, assembly GCF_016236975.1. Classification (NCBI taxonomy): domain Bacteria; kingdom Pseudomonadati; phylum Bacteroidota; class Flavobacteriia; order Flavobacteriales; family Flavobacteriaceae; genus Salegentibacter; species Salegentibacter maritimus. The sequence goes on from NZ_JAEHNY010000002.1 coordinate 103,014, forward strand.
TTAATTACCCTATCGGTTTCTACATACTCTATTCCCTGGAATAGCCTGGTATTCTGTACTTCCAAATTTTGATCATGCCAGGCATAAATTTTTTCTTTCGAATATGCTTGAGAAAAAGTAGAATAAAGGAAAACAAAATAGAAGAAGAAAAAAAGGTAATTTTTATGCATTATTAGAATTTATAAAAAAATATCTCATCCCGATACGCGAAATATTTAGATTATAGCTGAATTTAAATCAAGTTTAAAAATAATTTAGTTTCTAAAGATAAATAGATGTTTAATTTTTTTTTGTAAAATACAATAATAAAACAAAAAAAGATACAAAATGAAATTTTTATTATCAAAAAATAACAAAATTCATTAAATATACATACTCCAAAACCTGAGAACAATCATAAATTACATCTACCAGAAAGTTATAAATTTGTAAATCCTAAAATAGTATAATGCAACTAAATCAATATATAGATCATACCCTCTTAAAGCCTACAGCAAAGCCTGAAGATATTGAAAAGCTATGTATGGAGGCTGTGGCAAATCAATTTATCGCTATTTGTATTCCTCCCTCCTACCTAAAACTGGCTAAATCTATTTTGAAAACCTCTAATGTAAAGATAGCTACGGTAGTAGGTTTTCCACTAGGTGCTATGACTACAGATGCTAAAGTGTTTGAAGCCCAAGATGCGATTGCCAAAGGAGCCGATGAAGTTGATATGGTGATTAATATTGGCATTTTAAAAACCGGAAATACGGAATATATTTGGAACGAAATTGCTGAAATTAAAAAAGCTATAGGTTCTAAAATTCTAAAAGTAATTATTGAAACTTGTTATTTAAACGATGCTGAAAAAAAAGCTGCCTGTTTAGCTGCTTTAAAAGGCAGGGCAGATTTTGTGAAGACTTCTACTGGTTTCGGTACCGCTGGGGCTACTTTTGAAGATGTACAGCTTATGAAGCAAATTGCAGGCGACAAAATGAAAGTAAAAGCCTCAGGTGGAATTAAAGATCGAGAAACTGCTATAAAATATATAGAATTAGGGGTGTCCAGGCTGGGAACATCTTCAGGTGTTAATTTAGTAATTTCAGAAAAAAACTAGAATGAGCGTACATATAGAGGCTAAAAAAGGTGAGATTTCAGAAAAAATATTACTTCCGGGAGATCCATTAAGAGCTAAATGGATTGCGGAAAATTTCCTTGAAAATGCTGTTTGTTACAATAAAGTTCGGGGCATGTTTGGATATACCGGCACCTTTAAAGGCGAAAGAATTTCTGTACAGGCAACGGGAATGGGTATTCCCTCTGCATTGATTTATGCAACAGAATTAATTACAGAATACGGAGCAAAAAAACTAATTCGGGTGGGTTCTGCCGGCTCCTACCAAAAAAATCTAAAAGTGAATGATGTTGTTCTGGCAATGTCTGCATCTTCTAATTCCAGCTTTAATAAAGCAAGATTTGAATACGCCGATTTCGCGCCTACGGCAGACGCTCAATTGTTTTTAAATGCAGTTAAATACGCTAAAGATAATAATATACCGGTTAGATCAGGTAATGTGTTGTCGTCTGATGTATTTTATGAAGAAAATGAGCTAACCTATAAAAAATGGGCAGATTATGGTGTTTTGTGTGTAGAAATGGAAAGCGCCGGACTTTACACTGTTGCGGCAAAACATAAGGTACAGGCACTTTCGGTGCTCACTATTTCTGATTCTTTGGTTACCGGAGAACATTTACCGGCAAAAGAAAGGGAACAAAGCTTTAGCAGAATGGTAGACATAGCCCTTGGTAGTTTTTAAGCTGGTTAAATTTTCAAGTAACTAAATCAACGGATTTTATAAAGCTTATCTTATAAATGGGGTCTTACTTTGCACAAATAACTTTTGTTCAAAATAAAGCTAAAAGTATATTTAAACTGAAAATTCTTAATTTTAATGTCATTTAAAAATAGGTTTGCAATTTTAGGTTGAGTTACCTACCTCGAGTGGCATATATAGATAAACAGCCAGAACTAAATTGCAAAGCCTTAAATCATTAATAATTAAAGCTTATGAATCAGTATAAAGCTGCTGAAGACCGTTATGAAAAAATGCAATACCGCCGTTGCGGAAAAAGCGGCATCAAACTTCCCCTACTCTCTTTGGGTTTATGGCATAATTTCGGAGATAAAGACAATTTTCAAAACTCCAGAAAGCTTTTAAGAACCGGTTTTGATAATGGAATTACACATTTTGATTTAGCTAATAATTATGGCCCACCCTACGGTTCTGCCGAAAAAAACTTCGGTAAAATATTCGCTGAAGATTTTAAACAATACCGCGATGAGTTAATTATTTCCACCAAAGCAGGTTGGGATATGTGGCCCGGGCCATATGGCGATTTTGGCTCCAGAAAATATCTTATTGCCAGCCTAGACCAATCGCTACAAAGAATGGGCTTAGACTATGTAGATATATTCTATCATCACCGCCCAGATCCCGATACACCTTTGGAAGAAACTATGGGGGCTTTAGATCAAATTGTAAGGCAGGGTAAGGCACTTTATGTAGGGATTTCTCAATATTCTGCAAAGGATACAGCCAGGGCTTCCAAAATTCTTAAAGATCAAGGAACGCCTTTTCTTATTCATCAACCAAGGTATAATATGATGGATCGTTGGGTAGAAGATGGATTATTAAATACACTACAACGGGAAGGAATTGGCAGTATAGTATTTTCTCCACTAGAACAAGGCATACTAACCAATAAATATTTAAATGGAATTCCAAAAGATAGCCGGGCAGCAACCCAGGGAAGTTATTTAGATGAATCGCATATCACTCCCGAAATAATAGATAAAGTACAAAAGTTGAACGAAGTAGCCCAAGCCAGAAAGCAAACTTTAGCGCAAATGGCGGTTGCCTGGTTACTAAAAGATAAAAGGGTAACCTCTGTATTGGTTGGAGCTAGTAAAGTTGAGCAGTTACAAGAGAATATTAATACTTTGGAAAATCTGGAATTCAATAAAAATGAATTGGATGAAATAGAAAAAATCCTGCAGAATTAACTAACAGGATTTTATTGATATCGCCAAAGGGTAAAACCCCGAGGTAATTTCCTATAGGCTTTCTGAGAAACTCAATATTATTTATATATAATAAGAAACCTTACTCAGAGAGCCTTTTTTATTTAATATACACTTCTAAAAGTTCACAATTTTTAGCTGAAATTTCTACCTGTTTATTTTCGGCCGGAATAAGCATGGTTTCTCCCTGCTTAATATTTTCTGAATTACCGTTTACTGAAATTTCTCCACTCCCACCAACACACATATAAATAACAAAAGAATCCAGGTTACTGTAATCTTTCTGAATATTACCTTTTACAGGTAAATAATTAGTTGTAAAATATTTACAGCTCGCCACTTCAGAAGAAGTATTGGCAGCTCTTGTATAGTTAAGTTTAAAATCGTCTTTCTTTTCAAAATCTATAGCATCTATAGCTAATGCTGTATGGAGTTCTCTAGAATTACCCTCATCATCTGTACGATCCCAATCGTAAATTCTATAAGTTACATCAGAAGTTTGCTGGATTTCGGCCAAAAGCACCCCTGCTCCTATTGCGTGAACTTTACCCGTATTAATAAAGAAACTATCTCCTTTTTTTACTTCTTCAAAGTTTAGCAATTCTACGATCTTACCTTCTTCTAACCTGGAAATATAATCTTCTTTAGAAATGCTTTCCTTAAAGCCTACATTAATTTTTGCTCCCTTATCGGCCTGCATAATATACCACATTTCGGTTTTTCCAAAAGAATTATGGCGTTGTTGGGCGAGCTCATCATTAGGATGCAATTGTACTGAAAGCTCTGTTTTTGCATCTATAAACTTAATTAACAAAGGAAAATCGTTATCAAATTCTTTGTAAATTTTTTCACCTACAATTTTAGCTTTGTAATCATTTAAAAGGTCTTTTAAAGAAGAACCTTTAAGCTTTCCATTGGCTACTACAGATATATCTCCCGGTACACCAGAAATTTCCCAACTTTCGCCCAGGTTGCTCTGGGTTGTTTCTTTATTAAGATTGTTTTTTAATTTGTTACCACCCCATATTTTTTCTTTTAGAATTGGGGTAAATTTAATTGGATAATCGAGCATTATTTGGTTAGTTTAAAATCGCCTCAATATACTGAAATATTGGCGTGTTAAAAAATATAGTGACTTCTTTAGATTAGTATAACCCAAAAATAATAGGCTTATTGTGAAGGTAGCGAATCTATATTTTGCTTTTCTATTAAATACAATTCGCGGTATAACCTTCGTTTATGTTTGGTGCCTACAGGGTTCATATCTACACTGTCTATTTTTGTAGTTTTATAAAGCTTAAAAACCTGCTGTAAACTATCACTTAAGCGAGCTTCGGTTAATACTAAAAATTTATTGCCTTCCGGAATCTTCACCTCCCCTTCCTGGGTTAACACGGTAATAGGTTTTCCATAGTCCCAGATTATTTCAGGAGCAAATGTATTGAATTCATATACTTTTGCATTATATTTTTTTAGATGACTATCTATAGTTGAGGCACTATTGTACGCCGGGTTTATATTTATCTTATCTGCCATTGGTAAACCAAACCACACAACGCTTATCAAGAAAAAAATGCTTAAGTAGAATACGGGTTTTATCTTTTTCAATAGTAAATATCTAAACATTAGAAACCCAATACTAAAAAGGAAAATTGAACTTAGTATGTACCAGTAAAGAATATTCTGCATAAAAGATTCGAAATAAAAATATGCGGCAATAGGAAAAATGCAACCTACCAAAGCAAAAATTCCAAAATGAACATAGACTACAGTAGCTTCTTTATTTTTTATACTTCTCCAATTATAAAATAGATATTCTATATAAAAAGCGGTATTCATCGCCATTGGAATAAGTACAGGAAGAAGGTACCGAGATTTTTTTTCTGGAATTACAGACAGAAGAAAAACCGAAGCCAGCGTCCATAATAAAGTAAATTTATAAGCCTTCTTATTGCTAACTTTATCTTTTAAATAAGGATAAAGCAAGGCTACAAAAGCAGGAATAGTCCATAATCCGCTTTGTATAACAAAACTCCAATAATAATAAAACGGCCTAACGTTATAGTTTAGCCATCTTCCAGTTTCCTGGCTGGTAATTTCAGAAACTGCATGGGTATCAAACATATAAACATAAAGATTCCACCAACCGCCAAATATTAAAGCGGTAGCGGTTAAAAGCACTAAAGACTTCCAACGTTCTTTAGTTCCCTTAAACTTATAAATAACCCCATAAGCGATTAAAAAAGGAAGAAATAAGGCATAAATAGAAACCGGGCCCTTACTCAAAATAGAGCAAGCTATAAAAAGGCCGCTAATGGTGGCGAGGAGATACCAGTTTTTTGTAGTATTATATAATTTATACAGAAAGAATATAGCTAGCATCATAAAGCTATGCGTGTGAATATCCCATTGTCCATCCCTACTGGAATAGACAATATAAAATGAAGTAGCAGCAATTAATCCTGCCAAAAAGGATAATTGAATATTCTTAGAAATTTTTAATAGGAATTTATAAATAAACACTACTAATACTAAACCCATAATAGCAGAAGGAAGCCTTAAACCAAAGAGCCCTTCCATTCCAAATATAGACATAGAAATAGCAGTAAGCCAGGTTGGCAACGGTGGTTTTTCATAACGTGGCTCGGCATTCATGGTGGTAAAGATCCAGTTATTATCCTGCAGCATTTCCCGGGCGGTTATAAAATTTCGCGCTTCCATTATATTGATATAGATCGCATCCAGGTTTACAAAAAATACGGCAATACAAACCAGAATTAGGAGCACTAGATATTTATTCTCTAACTTCATTATGATGAATTATAATATTTCTGATATACATTAAGATCCCAAATAGATGCCCAATAAGTAAAACAGGATCTTTTCTAAAAATGGCATAAATTAAAATTAAAGAAGAGCCTGCAAGGCTTAGCCACCAAAAACCCAGTGGCAAGGTAGATTTTTTTTGTTTTTCTGAATAAAACCATTGGTACAAAAATCGCAGGGTAAAAATTATTTGCGCGATAATACCTAGAATCAGCAACCACGGCGAAATAGCCTCATTTTGAAATAGTTTTTGAAGATCGTATTCATTATTAAAAAAACTATAAGCCACTAATATTATAGGAAAAGCAAAAATTAAAAACCTTATAAACCTGTGAAGTTTAACCCATTGCCCCTGAAACTGTAAGTTTCTAATATAAACGAAGTACGTAATACTTTGGCCAAGCATAATTGCAAAATCACTTCTGGCATATCCATAAACAAATAAAAGGAAGGCTCCTAATAGGCTTAATTCCCAAAAAAGAATGGGTGTAAGAACCTTTTTTTGTTTTTCAGAAAGTATCCATTGCATAATCATCCTTGAGGAAAACAGGAGCTGGGCAATAAATCCTATCACATAAACCGGTAGCGAACTATCCATGTTTCGCTTTTATACTATAGTCTATATAAGATTTTTTTATCCAAACATAGGCAAAGCAATCTATTAAAGGACCCAGGAACCTATTTTTAAAATTATATTTTGAATAGCCTTCCATCCTGGGATAGTGGTTTATTACCACTTCTTTAATTTCTTTTTGCTGTAACAATATCATGGCCGGTAAGAAGCGTTGTAAACCCCTAAACATAGGGATCTTTTTAGCGTAAGCTGTATGCATAATTTTTAATGGACAACCCGTGTCGTGAATATTGTCTTTAGTGAAAAATATTCTTACGGCATTACCGGTTTTAGAAGAAAAACGCTTTATTAAAGTATCCTTTCTGTTTTTTCGCCACCCGGTCACCAAACCATAATCCTCAATATAAGGCAAGAGCAATTCAAAATCTTCAGGATGGGTTTGTAAGTCAGCATCCAGGTATCCAAGTAAGCGGGTTTTAGTATCATCGAATGCGGCTTTTAAGGCAGCACCTTTTCCGTAATTTTTATCAAACAAAAGACAACTAAAATCTTTATTCTCCAAGCAAAATTTTTCTATAAACGAAGCGCTACCGTCGCTAGAACCATCGTCTACTAATAATACACATGACTTAAGGGAAGCAGATTTTAAATACTTTTTTAAATATTCAAAAAGCCTGGGTAGACTTTCTTTTTCATTGTAAACCGGGACAATAATCGTAAACTGAAACTCCATACACAATTAGAGACTGTAATTAAGGTTTGCTGATAAAAAGCGCAATTTTAAAACCCGATTTATTAATTCTGTATACTGAGGCATAAAGCAGGTTATAGTTTCTAGTTGGACTCTTTAAAATTTTATCGGAGCTAAATTAATGATATAATTTAGAAAAACTTTCAAAATAGAAATTAAGTTAAAGAAAGATTAAAACCGATCTGAAAATAAGTTTCAAGAAAAAAAATAATTTTTAATTGAAATAAGCTTGTTTTATTTAAAAAGAGGCTTATCTTTGCAACCGCAAAAACGGTCGCGTAGCTCAGCTGGATAGAGCACCTGCCTTCTAAGCAGGCGGTCCCAGGTTCGAATCCTGGCGCGATCACAACAAAAAACCCCGCAATTTGCGGGGTTTTTTGTTTTAATAGTAAAAACCAGATTTTAAATTAATCTCAGTTTCTAAAACTGTTTAAAATTGCAGCCAGCCTATAGAAAAATATAGCTTCTTGCCTAACCTACGATACTAAATTCTATTGGCTATTATTTTAGATTAAATTAGACTCCACAAAATTTATTTATTTAAAAATTTCCCAACTATTTATTTTGAGCTAAACTTATTCTACGTGTACTTAAGAATATATGCATGATAGTCAATAAATTAAATTTCTATTCAGAAAGGGAATTTTTAGAAATAAATCAATCTATGATTATCCTCATATATTAGGAATAAAAAGTTAAACACCTTTATCGGCTTAAAATTTAATTCTAATGCAGATATCATTACCACATAATTTTCACATTCCCGTTATGGGTTTAGCGTATTCCATAGATTCTCCAATTAAAGTAGCTTGCTACGGCATTAATTCGGCTATTTCTATAATTGAAGATAATTTATTGGAAACTATGCGAAAACATTACTCGCAAAAATATGGTGAAAATTATACCCCAATTAGTACCAAAGAAACCGACTACCGTGTTAAACGTATCACCAATTATCTAAATTTGGTACAACGCACGGTAAATACAGAGTTTGAAAGGATAAAGAATTCAACTTTTGATTTAAGTTCAGACCTTACTAAATATTTTGAAATGCTTCCTGATACAGGTGAGTTAAAAAAAATGTTTCATAGGTTTTTACAAACAGAAAATCTTTCAGAAAGAGATAAATTAGAACAGCAGTTAAAAGAGAAAATGGTACCCGGCGCTGTAGAGGTTAATATAATGACCAAAGTAGATAAAGACAATCCGGGTAAAGACAAAGCCATAGCTCCAAACAGTTCTGATGCACTAACTGCTTTAAGAGCTTATGCGACTAGCGAATTAAAGAACTCTGCCATTATTTTCTCTGCAGGCTTAAACCCAAGGTTGTTTAATTATATGGAAGAATTTAAAGAGTTTGATGCCACCGGCTGGGGTAAATTTGATAAAAAAGTTGTTATAAAAGTTAGTGATTATCGCTCGGCACTTATTCAGGGGAAATACTTAGCTAAAAAAGGAATTTGGGTAAGTGAATTCAGAATAGAGTCTGGTTTAAACTGTGGAGGTCATGTTTTTGCCACTCAGGGATTATTAATGGGGCCCATCTTGAATGAATTTAAAGAAAAGAAGGAGGAGTTAAAAGAAAGCCTCTTCAGTTTATATAACCCCGCAATTATAGCTAAAGGACAGGAAGGTTTTTCTGAACCGCACCCTATTAAGATTACGGTTCAGGGCGGAATTGGTACTTCAGAAGAGAACAATTTATTGTTCACGCATTACAAGGTAGACAGCACAGGCTGGGGAACGCCATTTTTACTTTGTCCTGAAGCCACAACAGTAGATGATGAAACCCTTAGCTTATTGCTTGATTCTAAAGAGAAAGATGTTATTAGAAGCCAATCATCGCCATTAGGAGTAGGATTTAACTACCTAAAAGGAACCAGCGCAGAAACCGAAAGGTTAAATAGAATTCAAAAAGGTGCTCCGGGAAGCCCCTGTACCGAAAAGTTCCTGATTTCGAATACTGAATTCACAAAAGAACCTATTTGTACCGCTTCTAAAAAATATCAGAAACTAAAACTGAAACAATTAGAGGAAAGCAACCTGCCCGAGAACGAATATCAACAACAGCGGGAAGATGTACTTAGCAAAGAATGTCTTTGTGTTGGGTTGAGTAATGCGGCTCCATTAAATTACAAAGTTCCATTCCTAAAAAAACAACAAGCAGTAACTATTTGCCCAAGCCCTAATATTGCCAATTTTTCTAAGCTTTCTACTTTAAAAGAAATGACCGATCATATTTATGGGCGTTCCGGGCTTATTAAGGAAAGCAAGAGACCTCATATGTTTGTGAAAGAATTAGATTTATACATAGATTATCTTGCAGAACAGGTTCAAAGAACCCCAAACCCAGACAAACGTACCCTAAAAAATTGGAAAGCATTTTGTAACAATATTTTAGAAGGAATAGCTTATTACCGAAAGCTTTTAAAAAATAAAGTAGTGGAAAATACCCCCGACTTTAATAAGGCACTTGATAATGCTGAAAACACTATTTTAAAAACAAAGTCTTATTTATTTGAATAACTAAATAAGGAGATAAATATCAGTTATTTTTTAGAAAACCGGAATAAGATTTAAATGTTGATCGTGTAAAATTCCGAATAATATTAAAATCAGTAAGAATGAAAAAACTAATTCAAGATTCCCTGGATAAGGCAATTTCCTATGAAAAATATAATGAGCTTTTTCAAAGGCTAGTAGACCAGGGAAAAACGACCGGTGAAATTACACCCGATAAAATAAATTACACTAAACTTAATTATTCACGAAGTAAACGTCTTGATAAGACCATTAAACTTTCGGAAGAACAGATAGCATCTTTTAAAGATTTAAGCTCTAAACAAACCTGGTTGGTAATCACAGAACCCTGGTGTGGAGATGCGGCTCAAAGTTTGCCCTATTTTAATAAAATAGCAAGCATTTCAGATAACATTGATTTGAAAATTGTGTTACGTGATGAGCACTTAGAACTTATGGACTCTTTTTTAACCTATGGATCCCGCTCAATTCCAAAGTTGATTATTATAGATCAAAACTTGGAAGTAATTGCACATTGGGGGCCGCGTTCTAAAGCCGCTACAAAACTGGTAGATGATTATGTGCAAGAATATGATATAATTGACGATCAGCTTAAAACAAATCTTCAATTATGGTATAATAAGAATAAAGGAGAAGCTATAGTTTGTGAACTGCAGGAACTTATTTGCAGCCAAAAGCCTTCAGAAGTTTTTTAGAATAATTTCGCGCATAAGAACGAAAAGGCTGTCTAAGAAATTTAAAAGTATTAACTATAATAAATTAATATTCAGGCAAATAAATTTCTAGACAGCTTTTTTATTTGATATATCGTTATTAAATACTCTTGGGGCTATTCTGTGGTATTTATTATTTAGCCTATTTCTTTTTAATGGGCACCATAAAAACAGGAACCTTGGTTTTTTCCAATACATTTGATGCTACGGTTCCCATTAAAAGTTTTTCAAAAACCGAATGACTATGAGTACCCATAACCAACAAATCGGCATTCCATGTTTTTGAATATTCTAAAATTGCAGTAGCGGCATCCCCTTCTGCCAAATGTGTTTCTACACTTTTATCTTCCAGGTGTTTTGCTGCGGTTTCTAAAAAATCTTCCACTACTCCACGCATTTCCTGAGCAATATCCATATTTACTGCCATTTCATCGTAACCGGAATAACCCATAAAAGTAGGATAATCTATTCCATAGTAACTTATATTTGCCATCACGTGTAGTAAACAAACTTTGGCATCTAGCTGCCTGGCGAGTTTATAGCCGGCTTCAGCAACTTTTTCAGAAACCGGATGGTAATCTATAGCAATTAATATACGCTTCATAAGATTCAGTTTCTTATAAAGTTATTAAATGAATTCTAAAACCTAAAATTAATACTGAAAAAATCTAAGGGTCTTTTTTGTAAAGGCTTATTCTTTAACTACTATTAAACTAGCCTTTGCGCCGGTTAAGAGGTTCCATTCTTTTGAAGCCACAAGATTACCATTTTCTTCCAAAACTTTTAACTGTGCAGTATTCGGCCCCGAAGATCCCTGGTTTATAGCTTCAAATTCTATATTATTAAATCCGCTTTCAAGGCTAACCAGGACAGGACGATAACCACCGCCTAGTACTACGCGCTCAATAAATTTTCCGTTTACATAAATATTTACCTGGTCTCCATCTACAAATTGATGGTCTCTACAATATAATTCTACGAACTTCCCGGTAGTTTTAAAATCTCCTAAGTATTGATCTTCTCTATATTTTTCAAGCGCCTCTTTATCCTTTGTCCATCTTTCTTTAACAGCATCTCCTGCTGTTTTTAAATTATTTGGTTTCTCCCTAAAATCTATTGCTTTTGGTTTCTCTCTAAGATATTTACTTTCTTTAGTAGGTTCTTCTGCCCTAAGAATAGGAAAACCAGAAGATGTTTTTTCTGGTTCGGCTTTTAATATACCTCCGGTATTATTAGTAGCCGGAAGGTCTATTTGTCCAAAACTTAGTGATGATACAAAAAGAAATAAAAAAGTATATATAAGCTTCATAGAATGAATTCTTTAAACTTTAATTATCAAAAATACAGCCAAATTAGATTAAAGAAAAATCTTTTCTCAATATTAAGAAAATGCAGCTATAACAGTTTATGCATTCGTTAAACATTTACTTACCTTTACTGGTTGTTGCAAGGTAAAAATCGGAATTATAAATTCAAATTGGCTTCCTTACACAAAGTGATTATTTTAGAAAAATAGATAAAAAATCTTTCGTGTACGCAATGAATCTCAATTATAGAGTAAAAACTAAAAAATATTATGCAGGTAAATCATCTTCTTGAAGAAAACTCAATAGCCGGTAAATTTGTAGCAGAGCTTAGAGATGTAAACGTTCAAAAAGACCGAATGCGGTTTCGTAGAAATATAGAGCGGTTGGGAGAAGTGCTGGGCTACGAACTAAGTAAGCAGCTTAGTTTTTCGGAAAAAAATATTACAACCCCATTAGGAAATTCAAAAATTCAATTACCGGAAAGCGATGTGGTGATTTGTTCTATTTTAAGGGCCGGTCTTCCTCTTCATAACGGATTATTAAATTATTTCGACGATGCTGAAAACTCTTTTATTTCTGCTTATCGGCATCACCCCAATAACGATGAGCATTTTGAAATTGTAGTAGAATACCTGGCCTCTCCTTCTCTGGAGGGAAAAACCCTTATCCTTGCCGATCCTATGCTGGCCACAGGTAAATCTTTTGTGAATGTAATGAAAGCTTTAAAGCAAATGGGCACTCCAAAGGAAATTCATTTGGTAGCTGTTATTGGTGCTGAAGAAGGTATAGCTCTGTTAGAAAAAGAATTCCCAAAAGATTCAAAACTTTGGATCGCTACTATTGATAAAGAGCTTAATGATCACGGCTATATTTTACCCGGTTTGGGCGATGCAGGAGACCTTTGTTATGGCGGAAAAATGCAACACTAATCTTTTGTAGTCTTCTTAAGTGGCAGATGCCCTTATGTTCACCTTGGAAATTAGATGGAAAATTTTAAAATATAGCTTATGAAAGCCGTCGGAATAAAAAAATCATATCCCATAGACCATAAGAACAGTTTTATAGAGTTTCAAACCGATGAACCGAAACCCGAAGATTTAGATCTTTTGGTAAGAATTAAATCAGTTTCCGTTAATCCGGTAGACTATAAAATTAGACAAAACGCTGCTATAGAAAAGGAATTGAATCAGCCAAAGATACTTGGCTGGGATGCTTCCGGGATTGTTGAACGAGTTGGTAATAAGGTTACAAAATTTCAACAGGGAGATGAAGTTTTTTATGCCGGTGAAATAGGCCGGCCAGGTTGTAATGCAGAATTTCAGTTGGTAAATGAAAACATTACTGCGCATAAACCTAAGAATGTTTCTTTTGAAGAGGCTGCTGCCCTACCCCTAACTTCACTTACAGCCTGGGAATGTATTTTTGAACGTTTAAAAATTGAAGAAAACTCGGGAGAAAATCAGGATATTCTTATTATTGGCGGCGCCGGTGGCGTTGGTTCTATAACCATTCAACTTTTAAAAAAACTAACAAAATTTAATGTTATTGCCACTGCTTCCCGTAATGAAACCGCAAACTGGTGTAAAAATATGGGAGCTGATGTAATTGTAAACCATAAAAATTTGGTGGAACAAATGAAGGCTAAAGGGCATGAAGAGGTAGATTATATTCTAAACTTTGCCGATACCGATATGCATTGGAATGCAATGGCAGAACTTATAAAACCGCAAGGAAATATTTGTGCTATTGTGGAAACCAAAAATCCGGTAGACATAAACAAACTGAAAAATAAAAGCGCGGCTTTTCACTGGGAATTTATGTTTACCCGAACAAAGTTCAAAACATCAGATATGGCTCGTCAGCACCAAATTTTACAAAAGATTTCGAAGCTTTTAGAAGAAGGAACCATAACTACAACTCTTCATAAAACTTTTAGCAAGCTAAGCCCGGAAACATTTAAAGAAGTTCATAGCCTACAGGAATCGGGGAAATCGATTGGTAAGAATGTAATTTCATTTTAAGAAGAAAACTTCAGGATTCAGGCTGCTTTGAACGCCAATACACTAGATCTAATAACGAATTTAGAATGATGGGGATCATTAAAAAGGATAGCCAATAGCAAAGTTTAACACAGGATTTGCGTAATCAAATTCCCAACGCTCGCCTTCTTTCAGACTAGGGTCGTGCAGTGGTGCCGCGAGATCTACCCGAATCACGAAACTTTGAATATCTACCCTTAGTCCAAAACCGGTACCAATCCCCAATTCATTCATAAAATCTTTACTGAATTTCCCGCCTTCTAGAGTACTATTTTCACCTGTATACCAAACATTGCCGGCATCGGCAAAAACAGCCCCATATAAATATGGGAAAAGCGGAAAACGATATTCTAAATTTGCCTCAAGTCTTATATTCCCTGCCTGGTCGAAAAAAGCACCATCTTCCCCGGGCGGTGTGTAGGTTCCGGGGCCCAAAGAGCGAGTATTGAAGGCCCTTACGCTATATGGTCCCCCGGCAAAATATTGTTTGGTAAATGGTAAAACATCAGAATTTCCGTAAGGCAAACCATAACCGGCAAACAACCTTGATGCTATTTTTGAATCCCGGCCTGTTTTTAAATGATATCTAAAATCAATATCGGCCTTTGCATATTGTGCATATTTTAAACCTAAAAATGTTTGGGGATCTTCTTCGCTATGGCCGCTAATTGCATCTACTAAATTTCCGGCAATATCAAGGGTTGAATTAAGAAAAAACTGATGTCTTTTATTTTCATCTATATGCCCATTGTAAGTAAAAGAATAGGTTAAACCGGCAATAAATTCTTGATTAAAACTGTTTTGTAAAAAAGGATTATCCTCAAGAATTTTTTCAAACTCTTCACTGGTTTTTCCCAGGTTTACATAGTTTACCGAGACAGGATTAAACTCGTGGGTAACATATCTATTAGCATTCCAGATATAACCAAACCTGGCCGATACCGAACCAAGCCTGAAAAGTTGACTTCTATTAAGATAATCAAAGCCTAAACTGGCTTTGGTTTTAGGGATGGAATACGAAAAATAGTTTTTATCAAATTTTATTGGAAATAGCATTCGTGGAAAAATCAAATCGCCTTCTAATCCTATCTGAATACTGTTTAAACCTGCCTGGGTGCCTCCACCTACCTGAAATTCATACCCGAAATCTCCGGTAATATTTAAAACTTCACCTCCTTTAAAAAGATTTCTATTGGTATAACCTAAAGCCAGGCTTGGCCCGGTAAAACCGTTAGATTTTGTTACTGCCCTAACTTCTGCACGTAGAGATCGTTTGTTTAAAGGAGACAAATAAATATTGGTTTCCAAAACGCCAAGGCTATCTGTAGAAAGGCTATCTATTTCCCGGTAATTGATATTCACAAATTTGTAAGCACCTATGTTCCCCAACCTTCTCGCAGTATTTCTAGAGGTTTCTGGATCGTAAAGCTGACCTTCCTCAATTAGCAAATAAGGGTCTAAGTGCTTAGGTTTAAAGAAAAGCTCTTTTTGAAAAAAGTTCTTTTCAGCATAGCGTGTTTTAGCTGTAGAACTATCGGTTCCAACCTCGTATTTGGGGTATACGTTAACGCTATTAATTTTATAAGGAATAATACTTTGAGTTGGCACATCTTTTTTTAACCTCAGAAATAAATCAAATTTTTTTTGCGCATATTGATTAGTATCGGCCTCAAATATTAAAAACCCTGAATTAAAATTGTAATATCCCCTGGCCTTTAATTCCCTATCAATCCTTTCCCTTTCCAGTTTCATTGCAGAAAGATCAAATCGCATTCCTTTTTCAATAGGTGAGTTTTTTAAACTAGTACTTATCTCCTTATAAATTTGAAGACTATCTGAATCTAACTTATATTTTTCTAGCAAGTACGGCGTGGGAACTTCAACAGCATAAGCCACTTGCATCTCCTTTTTCTCTTCATTTTTATTGGTTGTAGAAACTATTGAACTATAAAAGAACCCCCGGTTTTGAAGCCTGTTCTTAATTAAATCCTCGGTTCGAACCGGCTCTACATCACTGGCATACACCGGCTCCTCGCCAATTTTCTTATTTAGAAACTTATTGATAAAGCCCGGTTTCTCCCGCTGCGCTTTATAATAAAAATATAAGCCCGGTTGCATTCCTAAAAAAGAGCTGTTAGGCTCCGGACTTAAAACAGACTCCAATTCGGCTTTCAACGAAGACTTATTTTTAATTATGGTATCACTTTCTAGTGTAATTTCAGCACCCGTATATAGCAATTCTCCCTCGGGAATAAATTTCTTTACGCTACAAGCCTGAAACAGCAAAGACATTAACCAGATGCTAATAATATTTTTAAAATGAATTTTCATTTATACCTAATTTCTATCTCGTATTTTAAATTTCCTATACCCCAATATACTATCGCTAAAGCTTCGCTACTTTTCAGTTGAAAATCAATAGAATTTATTCCTTTTTATCTTCGATTGTAATTTCTTCCTCTTCTTTTAAAAAGAAATTATCCCATAATTCCTGAAATTCGTTGAATTCACGGGTGAAAATAAAAGCAATTCCGCTAACAATGAGTTGCCCATCTATAACATTTTCAAACTCATTTCTTCTAAAACCTTTTAATCTAAAACGACCATTTTCGGTTAGTAAATACTCAATACTTATATTTCCAATTAGTGGGCTGGTTTCTTCTCCAGGCCTGTTGCCGCCCTGCACGTCAACTTCGCTCCCCACACTTACAATTAAACGGTCATCAAGTAAAGACTTTTGCGCTTCTATATCTACCTGTGTGCGTTGTGTTGCCGTATTTCCCTGGTAATCGGTATAGCTGTCTACGCCAAAATTAAGCTGCACCCCAGTATCACCTAATAATTTATCGGAAAACATATTTAATTGATCGGCCAGAGCCTGGTTTAGGTTATCGCGTGCAATAGAAAGGTTTCCACCACTATCGCCTGCATTATTAGATGAAGGATAAAAGCGATTAAGCACCAATAAAGAAAAAACCTGTTTGTTAAGTTCAGCTTCCTGGCTATTTAATTGTTGTAACCTACCATAGACTTCTCCCCCACCTGCACCTCTTTCTTCTTCAGGCATTTGTAAGCCAAAAGATAACTCTGGTTGCATTAATTCGCCGCCAACATTTAAATAAACCAAAAATGGCAAATCTCTTCTAAATTGATCACTTCCGGCTCCCTGTACTGCCATAAGCGATGCAGGAGAGGTCTCCACTTTATAAATTGCACTAACATCTAAATTAGCATCAAATGGATCTCCTGCCCAGGTAATTCGGCTGCCTTCGGCTATTTCAAATCTTCTTTTCACTAAATTATAAAGGCTCATTTCGTAATGTCCGCCATTCATTATATAACGGCCAGAAAGTGACATTCTTCCATTAGGTGAAATATTAAAGTTTAGCTCACCTTCCCCTTTCACTCTAAAATTATCACCGGTTTGTTCATTTATAATGATGTTAAACGCCGCCTTTTCATTAATATTAATTCGGGTATTGATATTATATCCGGTAAGTGTGGCCGATTCCTCCTCTTCATTTGCAGTTAAAATATCATCGGGATTTTCACGATTGGTAAAAATTACTATCCCATCCCGTTGCTGCATTGCCAGTTCTTCTTCGGGCATTACATATGTAAAATCGGTGTTAGCACCTATACTCAGGTCCATATCCAAATTAGGTACATTAAGATCTCCGGTAAGGCTGGCGTCAGCATCAAAAGTGGCCGTACCGTAAAACAATTCGTTGTCTTCTTTTGTTGAATTGAGGGCCTGAAAATTCCTTGCCTTAAAATTAAGGTCAAATTCAGGGTTAAGAAGATTCTCTAAAAGAACTTCACCGTTTACTACAAATGAGTTTGCATCTTTATCCTCTACTTTAAATTCACTAAAATAAATTCCTTTATTATCAAATTTCAATGTTTCCGACGGGAATTTAAAAGGGGCATTAAGCAGGGCCAGTTTTATTTGCGCTTCATCAAAATAAAGTTCACCATTATATTTTGGATTTGTGGTTGTACCGCCAAGACTTAAATTTCCCGAAAGACTTCCTTCTCCATTGGTTATTGCTCCCATAGAAAGACCTTCCAGGGTTTTCATACTAATTTTATCGATATCCATTTTCATATCTACCACGGTGGTAGAATCTAGCGCCTGGATATCCCCATTCATATTAAGATTTACATTATCTCCTTTTATAGCCAGGCCAACATCATAAAAGAAATCGGCTTTTGGAGTAGAGTTTAAACTTAATGTCCCCATAGGAACTTCTAAAACATTAAGTTGATTAATTTCCAGTCCCGCTAAAATTCCAATTTTCTGCAATGGATCTTCAAAAACCAGGTGCCCATTTAAGCTACCAGTAGCAAGCTCTTCTTCTGAATTCAGGTAATTAAGGAAAAGCCCCAAATCAAAATTAATGAACTCTAAGCCAATATGGTTCTTGTCTGAGAATGCAAGTTTATCACTTAAGTTTAATTCCTGATCCTTATTGCTTAATCTAAAATTATTAGCCTTTATTTCACTATCAAAAACAAGTAGTTCATTGTTAGCAGGAATGTTCCATGCTTTTTTGTTGAGAATTAAATCCTTAGGGTTTATGTGTAACTTAAGATTGTTTTGAGGCTTTGTGATTTCTGAAGATATATTAAATAATTGTTCTTCGCCCTGGATAGATGTGATATCAAGAAACAGCTTATCTTCTGAAAGGCTTCCACTAATGTTAGTTTCTTGAATAGCTATGGGCCCGGAGTTAATTGAATTAAACCCAAAATTAAAATCGAAATTTTCGGCATCTGAATTTAATTTGAATTCAAGGCTGTCAATTTCACTATCATAATAATTTATATAAGGTAAGCTAACCAGTGCATCAAGCTTCTTCTCTTTTTCATTAAAATTGGCCTCAATATTCACAGTATCCAATTGTTCTAGATTAGCCAGGAAAACTTCACCCAAAACAGGCGCATTCGTAATGCTGGCACGTAATTTTAATTTTACCGGATTTTGGAGTGTATCCACTGTTTTTTCTTCATTAAAATAAGACTCATAATGCCTATTCAAAGCTGCAATAAAATCTGCAGGGTCTGCATTAGATTTTAAGTCTAATTCCAGTATTTTATTAGTAATCTGCACCGAAGTGGAATCTGGCAGAACAAAAGCCCGGGCATTCAAATTTCCCGGAAGATATGTGTTATTATCATAAACAACCACTGCCTCGGTAACATCGGCATAGGTTTTATATTCCTTAGCATTCCCTTCAAAGGCCGCATTTAACTTGAGTCCTAACCTAATATCCCGGGACGCAATGCCTAATTCTTGCAATCTTGCCCCTTTAAGATCCAGAGTAAGGTCGGCTTTTGGATTTACAGAATCTAATTCTACCCGCGAATTAAGCTCTAATTCTAGGTTTTCATCTTTATAACTTGAAACTATATCACCATTTCCATCTATGATTTCTCCGGAAATTTTAAGGTCTTTTATTATATAATTATTGTAAGAAAAGGATTGTATGTTTGCGTCTAGATTGGCGTTTAATGTATTCACGCTACTTCCGCTTCCAATAGCTTTTAACTCCAGGTTTAAAACACCCAGGCTTTCATTTTTCAAAAGGTTTCCAAGCTCAAGTTCCTCAGAGGTTAGTTTTCCTTTAAATGCAATCTCTTCATTATTGCTAAAGTTTCCGTCTACACGAATATTCCCGTTAGAAGTTTGCAAAAATGCTTTTGTAGACAAGTCTTTCAGGTTTCCATTGAGGTTTCCGCTTAGTTGAATATTTTCAGGAATTTGTATACCAAGATCTTTTTCGCTTATAAAACCGATAAGATCTGTTTTTTTAGATTCTGCCCTAAAATCAGGAATATCAAAGCCTATTTCATTGGGATTGTTGGCATTATAAATAGTCCCTTTAGCAAAAAATGAAGTGTTTTTCCAATTAAGCTTAGCTCTGGATATCCCAATAGCAGAGAGTTTACCGGAGGCTTTAAGATTCCCATAGAGCTTATTAGAGGCCAATTTTTTTACATAAGGATTGGATTTTAAACCCGGCTGAAAACGAAAAACTTCACGTATGTCTACTAAAAACTTTGGTAAATCGACCGAAATTTTTGCTGTTTCGTAATTAGCAATCAACTCTTTAACCGAATTATATTGCAACCCGATATTGCCGGCCAATTGATTTCCATTTAGGGCCATTTCAAGATCGGAAAGGCTTGCATTTGTATCTTCAAAGTTTAGATTAAACTGAAGTTTATTTAAATTTAGCCCTGAAGCTTCCTTAAAATTTAAAGCAGCTACTTCTACTCCTGCTTTCTTGTTTTTAAGGAATATGTTATTTGAACTAAAATTTAGGGAATCCAAAACCAGGGCGTCAGCTTTAAATTCTCCCAATTTTGGTTGTGCCTGGTCAACCAAATAACTTAGCTTATTATTAGCAAACTTTATTTCATCTACATTTACTTGCCATTCTGGCCAGCTAAAAGGAGTTGCTTCGGTTATACTATCTTGCGCACTTCCCAGATCTTTCATGCTAAGCTTTATTTCAGAATTTTGGAGTGCGATTGTATTGATCTTAATATCCTGTTTTTTAAGATCAATCAAAGGAGCTTCGGCTAAAAAATCCTGTATATTTAGGTTGGCGTTAATTCCATCGGGAGCAGCATTATAATTCAACAAAACATTTTCCAGCTTTAGGTTATCTACCACCAAATATGGCATGGGCGCAGGCTCTTCGTTTTCTGTTGCGGGAAAAGCTTTATTTTGGGAATAGGTTATTGTTGTATTCCTAATACCGGCATTTTCAACCCGAAAATCCATTTTTTCAAGATCGGTTTTTTCAAATTCCAGGAAAAGTTCGCCCAGGGATAATCTGGTATCAATGCCCATAACGTCGTCCTTAAAATTAATATCGAAATCCTTTAAGTTTATATTTCCAATATTAATTTCCTGGGAAGCTGAAGTGTCTTTTGAAGTTTGGTTAGCATTGGCCTGCTGAGTAGTATCGCTTGCAAAAGCTTGCATTAAAAACTCGTAATTAAATCCGTTAAGGCTGTCATTTCTAACAACATTAGCTTTTAGACCATTCCAATCTAAATTGTCTATGCTTATGGCGTTTCCTTTTATAATTGGCCAAATAGGAATATCAGCTTCTATAGATTTCGAGTAAATTAGAGTGTCTCCTTTTTTGTCTTCAAGGTAAAGACCATCGAGTTGAATATCTCCGGAAAAGGTAATAAAAAGTTTATCTATAGAAATCTCAGTATCAGTCTTAGCAGTAATATTATTAATCACCTGATTTTTGATGACATCCTGCCCCCACGGACTTCTAATAAAAAGCAATAAAAGCAGTATAAAAATAAAAAGCCCCGCAAAGAATTTTACGAGGATCTTAAAAATACGATATCTACCTTTTTTTTCCTTTTGTCTTTTTTCCAAATCCTAATATCACTTAGTATATCAAATTTATTCTATTGATAAGATAAATTAAACTTTTTATGCTTAAGATTTAGTTAATATAAAGGCGGCTGTGCTTAACTTCAATTCTTGCTCCCTCATAAAAGTTGTGGTTTTATTGCACAGTTTTTGTGATATTTCTACAAAAGAAAAAGTTAAAACGATTTTCTACAAAAACCTTCAAAAGACCCCTTTATTCTTCAAAAGTATCTGAAAATCAACAAACAAAAATTGTTAATATTATTCACAAAGACGAAGTTCACAGGTTTTGGTATAGTTCTGGCTCGTTTTTGAGCGCCTAAAAAATTTAAAAGGCCTAATTAAAAAATCCGAAATAATTATGAAAAGAACAATCACAGTTACAGTATTAGCTGCAGCCATGTTAAGCTCGTGTGTATCTAAGAAAAAGTATGTTGCTTTAGAGAGTGAATTAGACGACACCAGAAGCTCGCTGCAAAAAACACAGGTGGAAAAAGAGGAAATAGAAGATAAATATGCTCGTATAGAAGCGCGAGTGGCAGATTATAACGCAAAAATTAATTCTTTGCGTGAGGAAAATGATAGTAAGATGGAAATGAACGATCTTACTGTTATGTCTAATAATAATAAGGAAAAAATGAGGGCTACCATTGCTAAAATGGACCCCGAAAAAGTAGCAGAAGCTAAAACTTTAGAAGACTCTATTAATTTAGCTGTTTCCCATAACCTAAAAAGCAATATCTCAGAAGGATCTGATGACGAAGATATTGATATTACTGTAGATGAAACGGTTGTTATGATTAATGTTTCTGATAAATTATTATTTGGAAGCGGTAGTTACAGAGTTTCAAGAAACGCACAGCCATTATTGAAAAAGCTTGCCGAAGTAATTAACTCAGAGCCTGCAATGGAAGTTATGATTGAGGGTCACACCGACGATCGTACTATGGTAGAAGGATCTTACATCCAGGATAACTGGGATCTTAGTGTAAGAAGGGCAACTTCTATAGTTCGAATACTTCAGGATAAATATGATGTCGCACCAGAAAAACTTATTGCGGCAGGTAGAAGTAGTTACCAACCTTTAGTAGATAATACTAATAATGAAAACAGAGCCAAAAACAGAAGAACCAGAATTGTAATTATTCCTAATCTGGACAAATTCTTCGCGATGTTGGAGTCTGAATAAACTAATAATTTCAAAGATTTAAAATAGACGGCCTGAAAAGTCAATTCTTTTCAGGCCGTTTTTATTTAACCAGAGATTTCAACCTGATATTTTCCTTAAGTTTCCTTCTAGTTATTAATAAAAAAACAAGTTATGTATAAATAAGAAAAAGTATAATTCTGACGCTGAAGATAAATAGGATCTAGTAAATTTAAAAAACTACCGGTTGAATTAAAAAGGAACTTCTGATTAAAATAAATACCTGTAAGATGATAACAATAAACGAGATAAATAATCTATTTTAAATAATAACTTTAAAAACCCTCCTGTAATTATAGTTAATTTTAGGAAGATTTTTTTATGAATCTTATGTGGTACTTCAACTGTAATAAGGATGAGAAAATTTATCCTTAGAACTTAAACCTTTAGATAAATTCGTCAATTCAAGTGAAATTTGTATCGAGAATAAGAATCTTTCACTTAGTTCTCAATACGATTTTTCGTAACTCAAAATCACTCGAACTGACGTTTCAAAGTAGTTTTAGTCTTTCTTTAAAAGGTGATAATCCAGGGAAAATTTACCGGCACCGGTAAAAAAAAGTAAAAGAAAGCCCGCCATGTATAATAGAGGTAACTCCTGGCTACCAAAACCATCTGTCCAGTGTACAATAATGGCAGCTACAGCCATGGTTAGAATTAATGGAATTGCAGCAAAACGTGTTGCCCATCCAAGAATAATAAGGATTGTACACACAAATTCTGCAAAAACGGCAAACGTAAAAGTAACAGTTTCACCAACGCCTATAGGATCTGCAAAAGCAATCTCACCCTCTCCAAAGAACTTAAGAAGCTTAGGCACTCCGTGGGTAAGCATTAAACCTCCAATAAAAAGCCTAAATAATAAAAGTCCGAAATCAGTATTTTGAAGATTAAGACTTGTAGTGTAAACGTTTTTCATAGTTTTCTAGATTAAATTTTAAAACCCCTAATTTACTTATATTCTTTTCACCACCTAAATATTTTATGCTAAGCTATATGTACTCTGCTCATTCGTGAATGTTCTAATCTAAAATGAAAAATGGTGATTCTCAAAAAGCAAAGCTGACGTTTTAGAACAAAAACATGCATTTCGTCGATTTTTAATGTATTTCATCGATGTAATTTGGAATTAATTTATATCTTTGAATTACGAAAATCAAATTACGCAGCTTAACGATGTTACGATTCTATACCATAGCTTTTATTTTTTCTGTGTTTGCAGTAAGTCCATTGTTTTCCCAGGCTTCTGCATCGGCAAATTTTTCTGCATCGGCAACAATTATACAACCGATTGGAATTAACACCACCAGTCATATGCAGTTTGCCAATATTGACGCGAAAAATGGCGGATCAGTAACTCTAACTCCCGAAAACACCAGAATTACTAATGGGGACCTTGAACTTGCTGAAGGCGGGACCGTTTCAGCAGCTACTTTTGAAGTTACCGGGCAAAACGGATTTGCTTTCGCTATTAGCTTACCTAAAGGAAGCCATCGTCTATCTAATGGTTCTGAAAGTATGCTCCTACAAGATTTTACTACAAATTATGACGGATCTTCATTGTCAGGAGAAAATAAAACGATTAAAATTGGGGCAAGTTTAATAGTAAACCCAAATCAAAAACCCGGTGACTACAAAACCAACGGGGATATACAGGTTACCGTAAATTACAATTAAAGAATCTTCAATTAAATCTATCTTTTTCATTTTAGTTTTAAGGAAAATTCATTGAAACGTGCATTTCAACGATTTTTTTATTTTGATTATCGAAAATGTTTCTTTCCTATAAGGGTTTACCCCCATATTTGCACTGTTAAACATTTGAACCCAAATCAAAATTAAATAAAACTAAAATGAAAAAAATTACTTTTATCCTACTTGCTCTTATTTCCGGAACTACTTTTGCTCAAGTAAAAGAATCTACAGCATCTGCTACAGCTAATGCAGCTGCAGATATTGTTAGTCCTATTGCAATTGAAGCCAGTCAGGATCTCAATTTTGGTAAAGTTGCCAATAACAATGCTGGTACCGTAGTTGTTGCTACCGATAGTGATATAAGCTCATCTTCTTTATCCCAAATCGGTACCACTACACCAACTGCGGCTATCTTTAATGTGACTGCAGCGAATGGCTTTAGTTACTCAATTAGCTTACCGCAATCTGTTGAACTTACTAATGGAGCAGAAAATATTACAGTAGATAACTTTAATCACGATGCTACAGGAAATACAACAGGATCAGGTTCTGCTCAAACTGTTGGAGTTGGAGCTACTTTAAACGTTGCTACAAATCAGGCTACCGGAAATTATAAAGGTACTTTTGATGTAACTGTAACTTACGAATAATCCAATATAATATTTTTATATAAATAAAACGCCGCCCGCTGTGGCGGCGTTTTTTAGTTTTAATTAGATGGTATAAGCATTATTAAATCTCTTATGAAAAATTATGTTTTTCTTTTATTTATTGGCTTATTCGGACTTAGCGTATCTGCGCAAAACTCTGCATCTGCCAGCGTGAATAGTAGGGCAACGGTAATAGACCCTATTAAAATTGATAAAACTGTAGATCTGGATTTCGGCAATATTATTAGTGCCTACAATCCGGGGCAGGTAATTTTATCTCCCGATGGTTCGCGTGTGGCATACGGAGTACAAATTTCTAATGCTATTCCTGGTACGGTAAACCCCGCAGAGGCCGTAGTTACACACGGTAATAATAATTATGCCATTACCCTACCTGAACAATTTACGCTGTATAATCAGGAAAACCCAAACCAAGTACTGGTTATAGATAGGTTTACGGTGCAACCACAGGAAGGTAATATTGTAGATATTATAAAAATAGGTGCTACTTTAAACCTTGAGGCTAATCAAACTTCAGGATTTTACACAAATTCAACAGGCTTTAATGTAACCGTTTCTTACAATTAAACTTGATAAATTGCTTTAAGGTGTAAGTTCTTATTTATTATCTTTGAAATCAAAGAATTAATATTAAATCCAGCCCCACGGATATGATAAAAAAACTACTTAGTCCACTACTCCTTTTTTTCATTTTTATTTTTTCAGGATTTGCAAGCTATGCACAGGGAGATCTTATGATTATGCCCAAACGCCTGGTTTTTGATGGCTCACAGCGCTCTCAGGAAATAAATCTTGCCAATACCGGGAGCGACACTGCTGTGTATGCTATTTCGTTTGTAAACTACAAAATGACCGAAACCGGTGATTTTGAACAAGTTGAAAAACCTGAAAAAGGTCAGCGTTTTGCAGAAGATTTTCTAAGATATTTTCCAAGACGCGTATCCCTTGGTCCCAATGAATCCCAAACAATACGTGTTCAACTTACCCGAACCGGAAATTTAGAACAGGGAGAATATCGTTCACATATGTATTTTCGCGCCGTGGAAGAACAAACGGCCCTTGGTGCCGATGAAGCTGAAGAGAGTGATGGGATTTCCATTAATATTAAAACTGTATTTGGAATTAGTATTCCCATTATTATTAGAGAAGGAGACTCTAATACAAAAATTAAATTAACAGATCTTTCGCTAAATACCGAAGGAGAAAGTCCCAGACTTTCCCTTGTAATAAACCGTACCGGAAATATGTCTGTATATGGAAACCTTAGTGTTACCTATATTGCGCCCAATGGCACTGAAACAGAAGTGGGTATGGTAAAAGGAATTTCGGTATATACCCCAAATACTAAAAGGAGCTTTAGTTTTCAATTAAGAAACGCTGAGGGTATAGATTTAAGCACCGGAAAACTAAAAATTTCTTATGCTGAAGATCAGGGAGATACTTTAGCTACTAGCGAAATAAAATTATAGTTTTTTAGGGTATGAAAAAAAAATACTCCAAACCCTCTATCTTATTAAAAATCACCATTGTAGTGATAGGTTTGTTGTTTTTTGATTTTTCATTTGCCCAAAATATAACTTCTACTGAAGATGGCAACTGGCACCAAATAGTATGGAGCCCCTCTCAACTTCCCCAAGCCAGCGACAATGTAATTATCTCAAATTCAGTAGTAATTGAACAGGGTACCATTGTTGAAATAAATAATTTAAACATTGGAAGGAGCGGTTCGTTGACCATTAATGGTACTTTAATAGTCAATGGAAATATAAATATGGACAATAATGGCTCCTATTTTGAAATGGGGGCTAGTTCACGCGTAATTATTTTTGGAGATTTTTCAGCATCAAATAAAGTAAACGTATCTATATCAAGCTACCTAATTATTCATGGCAACTTTACCAAAAAAGGGAATGAAGGCAAAGGGAATTTTGATGTAGAAAATGGAAATATTTACATTTATGGAGATGTAGATGGCTGGCCAAACTTTGGAAGTTGTGATACAGGAGAAGATTATACCGGCACCCCTCAGGAAAGCGGTTCTTGTGATTATGGTAACGAAGATGATTTTGCAAACAATCCAGATATTCCGGATGATATCATTGAACTAAGCAATTGCTACGACCTAAAGGTAAACGATCAATTTATTTCTATAGGTGAAAATGCAGTATTTACTGCTTCAGATAAAGAACTTCAAGATGTGGCTTCTTACCAATGGCAAACTAAAAATAGGGATGGAAAGTGGATAGATCTTACTGGAGAAAATCAATTTCAACTAGAAATCCCAAATGTTCAGTTAGAAAATGCAAACTCAATATATAGGGTTATTGTTCGTGGAAATAGTAACAAGTGTAGAATATCTATTTCTAATGCTGCCTTATTAAAGATAAAGAACCCCATAATAATTAATTCACAGCCTAAAAGTAATACAACTTGCCAGGGTACTGCGGTAAACTTTTATGTAGATGCCTCTGGACAAAACCTATCTTATCAATGGGAAAGAAATGATGGTGGTGATTCAGAAAATTATTTTGCTATAAAGGACAATACTTATTTTCAAAATTCGCAAACTTCCAATTTAACTGTAAATGCTCAGGGAACCTGGTTAAATAATATACGTTTTAGAGTTGTTATTAAAGATGAATATGGAAACGAAATAACTTCTGATTTTGCAACTCTAAAAGTAGATGAAAGCCCAGGAGGTGTTTATACACAACCTAAAAATCAGGTTGTTTGTGAAGGTCATAATATTTCTTTTCAAACCTATACATCAAACGATCAACGCCAATGGCAGGTAAGTGAAGACAATGGAAACTCCTGGAGGAATCTAACCAACAATGATTTTTATAAAAATGTAAACTCCGAACGCTTAGATATCACCAATGCCCCTGCCAGTTTTAATGATAATCTATATCGTATAGAGGTTTCCAATGAAAACTGTAAGGTATACTCAAACCCAGCAAAATTAAAGGTAGATCCAGACCCAATTACAAAACAACCACAGGATGTTACTGCAGAATTTGGTAGCAACGCCCTTATTGAAGCAGGAGTTACCGGTAATAACCTAACTTTTCAGTGGCAGACCTTTAGTAGCAACTGGTACGATATTGAGGATGGTAGCCATTATGCAGGTACAAAAACCAAATTGCTGGAACTTATTACAGTTGGTTATTGGCCGGAAGATGGTTCGCGCTATAGATTATTGGTAACCAATGAAAATGGCTGTATCTCCATCTCAGATACCGCAGTTTTGAATATAGGTGAAGATCTATGTAAAACAAAAAATACCTGGACGGGTACTGAAAATTCAAACTGGAATAATACCAATAATTGGAGCTGTAATAGCCTACCTACCCTGGAAACCGATGTATTAATTCCAGAAAATATAACTTCCGGAAATTACCCTGAAATAACTGCGGGCGCTAATGCTTTAGCCAGGAACTTAAGTATAGAAAACAATGCATCAGTTATGGTGACCGATAACTGGTTGCGTATTGCCGGAGATTTAACAAACAAGGGTATTTTAGCTACTGAATCCGGTAGCATTTCTTTTGAAGGGACTTCAACTCAAATTATTCCTGTAAATGCTTTTGAAAATAATCGAATTCAAAACCTACAAATAAATAATACTTCGAGAGTAACTTCAGAAGCAATTATTGAAGTGACCGGAACGCTAAATGTTGAAAACGGGCATTTTTATACCGGGAATCAACTCACATTAATTTCAAATGAAATCAAAACAGCCCTTATTGATGGTAGCGGAAATGGCGAGGTAATTGGGCAAGTAAGCATGCAACGTTATTTGGATAAAGCTTTTGGTTATAAATATTTTAGTACTCCTTTTAAAAATACTATGGTGGGAGATTTTGGGTCTTTTATGAATTTTACCGATCCAGTAACTGGTTTCCCAAATTTCTACCGTTATAACGAAAACCGAAGGGTAGAAAACCTAAACCTTGATGCCAGCGGATGGGAAGCATATACAAATACCACAAATGCACTTAATACTGCAGAAGGCTATGCACTTAATTTAGGCAAAAATACAGCCTCTCAAACTATAGAATTAACCGGTGAAGTAAACAATGGTAGTGTTTCGGTACGCCAGCTAGAAAATAATCACCGAAAATATACCCGCGGTTTCCATTTAGTGGGCAACCCCTACCCCTCTCCTATAGATTGGGATGCTCCCCAGGGCTGGATAAGAAATAATATTGATAACGGTATTTACTTTTTTACTGCTAGTGATACCAACCAATATACCGGTACTTACACCGCTTATGTAAATGATATTTCTACAGGAAATATTAACACTCCTAACATTATTCCTTCTATGCAGGGCTTTTTTATTAAAGTGAGCGATTCTGATACTCAAGAGAAAGTAATTGGAAGCTTCGGGATGGATAACAGGGTGCGTACAAACAACTTTGGGCAGCAATTCTATAGGTCTCAAATTAACAGCCAGAAATCCCTAATTCGCCTGGAAGCCGGTTTTAAGGGTGCTAAGGATAGAGATGCCATGATTGTCTATTTTTCGCCTTATGCCACTTCGAATTTTGAAAAGGAAATGGATGCACATAAATTGATGAATACCGACCCCAGGGTACCAAGCCTCTACAATATAAGTCAGGACAGGAAAGAACTGGCTATTAATGCTATTTCTTACCCTGAAACTAAAAGTTACAAAAAAATTCCTTTGGGAATTAAAGCCGATGAAAATGGAGAAATGACTATTGGGCTTGCCCGCATTGAAGGTTTAAATCTTAATTTGAATATTTATTTAATAGATCATTTAAAGGGTATTGGACAAAACCTCAGTAAAAAGCCCGTATATAATTTCAATATCAAAAAAGGAACGCATAATTCTCGTTTTGAATTAATGTTTTCTGAAGAAGAAGTTACAAGTCCTGCAATTGCTTTTAACGAACCTTTTGATGTAAAGGTTCAAAATGGAACTGTAGTGGTTCGCCTTAATTTAGATAAAAATCAAAAAGGTATTTTAAAAGCAACGACCATTACAGGACAAATTCTACAAATAAAAGAAGCTTCAGGAACCAATGAGGTAATTTTTGAGGGTATTACCAGTAATGGCGTGTATATTATTAACCTACAGGTTGGTAAAGCTCTTTACGCAAAAAAAATAGTCATAAAAAAATAAGTAGAGCCCATGCAAAATAGAAGATTTTATAATCATACATTTTTGTTTTTACTGCTTATATTTTCAGTATTAGAAATTAAGGCCCAGGAAAATCCGCCAATTCCAATAGAGGTTGAAGTAAGGACATCCAGAAACCTCAATTTTGGTTCTTTTACCGCAGGAAGTGCAGGAGGAAATGTTACGGTAAGCTACGACGACCAACGTACCGTAGATGGTGATATTTTTGAGCTTAATTTTGGACAACCGGTTTCAGCAGCTTTATTTGATGTGTATGCCAATCCCGGTACCATTATCCAAATTGAAGATATGGGCCCCTTTATTCTGGAAAATCAGGATACCGGCCTGCAAATTCAACTCTTAATTAATAGTTTTAGTACCGGTCATAGAACTTTTGTGACCCAGGCTCCCAATGCACAAGTACCTAATGAGGTTTTTGTAGGTGGCACCTTGCGTATTCCGTCAGATAATTCCGGAAACCTACCCGGAACCTACTTTGGCACATTTACCCTTAATTTTATTCATCAATAGATAAGAAAGCTTCGCTTAATGCAAACACTCTTCTGCTCTTTTTCTGTTGTATTTTATAAAAAATTGCTTTCTGTAATAATATTCGCCTTTATTTCTGTACCAATTATTGCTCAGGAAGATTACCCCGGATATGACGAATTAAGCGTAGAAATGATTGTGCCCAATCTTGGCACTATAGAAATACCAATCGCTATTAAAGGGCAGGATGCCTTTATTCCGGTTAAAGAACTTTTTGATTATTTAAAGATTAAAAATGAAGAAACCGAAGATGGTATAAAAGGCTTTGTTATTCATCCAGATTCGTCTTATAGTATTAATGTGTCCCGCAATAATATAATTTATAAGGACAGGGAGTTTACGCTTAATGAAGGGCAGTACATTAAAACGCCTTTAAACCTTTATTTAAAATCCAATCTCTTTGGCGAAATTTTCGGTTTAGATACAGAATTTTCTTTTAGGAGTCTTTCGGTCACTATGAAAACCGAAAAAGAGCTGCCGGTAATAAAGCAAATGCGACTTAAAAAGTTACGAAAAAATTTGAATCGTGTAAAGGGTATTGTTAAACCAGACACCACCATAGGCAGAAAATATCCTTTTTTTAAAGCAGGAACTTTAGATTGGGGAGTGGTCACAACGCAACAAAGTGAATTTGAAAATGACAATCGATTAACACTTGGCTTAGGGACCATGTTTTTAGGAGGAGAAACCAACCTGATGCTTAATTATTCCACGAGGGTTCCGTTTGATTCCAGGAATCAGTTCTACCAGTGGCGCTACGTAAATAATGAAAGCAAGTTATTTAAACAAGTTACTGCGGGAAGGATTTTTACCCGTGCTACCTCTTCTCTATTTGCACCCGTAAGTGGTATACAGGTAACCAATAGCCCTTTCCAAAATAGAAGATCTTTTGGTACTTATACCCTTAACGATTATATCAATCCCAGGTGGACTATAGAGCTTTATGTAAATAATATTCTTGTAGAATTTACCGAGGCTGATGCTTCGGGGTTTTACACTTTTAATGTGCCCCTAATGTACGGTAACACTGCGGTAAGGTTAAAATTTTATGGCCCCTACGGGCAGGAGCGCGTAGAAGAGCGTATCATTAATATTCCTTATAATTTTGTTCCAAAAAATGAACTAGAATATACACTAAGTGCAGGAATTGTTGAGAATGAAGACTTAAACCGATTTTCCCGAATTAATTTTAATTACGGACTAAGCAATGCCGTTACCATAGGAGGTGGAGTAGAATACCTAAGTGGCCTAAGTTCTGGGGAAGTTATGCCATTTGTAAATTCTTCTATTAGGTTTGCTTCTAATTTTCTCTTTACGGGAGAATATATGCACGGTGTTAAAGGAGAAGGACTTTTAAGCTATAGAACCCCGGGAAATCTTCAAGTAGATCTTAATTATATTAAATACCACGAAGATCAAACCGCAATTAACTTTAATTACCTTGAAGAGCGTAAAATAAGTTTTTCTGCCCCCATTAGAGCTAAAAACTTTTCTATGTTTAGCAGGTTTAGTGTTAACCAAATTATTATGCCCACTACCCAGTTTACTACGGCGCAGTTGTTGTTATCTGGAGCAATAATGGGCATTAGCACTAATCTCACAACCTATGGAATATATAACGACCGGGTAAAAGAACCAACTATTTATACTTCGATTTCGCAAAATTACCGACTTCCGCACAATTTCTTGTTCTCACCGCAGGTACAATACGATTTTAGCCGAAATCAGTTTAATAATATTATTGCAGAATTAGAACGTCCGGTTTTTAAACAGGGTTTTATCAATATAGCTTACGAGCATAATCTCTTACGAAACGCCAATATTTTTGAATTCGGTTTAAGGTATGCTTTTAACTTTGCGCAAACCTCTATGACTTCAAGATTGGGGAATAAAAATAATTCTTTTGTGCAATCTGCGCGTGGAAGTTTAATCTTAGACGATAATACAGGTCATATTATGGCCAACAACCGTACCGCTATGTCCAGGGCCGCTGTAAGCATTATGCCTTTCCTCGATTTTAATACAAACGGCAAGAGAGATCCTATGGAGCCATTGGTAAGCGGTATGGAAATAAAGAATACTTCGGGTAAATTAACATATAACGAAGATGAAACAATACTCCGAATTACCGAACTGCAACCTTATATAGATTTATTATTGGAGATTAATCCTAACAGCCTTGACAATATTGCCTGGAAAGTAAAAAACGAAAAAATAAAAGTACATACTATACCTAATCAATTTCAGGAAATTGAAGTACCAGTAGAAGTTTTGGGAGAAGTTGCCGGCATGGTTTACTTAAAAAAAGGAAATAGTATTAATGGGCAGGGCAGAATTATAGTGAATATTTTAAATAAAAGCGGAAAGTTGGTCAAGGAAATTTTAACCGAAGCTGATGGATATTTTACCTACCTGGGATTAAAACCGGGTGCTTATACCGCTGAAATTGATCCTAACCAAATGAAAAAACTTGGTTATACTGCGGGGAAAGCCATAGAATTTGAAATAAGAGTAGATAAATACGGTGATATTGTAGATACACTGGAATTTATTATTACAACCGATTAATTCAGCATATTATTTATAGGTTATTTTAAGAATTTCAAGTTTCCGGGATTCTTTACCCAGCAAAAAGTCTATTTTATCTCCAACTCTTTTTCCGGTAACCGCTTTGGCAATGGGTGCTATAAATGCAATTTTTTGTTTTTTAACATCGGCTTCATCAACTCCTACAATTTGGAATTCCTGTTTACGTCCGTCCTGCTTTAAAACTACCCAAGCTCCAAAACGAACTTCATCTTTAGGTTGATCTGTTAACTCTAAAAGCCTTGCATTGGTAATTCTTTCTCTTAGTAACTTAAGCTTACCGTCTATCACCGCTTTTGCCCTTCTTCGTTCGGTTTCATTTTCAATATTAATCCCGGCTCGATCTGCTATAAGATTCCCCTCTTCTTCCTTTAGTTCTTTTAGACCATTTGGGGTCACATAATTTGTTTGTCCGGAAGGTAACGCAGCTCTTGGCGGTATAATAGGTGCTTCTTCCTGATCGTCCTCTTTTACAAAACCTCTGCTCATAAGTGTATTTTAAGGTATAAAGTAACAATTATAGAAATGAGGTGAAAATTATCTTTCTATATAAAATCATAAATATTTTAGTAGAAGCCGGCATGCATTATCTATTAGCGTATTTTTATTTTATAAATTTAAATAATGAGTCTGGAGATAGCCATATTGTTTTTTATTATTGTAGTAGTGATAATTTTGTTTGCCCTGGAAGTATTTCCTATAGATAAAATTGCCTTCTTTATTCTTGCAACACTTCTACTCACAAATCTGGTTAGCCCGGAAGAAGCTATCTCGGGTTTTTCAAGTCCTGCAACCATAACTGTTCTCGCTCTAATGATAATCGCCATAGGCCTGGAAGCTAATGGAGTTATAGATTGGCTGGCCGGCGGACTTAAAAATTTAAGAATCCTACCGGTTTTTCTAATGGTACCAGCTTTTATGCTTATTGCGGGTAGTATTTCGGCATTTATTAATACTACAGCAGTGGTTATTGTATTTATTAAAATTATCACCGAATTATCTGCACGATACAATATTCCCAGTTCAAAACTACTTTTACCCATTTCTTTCGCCGGAATTATAGGAGGAAGCTGTACTCTTATGGGTACGTCTACTAACCTTATTGTTAACGCCGTCGCTGTAGAACGCGGTATAGAAAGGTTTAGCTTTTTTGAATTTACCTGGTATGGTGTCATCTTCATGATAATTACAATCATTATGGTGAGTCTTCTAATTAAATTTCTTCCCAGGTCTGGAAAGAATAAGATTAGTGAAGATTATAATTTAGACGAATATATTACCAAAGTAATTATTCAAAAGGATTCCGGTTCTATAGGAAAAAGTATTCAGGAAAGCTTTTTATATGATAATGACGATATTGAAGTTTTAAGATTAAAACGCAACGGCATTATTAACGATTGGCCCGGGAAATTTACTACCCTTAAAGAAGGAGACCAACTACTATTACGCTGTAATCTTGAAAATTTACTAAAATTAAAGGATTCAGAAGGTTTTACGGTTATTAAAGAGGGAGATAAAAGAAAACTGGCAGACCCCATTATCGATTCTGAAGAGTTAGAAGAAAACGTACAGGTAGTAGAAATTTTAATGCTACCCAATTCCCCACTTATAGGAAAAAATATTAAAACCGTTGGATGGTACGACCTACATGGGGCTGTACCGCTGGCAATTAGAAAACGTAGGAATTTTAGAAATCCTAAAAGAAGAATTTTTAACCGCGGAAAAGATGAAATTGAATTAAGGGTTGGAGACCGTCTACTGGTAGAGGTTACCGAAAGTGCTTTAGATGAGTTGCGAAAAATTGAAAATATTACGATACTCGAGCAACACAAAAATATTGAAGTAACTACAAAAACCAAGCGATTCCTTTCGCTATCTATTTTATTAGTGGTTATTGCACTTTCGGCATTTTCTATTTTTCCTATTTTAAAAAGTGCGATAATAGGTTGTTTTCTAATGATTTTCACCAAATGTATAGACCTGGGGAAAATCTATGCCCAGGTAAACTGGCAAATTATTTTCTTGTTGGCAGGAATGATTCCTTTAGGTGTGGCAATGAATAATACCGGAGCCGACCAATGGATATCAGATCAATTACTCCTGGTTTTTGAGAATCAAACCGATACTGTAATTATAGGTATTCTCTTTCTTGTTACTATGATATTAAGCGGGTTTATCTCCAATAATGCTACAGCAATTATTATAACCCCCATTGCTATAAGTATTGCAGCCAGTCTACAAATGGATCCCAAACCCTTTATCTTATCGGTGCTTTTTGCTTCTAATTTTAGTTTCTTCACGCCGGTCGGCTACCAAACCAATACCATAATTTACGGTATGGGTATTTATAGGTTTAGGCATTTTTTTATTATTGGTGGCCTGGTATCTTTAGTGCTTTGGGTAACCGCTTCCCTCCTGCTTTCTACCGGTTTTTAATTAGGAATCCGGTCTAATTTCAGGTATTTTTGAAAAAACTTTATCTCGAATCTATTTAATAATTCCAGATTTAAATGTTTGTATACCTAAGTTCAAACCGGGATTAATTTCTAAATATTTCTATGAGCTTACCTAAAAACCGTCTCCTTGTTATTGGCTGTGTTTGGCCCGAACCTAATTCTTCTGCCGCCGGTAGCCGAATGTTACAATTACTGCAATTTTTTCTTGGCGAAAAATATGAGATCACTTTTGTAAGCACAGCGGCCCGTAGTGAGTTTGCCATAGATCTGGAAAACATGAATATCGCTTCTGAAGTGATTAGAATGAACCATTCTTCTTTTGACGAATTATTAAGGCAAATTCAGCCTAATTTTGTGGTCTTTGATAGGTTTATGACCGAAGAACAATTTGGATGGCGCGTAGATGAAAACTGCCCTGAAGCCATAAAAATACTCGATACAGAAGATCTTCATTTTCTAAGAAAATCCAGAATAGAAGCTTTCAAAAAAAATATACCTGCCGAGAATATTTATTTTGATGCCGACATTACCAAAAGGGAAATCGCCAGTATCTACAGGTGCGATCTTAGCCTTATCATTTCTAAAGCTGAAATGGAATTGTTGCAAAATAAATTTGAAATAAACCCTCGCCTACTTTATTACCTTCCTTTTATGCTGAATTCTATTTCGGAGGAAGAAGCACTGAATTTGCCAAACTATCAAGAGCGTAACAATTTTATAAGTATCGGTAATTTCCTGCACGAACCAAATTGGAATGCGGTGCTATATCTAAAGGAAGAAATATGGCCATTAATACGTAAGGAATTACCGGATGCAAAACTTATTGTTTACGGGGCTTATCCATCGCAAAAAGTATGGAACCTTCATAATGAAAAAGAAGGATTTATTGTAAAAGGACGCGCAGAAACTGCTGAAGCTGTTATGCAACAGGCAAAAGTATGCCTGGCCCCCATAAGATTTGGCGCCGGGTTAAAAGGGAAACTGGTTATGGCGATGCAATGTGGTACTCCTTCGGTTACAACTACAATGGGAGCTGAAGGAATTAACGGAGCTTTAAACTGGAATGGATTTATTGTCAATAAACCTGAACTTTTTGCCGCAGAAGCCGTGCGTTTGTATACAGATGAAAAACTTTGGGCAGAAGCGGTACAAAATGGCCATGCCATAATTAACTCACGATTTAAAAAAGAAAAACATCAACAAAAATTTGCTACAAAGTTAGCAGGGCTTCTTGAAAATAAAGATGTTTATAGAAAAAGGAATTTTGTGGGTAAAATGTTGCAATACCACAAACATAGAAGTACTTATTTTATGGCTAAATTTATAGAAGAAAAGGAGAAAAATAAAAAAACCGCCGGCCATAATTAGCCTCCCGGCGGTTTTTATTACACAAAAGGAACAGTTTCCTGTTCATCAACAGAAATCAAACAAATTGAGGCGTTTCTTGATGTTCAAATAACTTTTGATTTAAACCCTGTAGGGTTTGTATTTTATGTTTAGAAGCTACCAATAAAGAAATATTATTATTACTACCCCCATAAGAAATCATTCGTACAGGAATATCATTTAATAATTCAAACAAACGGCTGGTACTTTTATCTTCAATAAGGCCTTCTCCCACAATACAAATAATACTATGTTCTTTTTCTACGGTAATTTCTCCGTAATCATTCAACTCTTCCAGAATTTGATCTAAATTTCTATCAGAATCTATGGTTAATGAAATTGCAATTTCAGAAGTGGTAATCATATCTATTGCAGTCTCATATTTATCAAAAACCTCAAAGATCTTTTTAAGAAAACCATGCGCCATTAACATCCTGTTAGATTTAATTTTAATGGCGGTAATCCCGTCTTTCGCCGAAATAGCCTTAAGTCCGCGAGAATGTATTTCGTCTGAAATTCTCGTTCCAGGAAGGTCGGGTGTAAATGTATTTTTTAAGAATAACGGGATTTGCCTTTTTATAACCGGCGAAATAGTTTGAGGATGTAAAATCTTAGCTCCAAAGTAAGCTAGCTCTGAGGCCTCTTCAAAACTTAATTCGGCTATGGCATGAGTATTCTCTACATATCTTGGGTCGTTATTATGAAACCCGTCAATATCTGTCCAAATTTGAACTTCGTCAGCCTTTACAGCTGCTGCCAAAATAGTTGCACTATAATCGCTACCACCTCTTTTTAAAGTATTAATACTATTATTTGAATCTATTCTTACAAAGCCCTGAGTAATATAAACCTCAGTGGGTTCCAACTGTGATATGCTTTTTTGAAAAAGTTCCCCAACGAACTCAGTATCCGGGTTTTCCAGATTTGAAACGTGCATAAAGTCTTTGGCATTCAAAAAGTTATTCTGTATTCCTTGCTGAGTAAGAAAAGTAGAAAAAATATAGGTGAGCATTGTTTCACCTGTAGTGACTACTTCTGCGTAAACACCTTCTGAATACTCATTTAGAGTTAGGCTCTTTAAGGTAGTTAAAACATCGTTTACAAAACTCCTGGCATCTGCATTTAAAGTCGCATCGTTTATAAGCGCGTCAATCGTTTCTTCATGCTTATTTTTTAATTCAGAAATAATAGTTGCTATAGCTGAATGATCTTTAACTTTAATAAGGTCGGTTATCTCTACCAACTTATTAGTTACACCAGACATTGCCGAAAGAACAAGTAGCTTCTTCCCTTCGCGACCCGCCAGAATATTTTTTACATTTTTAATACTCTCAACAGAGCCTACAGACGTTCCCCCAAATTTTAATACCTTCATCTTTAAGTGTTTTTAAAATTATTTTAGATCATGCTAAAATAACTTCGTGCATAAATAGAATTTAAGCCTGCTGTGGCAAAATATATCTATCAATTTATATACATTTGCACAAAATGTTTAATATTTAACAATGAAAACAATAACCACCTGTGTTCACGATATTATTAGGCATCAGCCCTTTCTTGACGATGCCATTGCACGAGACATTATAAACTTTAGTGGACTTGCTGAAGACATTCAGCCGCAGGTAGAAAAGGAAATGCGTAAACCTGTAAAGCAAGGTTCTATTATTATGGCATTACGGCGTTACGCACCCCACCGAACCAAAGTTAATATGCAACACTTAAGGGAATTGGGAGATATTGTGGTTAGATCTGGTATTACAGAATATACCTTTTTAAATTCTAACAGCATTATTGCCAATAAAGCAAAACTTCTGGATGCGGTTAAGGATCAAAGTGGGGTATACCTAAATTATTCAAGTAACTACCAGGAAAGTAATATTTTGGTATCGTCCAGCCTTACAAACCTGGTTGAAGATTGTTTTAGGAGTGAAAGACGTGTTTCGGTAAAGGAAGAGTTATCGTCTATAACCATTGCCCTCCCTAAAAATAGTTCACAGTTTGTAGGCCTCTACTTTTATCTCTTTAAGCTTTTAGCTTATGAAGGAATACCGATATTTGAAATGATTTCAACTTCAAATTATTTTGCGCTATTCCTGGAAAAGGAATATGTAAATCAAGCTTTTTTATTGATTAATGAAATAAAGAAGTAGCACGTCTCTCCTATTAAAAAACTATCTAAACTTATTTAAGTTGATACCACCATACAGCATTTTGATGGTTCATAGGTAAAATAAGCTGATTTTCGTTGGTATCGAAAAAGATATCTCCGGCACTTTTTTCTGAAGTTAGGACTTCGGTTAGGTCGCCGTTTTTTCCTGCCAGGTATATTTTCCCACTTGCCCAATCAGATAGGTAAAAGGCTTCTTGCCCTGCCGGTTGTATACCGTCTAGATTTCCTATTCTATTTTTAGAAATCTTTGTTATCTCACGGGTATCTATATCTATTTTTAAAAAATTACCATTTTCGTTCTCTCCCCACGCGGCCGCATAAAGCTGCTTATCCTGTGCAAAAAGCCCGTTAACATACTCCAGCCTTTTGCTATTTAAATACTCGATGATCTCTCCTTCTTTCGCCTCCGGAATCACTAAATCTAAAGCTTTACCGGGCATTAAATAAATAGCACTTTTACCTGAATCAGAAATAAAGATATTTCCCGTTTCATCTACAGTTATATCATTTAGTGATTTGGCACCTTCAACGGGAATTCTTCTAAGAATGCTTTCATTAGGAATACTAATTTCAACAA
Organism: Salegentibacter maritimus; assembly: GCF_016236975.1. Taxonomy (NCBI): domain Bacteria; kingdom Pseudomonadati; phylum Bacteroidota; class Flavobacteriia; order Flavobacteriales; family Flavobacteriaceae; genus Salegentibacter; species Salegentibacter maritimus. The sequence goes on from NZ_JAEHNY010000002.1 coordinate 142,683, forward strand.
GTTCGGTATTATTGGTAACATAAAGTGTTTCTTCCTTTACCAATAAACCTTTCGGGTCTCTCAATCCGGTTATCCATTTTAGGTCTATAATTTCTCCTACAGCCGAAACTCTGGAAATAAAACCATCTCCATCTTTTCTATCGGCCATATTTGAAATATAAAATTCATTTGTATTTACATCAAAAACCACTGATTCCGGATGACTAAAACCTTCCAGTTTTTTAATTAAACTGGCCTCAGTACTTTGCGCATAAACGCCACTACTCAGAAAAAGGGTTATTAAAAGCAATTTAAGTTGTGTGTTCATCCTGTTAATTTTTAATTTCAGAATCAGAAATTTAAGTTTTTAGCTAAAATACTGCTAAATATTTACCAATATTTAATTTCAAGAAGACTTTTGAATTAATTTAGTTATTTCAATAATATAATTATGAAAAATATTATAAGAGCTATTTTAGCCGGTTGGGGCGCCAAAAAGTTGGGCGGTGGTTGCGGGTGTTTTGGAATTATAGTAGCCTTTATAATACTTTGGATAATTCTCGGGTATTTGGGATTAGGGTAATTACTCGTATTTGCTCATAATACTATTCCATTCCATAGTTTTTAGTACACTAATAAGCACTGGATTAATCTCATCTACCAGCTCTGAATCTTTTGGAAAACTATAAGCATAATAATCTTTTTTTAGCGTTTTAGGTAAAATTTCTATTTCATCTTCCAGGCCGCTTCTTTTAATTTCATATCTCAAAATAGGCTCATCGTATACAAAGAGTTTTGTTTCTTCATTTTCTAAACGCTTAATACCTTGTTTTTCATTGGCTACCTTAGAATGATCTATATTATAAAGACTTAGCAACTCTTGTGCACTACTGCTTTCTACGCTGGTTATATTAAATTTTGAAAGGTCCTGTACCGAATTTATTTCATCGTTCATGGTTTGTACTGTTAAAGATGAAGCAATTCCTGCAGTTAAACTTGAAATTATTATTATAGCCATAAACATCCATATTAGCGCAATTACACGTCCACCGGTGGTTCTGGGAGATTTATCCCCATAGCCAACGGTAGTCATTGTTACTGCACTCCGCCAAAACCCCTGAAGTATACCCCTTGTACCTGTTCCAAATTCTTCGGCGTTCTTCTTTCTCTCAAAAATCCATACCAAAAAGCCAAAAATAAAGATCACGGCAAGTAGAATTAGGATTGCAGATATAAAATTCCAACTAAATAAATTTGCCAGGTAATTGAATATTTGAGACTCACTTCTTTTAGCCACTCCTGTATGGGAAATAAAATAAGGCTGGGAGAAGTCCATTCGTTTCATGCGGCTATCGGTAACCGTTACCGGGTTAATACTAAAATCTACTTCTTTGTTTTCTATGCCGTTCAATAGTTCTGCCAGCGAACTATATTCTTTAAACTCATAATCCATCCCCATCTCTTCATTTATCAATTCCCAGGAATCTATACTTAAACCGGCATATTGTCCATTCTCTTGCATTACAAATGGCGGAGTTGGTGTTATTCCAATAAGAATTTTTTTAGAAAGTTCCAGGCTATCTGCCGGTTGCTGCGCATTAAAACTTAAACTTGAAATTAAGAGACTAAATAGAAAGAAGTACTTTTTAATCATTTAAAATTATCTTTTTCTGTTTTTGTATTATTTGAAATTGAGTCGGGTAAAACCTCATAATAGATTTTTAATTTCTTCCGACCAAAATTCCTGGCTTTTTTTACATCTTCCCCCATATAAATATCTATTTTATTTTTCCAGCGATAATGCATTTTATCTTTCACAAGAAAGATACTGTCAAAACCTTCAATTTTAACCTTAGTGTTGTGGTCCAAGCCTTTTTTAATTAAATCCCTGGAAACTGCAATGGCTTTTAAACCGGGCCTTAGGGTATCACCCCATGCGGTTATGTTGGCACCGCCCGCCCCTGTTTGCCAGCTCAAAGAATTATATGCTGAAGCGGTAACCTCTAATGTGTCCCAAACTATAGTTGATTCTTTCGAATTTTCACTATTCATTTTACAAGCTAAAAAGCTGAAGTAAAATATAAGCATGCATATAAATACTCCAGCTTTCATAACTTATAATTTTTAAATTAAAATTCTAACTTAATTTCCAACCATCGCGGTAATCTCTACGTACAAACTGGTTTGCTTCATCAAAATTCGTTACCCTCATATTTTCTGAATCCCATAGCATTTTTATATCCCTTCCAGGATATTCAAAATAACGATCTCCGTTGGCACGTTTTTTCTCATTTCTAACATCGTAGCCTCTAATAGCCAAATTAGCAATAAGCAAGGTCTCGGTTAAAGGCCCTGCAATTTCAAATGGAGAACTCAATTCCATTTTTCCATAACCGGCAATAGCTCCTTCTACCCATTGTGCGTAATGTCCTTCCTCTCCTCCAGGTACTCGTTTATATGTTTCTGCCACGTTTACTTCATCGGTTTTTGAAGTAGGTAACAAGCGAGGGTTTCTACCATAAGTACCGCACATAAGCTTACCTTTATCCCCAATAAATAAAACGCCATTTCCACCGTCTCCAAAAGTTTCATTTGGTCCAAGCTCTTCCGGTCTTTTAGGTTTAATTCCGCCGTCCATCCAATGAATGGTCACGTCTTCAGTTGTTTTTTCCGTTTTTGGAAAAGTCATGATCGCATGGCTGGATGGTGGGCAACTTTCGGGGAAATAACCTCTCTTAAATTCATCTACATATACGCTTCCAACACTACACTGAACATCTTTTGGATGTCCAAGGCCCAAAACCCTATAGGGTACTTCAATTAAATGACAGCCCATATCGCCTAAAGCTCCGGTACCATAATCCCACCAACCGCGCCAGTTAAATGGCACCAAGCCTTCTCTATATTTCTTATAAGGTGCGGTGTTTAACCACAAATCCCAATCCAAATCTTTGGCAACTTTGGTATTTTTATCTTTTGGCCAGGGAATTCCCTGGGGCCAAACCGGGCGATCTGTCCAAACATAAACTGTCTTTACATTTCCAATAAGACCGGCATCTATCCATTCCTGAACTTTTCTAACACCGTCACCAGAAGCCCCCTGATTTCCCATTTGTGTTACCACTTTATATTTTTGAGCTGCTTCGGTTAATTGCCTGGCCTCATAAATATCATGGGTTAAAGGTTTTTGCACATATACCGGTTTTCCTAGCTCCATAGCAGCCATAGCCTGCACGGCATGGCCATGGTCTGGGGTAGAAATTGAAACCGCATCTATATGCTTTGCCTCTTTGTCTAACATTTCACGAAAATCGGTATAAAAATTTGCTTTGGGGAACCTTGCTATAGATTTTGCAGCCCTACTCTTATCTACATCACATAGAAAGCCAATTTCGGCCTTTCCAGATTTGTAAAAACTATAAATATCACTCTCTCCTTTTCCACCCACACCAATTCCTGCAACTACTAATTTATCACTAGGAGCTGTAAAGCCGGGACCACCCATTACGTGTCTGGGGATAATACTAATTCCAGCTGTAGCTAAGGCTGTAGTTTTTATAAAACTCCTTCTGGAATTGGGTTTTGGGGATTCTTTTTTCTTCATATTTAATGGAAATTTTTAATTATAACAGGTTCTACTTAATCTAAAATTTTATAAAAGTTAAGTTAATAAATGTATTTACTTATTATGAAAAATCCAATTTTAATATTAATACCTTGTCTCTGAAGACCTAAGAATTCAAAAATAGCAAAACCAAAATGTTAATATTTTTTTAAGATTTTGGGATTATAAGGCCTATAGTTTGGTAGCGGATCTAATAACTGTACCTTTGCCAACTTTAAAGGGCTGCATTCGCATGTCCATGATAATTTTGAAAAACAACATTATGAGTCAAGTAAAAGCAAATGATACGGTAAAGGTACATTACACAGGTAAACTAACTGACGGGCAGGTTTTTGACAGCTCTGTAGAAAGAGGTGAGCCTATAGAGTTTACTATGGGACAGGGACAGTTAATTCCCGGTTTTGAGAAAGGCCTTATCGATATGAAAGTGAACGAAAAGAAAACTATAAATATACCAAAAGAAGAAGCTTACGGAGAGCCAAGAGAAGAGCTTATACAGGAAGTTCAAAAAAGTCAGCTGCCCGAAGAAATTAAGCCTGAAGTAGGTATGGGACTTGTTTCTAAAAGCCCTGATGGTCAGGAAATGAATCTTGTGGTTAGAGACGTAAAAGAAGACAGTATTGTGGTAGATGGAAATCACCCACTTGCAGGTAAAGACCTGGTATTTGATCTTGAAGTAGTAGAGATCAAATAAGTTTTTATAACCTATTTTTTTAAGCCCGAAACCTCCAGGTTTCGGGCTTTTTGTTTTTTAAACTTTTAAGTATACGGGTTAATGTTTTTATAATAGTTTGAGACTGGCAGGAATGATTTTTATCTTAGGTGTAAATCAAAAAATGTTATTATGAAAAGAAATGGAACCGCAATCTGGAAAGGAAATTTAAAAGAAGGACACGGTACAATTAGTACTGAAAGTGGTATTTTAGATAATACACAGTATTCCTTTAAAACCCGATTTGAAAACGGCAAAGGCACCAATCCTGAAGAGCTTATTGGCGCGGCACATTCCGGGTGTTTTACCATGCAGCTTTCGGCAAATTTAACAGAAGAAGGTTTTGAACCCGATACGCTAGAAACCAAAGCTGAGGTTACTTTTGAAGATGGCACCGTTACAAAATCACATCTTATCCTTAAAGCAAAGGTAAAAGATATTGAAAGAGAAAAATTTGCAAATATTGCAAATGATGCAAAAGAGAATTGCCCAATTTCTAAATTACTGGATACCGAAATTACCTTAGAATTTGAGTTGACCCAGTAAACTACCTCTGGGTAAGCCCACGAGGCATTCGTTAGAAACATTTCTTTAATTTCGAGGCAAGCCTCGAGATATTAAAGCCTTTGGTGCTGCCAATAAATTTCAGAAAAAACCTTAAAATAAGGTAAATAGACTATAGGAGGTTGTCTAAAATGTGTACACTTCGTCATTCTGAATTTATTTCAAAATCTAAGCTAATGATTACCAAATTATATTAGAAGCTGAAACATGTTCAGCTTGACGTAATAAAGTTTTAGACAATCTCTTATTTATAATTAATAAATGCTTCTTTTAAAGCAAAAAATATTTGCTTTTTAATAGCTGAGTTCATTTGGTTATTAATTACAAAGCTTTGGTTAACTTCCAATTCAATTCCCATATAATCTTCAGGAAACTTCTTTCGTAAATAGGTGGTAAAACCATCGGCTTTTCCTAAATACGGATAATTAAACCTGATTTTTAAATGAGGATTTTGTTCATTTAAGTATTGTTTGAAATTTTTACAGAAGTGCTTTTCCATCTTTCTTGATGAATCATAAAGCAAGCCAATACCCGTATTTCTTATCTCTTCATTTAAATATGGAGTAAAAGTGTGAACAGAAAGATGTAGCACCTTCTCCCCTTTTTCTATTAAACGTGAAATTTGTGTTTCTACTGAATTTCGATAAGGAAAATAATATGTATCTAAAACTTCTAACTTCTCCCGGCGAGGTAATTTCTTAGTGAATTCTGAAAATAATTGAGGATGTTTTATAGACCTATTTACTTCTACCAAAAGCCTCCCCGTTTCCTGAACCTGGCTAAAATAAGCCAGTTCTTCCAATGTTTTAAATAGTTCTAACGCACCGGGATCATATCCACGATGAGAGTTTAAAATCTTTTCTGCCTTAAGAAATAACCCCTGATATTTTCGGGGAATGTTATTGTATGCATGCTCACAGGTTAATACTAGTTTCACGGCTTAAAAAAATTATTCTCCTCCAGGCAATCGGCTAATTTAAGATAAACCTTTTTTATGTTTTCAGTCGAAAAATTTCCTTGCAGGGCCTTTAAAATACGGCTGGAAAGACTTCCGTTATTCAATAAAAATTGAATATTTCTCCGATATTTACCTGAAAGCTTACTTTCTATTTTTGAAAATAGGATTTTCCATATTTCTAAAACTTCAACTTTACTATTAAGGCCAAATACTTTAAGAAAGGCCAGATTTTCTATTTTGGTAATTTCGGCATCTTTAATAACCGAATCGAAAATTTTAAAAAGCTCGTCTTCATGCCATTTCTTTTGGTCTTCTAAGGAAATTAAATCGCCATTTACCAATAGTTTTAAAGATTCAATAATCAAAATGGCTATAGCCATATCGGCTTTAGGACATTCTTGAATATCTATAACCCTAACCTCTATTGCATTCCTATCAAAGCGGGCAATAGCACCACGAGAATTCAAAAAATGATGATCTAAAATATTTTCAGTATCATAAGGTTTAATCGCCTTATTAATTGGTTCAAATATAATTTTAGAATAGGCTTCTTTAGAAAAAACCTGCTCGGGAATAACTTTTCCCGTCATTAGAGGAATCTCTTTTTGGTTGGTTTTATATACCTGCATGCGGGCATCTTTAAAACCCGTATCATGCCCTTCAAAAATGGGCGAGCTGGCACTCAAAGCCGGAATAATAGGTAAAAGCAAACGAACGGCCGCATGGAGTTTTTCAAATTCAGTATCGTTAAAAAAAGGAAGGTTAATATGCATACTTTGCACATTACTCCAGCCGTGGCCACTGCAATCAAAAATTCGATTATAGAGCGCATAAATTTGATTATAATGGTGTTTCCAGAGCTGGGTTTCTGCTTTTGGGTTCATTAAAGGATGGGCAGCCGTTGGTAACAAACGGGTATTATTTTCCTTTAATAGTAGGTTAACTTCCTTTATGTTTTCAGTAAAAAGAAGGTCTAAATTTTCTAAATCTGTTGTGGGACCGTTGGTTTTTAACTCCACTACGTGGGCTACCAACTCGTTGCTCCACTCAATTTTTCCATTTGCTATATCGGAAGTGATTTCCCCTTTTTTTTGAATAAAAAGTTGATCTACAATTGGGTTCACTTTAAAATTAGAAGCATTAATAAGCATGTATTCCAGCTCAATTCCAAAAACTTCAAAAAGATGATACCTCATATTTATTTCTTTAAAAGCCGGTTTTTTAAAGCCGATAAAATCTCTATATAAATTTGTTCACCATAATAAATATCTTCTACTCCAAAATCTATGTTAGGATTATCATTAATTTCAATAACCAGCGGTTTGCCGCCTACCTCCTTAATATCTATGCCATAAAGCCCTTTTCCCATTAATTTGGCCGACCTTAAAGCAACATTTATAATTTTTTTTGGAACTTTTTCAATAGGCAGGCAATCTGTATTTCCATCCATATCATTTTTTTGCTTTGCTTCCCAATTATAAATTTGCCAATGTCCTTTCGCCATATAATAACGACAGGCATAAAAAGCTTTATTATCTAAAATGCCTATTCGCCAATCGTATTCTGAAGGGCTGAATTCCTGGGCAATAATCAACTCTGACTTCTTTAGCATCGCTGTTACCAATTCCTGAAACTCTACAACAGTATTTGCCTTTTTAACCCCAAATGAAAAGGTAGAATCGGGTGATTTTAATACTACCGGAAGCCCCGTTACTTCCAAAACCTTATCTATATTTTCTTTATGAATTATAATGGTTTTTGGCGTTGGTATATTCGCATTATTTAAAGCTTCAGCCATATACACCTTGTTACAGCATTTAAGAATAGCATCTGGATAGTCTATGATCGCAATGCCTTCTTGCTGGGCTTTTCTGGCAAATGCGTATGCCTCATTATTTACTTCGGTACTTTGCCGAATAAACAAGGCATCAAAAGCCGATAATCTTGAAAGGTCTTTTGGAGAAATAATTTCTACATAAAAATTGAGTTTCTCGGCTACTTCTATAAATTTTTTAATGGCTTTAGCATTACTTGGTGGTGCAATATCATCCTTTTGTACCAGGATAGCCAGGTCAAACTCCGATGTGGTTTTCTTAGGTGTATCGTACCTTTTTTTTGCAAAATACTGAGCTGCAAATTGATGCATACTTTCTATATGTTCCGGCGGAATTTCAGCTTCAGAAATTGCCTTAATACTTTTAATATTCCATTTGGTGGTAAAATTAAATCTCACCCTTAGAAAAGGAATTTGAAAATGTTTATGAAACATCGCGCTTAAATCTTTATATTTTCGTGCGAGGTTTTGCCCAAAATATATACTTAGGGTAAACTCTTGCGATTTGATACCTTTTAAGCTAATTTGAATTAAATCATCAAATTCTTCGGAAACAATTTTTACCAGCTTCGGTGCTCGCAGGTCTACAATATTTTTTACCGTTGGAGTCGCCAAATGGCCTCTGGCCTCAGCCAAAAGTGATACATAATAGCCCTTAGATTGGTAGGAATAGTCCTTACATAAATTAAAAATCCTTGCGTTTTTAAGTTTTGCAAAATCTGGATGGGTAAGGTAAGTCTGAGCTGAAATAATAGTTATATTATCTAGCGTTAATTTCCAATCTTCAGGTTTATTAACAATAATATATTTATTCATTAATTAGATGATAATACCACCAAATGTACACGAAAAACAAATATCTTTTACATTATTCTTTACTCATATAAGTATTCTTTAAGCTATTTTTTTTCTAAACCTGGCACCTGGATTTAATACCTTAATTTTTATTAGTAATTTCAAGGCCTCACAAAACTGAAAAATCATTTATGAAACTAAATCTTTTTAACCTTGCACTAATATTTTCGGCTAACCTTGCAGTTGCTCAACAAGATAATGGAGAAACATTATTAAAAAAAGCAAAAGAAATTCACGAAAACGTAATAACCATAGATACGCATGCCGATATCAATATTAATAACTTTACCGAGGAAAAAAATTACACCATGAATTTAGGAAGCCAGGTAACACTTCCTAAAATGGACGCCGGTGGTCTAGACGTGGCATGGTTTATAGTGTATACCGGCCAGGATGAGCTCTCAGAACAAGGTTTTAAAAGTGCCCATGAAAACGCTATGGGCAAGTTCGACGCCATCCATAAATTGGTCAACGATTTTGCACCAGAACAAATAGGCCTGGCAACTAACGCACAAGAAGTACGTGATTTGGTTGCTGAAGGCAAGAAAGTAGCTATGATTGGTGTTGAAAATGGCTACCCCATAGGTAATAATATTGAAAATGTAGAAAAGTTTTACGATTTAGGTGCCAGGTATATGTCGCTTTCGCACCAGGGCCACAGCCAGCTAAGCGATTCTAATACCGGAGAGGCCAACGATGAATGGCTGCATAACGGACTTAGTAAATTAGGGAAGGAAGTAATTGCAGAAATGAATCGCCTGGGAATGATGGTAGATGTATCTCACCCTTCAAAGGAAGCAATTAAGCAAATGTTTAAACTTTCTAAAGCACCGCTTATCGCCTCCCACTCCTCTGCCCGTAAATTATGTAACCACAGTCGTAATTTAGACGACGAGCTTTTATTGTTATTTAAAGAACATGGTGGCGTGGTACAAACTGTTGCCTTTAAAAATTATGTGGATATTGAGAAAAATAAAGCTTTTAATGCGGCACGAGCTAAAACTTTTGAAGAGGAAGCGAAAAAAGAAAATTTTAAAGCTTTAGACAGAGAGGCTATAAGTAATTTAAATTCTACCGAAAAAGACGCTTATTACGCAAAAGAAGAAAAAGTAAAGCTGGCTGCTGCTGAGGCAATGGAGTTATTAAAACCCGAAATAGCACCTGTAGGAGTCTCAGATTTTGTTGATCATATAGATTATATGGTAGATTTAATAGGCATTGAGCACGTAGGAATAAGCTCAGATTTTGATGGTGGTGGTGGTATTGACGGCTGGGAAGATGCTTCAGAAACCTTAAATATTACCATGGAATTGGTAAAACGTGGATATACCGAAGAAGAAATAGCCAAACTTTGGGGAGAAAACTTACTTAGGGTTATGAATGAAGTTGATGCCGTTGCGGCAGAACTTCAAAAAGGATAAATTCTTCCTTTTCTAAAACTAAAAAATCCTGCCCGGTTAAATATCCGGGCAGGATTTTAATTTTTATCTAAAATCTAGATTATGCATGTTGCAGCTCGTGTTTTCCTTCTTTAATTTCTTCAATCATCTTCGCATTAAATGCCGGAAGATCGTCTGGATTTCTTGAGGTTACAAAAGCTTCATCTACAACTACTTCTTTATCTACCCAAAGGGCTCCTGCGTTTTCCAGGTCTTTCTTAATTGAATTAAAAGAAGTCATTGTACGGCCTTCCACAACCTCTGCATTAATTAAGGTCCATGCTGCGTGGCAAATAGCGCCTACTGGCTTACTTTGCTTAAAAAAGTCTCTAACGAAAACAAGGGCATCTTCGTTTCTTCTTAATTGATCTGGGTTTATCACTCCACCTGGAAGCACCAAGGCATTGTATTCTTTAGCACTCGCTTCTTTTACAGTGCGGTCTACTTCTATTTCACCAGACCAGTTTGTGCCTTCCCAGCCTTTAATCTTACCTTTTTCAAGGCTAATAACATCTACTTTAAAACCTTCGTTTTCTAAAGCCTCTTTTGGAGAAAATAATTCACTTTTTTCAAATCCGTTAGTGGCTAAAATTGCAATTCTTTTTTCCATAATTCTATCTTTTTTTGGTTTAGCACGAAGGTAAAATAAGCTTAAAAGACAGTATATTAAGGTGATTATAAAAAGAGGGCGCTCTAAAGTTAAACTTTATTAATTCTCTTAAAATTTGTAAAATGAACTATGTTTTGCGTTTAGAATTCTCATTCTTTTTAGATTGTTCCTTCCAATCAAGTTTGTTTTTAAGCGTGGCTATAATATCTTTTTCTTCTTCTAAATGGGTACGTTTATCACTTAATTTTTCCAATTCCTGATAAATTGCCGGCTCCCCGAATTTATTGGGTACTACCCTTTCTTTTTTCAGGATAGCATATTGTACGGTAAATTCTGCTCCAAAAAATAAAATAAGGCAGGTATAGTAAACCCATAATAAAATAAGAACTACCGAAGAAGCTCCACCATACACCGAAGCCGGTTCACTTTGCCCAAAATAAAAACTAATAAGTGCTTCGCCCAATAAAAATAAGATAGTAGTCACAGCCGCACCTAAATAAGTAATTTTCCATCGTAATTTTATATCAGGAAGAAGTTTAAAAATAGCTGCGAATAAAGTAGTAATGACCAGGAATGAGATGCTAAAATTAGCCAACTCAACCATAAACTCGGTTATGTTTGGCGCGTATCGTTCAATTTCGTCTTTGAGAACCCTAATTAAAGCTGAAATCACAAGAGATAGCAAGAGTAAAAGCCCGATAACCATTACCATTCCAAAAGAAATCAACCGATCTAACAAGACCCCCAGAAAATCTGTTTTTTTGGCTGCTACGTTCCAAATATTATTCATGGCTATTTTAAGCTGAAAAAATACTCCGGTAGCACCAAAGAGCAGCATTCCCACGCCAAAAATAATGGCCCAGGTAGAATCACTGGAAAGTGCAGCGTTGGCAATCATATTTTCTATAGCCTCTGCAGGCTCTTTTCCTATAAAATTGCTGATTTCTGAAGTTAGCCTTCCCTGAACAGCCTCCTGCCCAAAGAAATAACCTGCTGTGGTCACTACAATAATTAATAAAGAAGGTAATGAAAACAAAGCATAATAAGCTATAGTAGCACTGCGCGCGTAGGGTTCGTTACGCATCCAACTTATATAAGCCTGTTTAAAAAGCGACCATGAGGTTTTAAAAAACTTCATATAATTTGATAATTATCCTTAAAAAACTCAATATGATGTTTGGTATGGCCTGCCACAATAAAGCCTAATGCACGGCAGCTAGTAGCACTTCCACCTACAAAACCCTTACTTGTAAGCATTTCTTCCGAAAAGCTTTCATAAAGGCCAATCCCCGCATCTCTTACCGCAATAAATTCATTTTTAAAAGATTGTATATCCCTGTTTTTTACTGAGCTTGCTGTTACATAAGCATTATGATCAAAACCGGGTAACTCTACACCGGGATCTCTTGCCAGTGTAAGCGATCTATATTGAAAAATTCTTTCAACATCTATTAAATGCTGAATTACTTCGGCCACGCTCCATTTTCCTTTTGCATAACTATAAGTTAAGTCTTCAGGCTTCAATTTTTCTAAAAAGCTAAGAAACTCTTGCTTGTTTTCCAAAAGTAAAATCCCCAGCGCTACGTGGCCGGGGATTTTCTTTAAATACCTATTATAGTACGCATCGTACTCATTGGAATTTAAATTATTTGCTATCATATTAAGCAGAATTTCTACTGGCATTTATGTTTCCGTAAAGGGAACGTGTTACCATTTTTTCATAAACTTCCAGCATTTCTTCTGCACTTTCACCCTGTTCCTGTAATTCCTGAACTTTTCTAAGTGCATGTTGTTGTATAGTTAACAATGGTAGTACAATACGCTCTCTTGCTTCAATAGAAGCTTTTCCGGCCGGTTGGTTCTCCATAAGTTCCTCATAACCGGTTATTTTCAACAACATTGCGTGAGTACGTTTATATTCGGTATAAATAATCTTCCAAAAATCTCCAAACTCTTTATCTTTCTCCATATAGGCCGTTAGCGCAAAGAAAGATTTAGTAAGACTCATCATAGAGTTTTCCAGTAAAGTTTTAAAGAAAACCGAATTTTCATAAAGTGCTTTCACTTTATCAAATTCTCCTGCTTTTTCATACTGCTCTAAAGCAGTTCCCACTCCAAAGAACCCAGGAACATTTTGTTTTAACTGGCTCCAGCTTCCTACAAATGGTATAGCCCTAAGATCGTCTAAATTAAGCTTTGCCGATTTATTCCTTTTGGATGGACGGCTACCAATATTGGTTTTAGCATAATATTTAAGCGTACTCATCTTCTCCAGGTAAGGAATAAACTTTTCGTGCTGTTTAAAATCGGTATATGTTTTATAACTTATTTCAGCCAGATTTGTCATGGTTTCCCGGTCTTCATCGGTCAACTGGTTTTTATCTTCACTAAAAATTTCATTAGAAACACCAGAACTTAGCAATTGTTCCAAATTATACCTACAGGATTCCCTGGTTCCAAAGTTAGAGCTAATGGTTTGCCCCTGTACGGTTAATTGAATTTCTTCATTTTCAATTCCAGAACCTAAAGAAGCGTAGAATTGGTGAGTTTTTCCACCACCACGTGCCGGTGGTCCACCTCTACCATCAAAGAATACTACTTTAATATCATATTTTCTGGAAACTTCTGTAAGCATTTCTTTAGCTTTATAAATACTCCAGTTTGCCATTAAATATCCGCCATCTTTAGTACCATCACTAAAGCCAAGCATAATGGTTTGTTTGTTCCCCCTTCTTTCCAAATGCTGTCTGTAAACAGGGTTTTGGTAAAGGGTTTCCATCACGTTTGGAGAAGCTTTTAAATCGGGTACAGTCTCGAACAACGGAATAATATCTACTGTTGGTTTATCCCATCCGCAAAGCCTTAAAAACGCAAATGGTTCTAAAATACTTTGTGGTACTTCACTATGGCTAATTATATACCTATTGGCTCCGTTTTCTCCATTTTTCTGCTGAATCTCCTGCATCGCGTAAATAGATGAAAGTGTAGATTTGGTAATTCCATCTTCATACTTTTCAGGATCAATATTTCCTTCAACCTTAGTTAGTATATCAATTTGCTCTTCGTTAGAAAGCGAAGCATAGTTTTCAGGGAAGATTTCAGGGTGAGTTTTAATTACTTCCTCTAAAACTTCGGCGTGCTTGCCCGAATCCTGGCGAATGTCTAGGGTGGCAAAATGATAACCAAAAATATTTACTTTATTGATAAGGTCGTTAATTTCTTCTACAAATAAGCCCTGGTGCCTGGTTTCTACAATATTTTTTATTTTATACAATCTGGCTTTAAAATCTTCCAGTGACATTTTGATCTTGCCAGATCTAGAGATTGCACTTTGGTAAAGCGCAGTCTCCATTTCGGCAATAATTACATCAACTTCATTAAAAGTTACTCTTCTTTTAAGCTTTCTTAAATCACGGTAATAATTTAATAAAATAGTGCTTCGTAATCTTTGGGCTACTTTTAAGGTTATTTCAGTAGTCACAAAAGGGTTTCCATCGCGGTCTCCCCCCGGCCAGAAGCCCAAATTAATCACTTGATTACCCAGGTCTTCTCCTTCAAAAATATTTTGCTGGATATAATTATAGATCTTACTTACACTTTGGTAGAATACATTTTCAAAATACCAAATAAGGCTAACAGCTTCATCATAAGGAGTTGGTTTTTCTTTTTTAAAGAAAGGAGTCTTTCCTAACTGTGCCAACAATTTCTTGATAAGGCTAAGATCATTTTTTTGAATTGCTTTATCTAAATCGGTAATAATACCTAATACAGCTCCCGGATAAAACTGCGTAGGGTGTGCAGTTAGGGTTGGTCTCACATTAAAACGTTTAAGGTATTCTCGTAACTCTGGTGTTTTACCTTTGTCTTCGGCTTCCTCTTTTACATTTCTAAGGGTTCCGCGACCATCCATATTATTTACTATAGGAAAAGAAGCATCTTCAATAGCATCAAAAAGCACTACCTGTCTTTCTATATACTGAATAAATCTAAACAGAAGGCTTATTTGATCTTTTTCGGAAGGATTGTCCTGGTATTTACTGAAAAAACTTTCAATAATCTCTGAAGGATTTTTGTTCTCCTTAAAGCCTGCTTCACATAATTCCTGAAAAAGAGGCAGCAGGGATCCTGTTTTACTAATATCGTCAAAGGGCAGCGTTAAAAATATACTGTTATAAACCTGATATTTTGAAAGTACGCTCTCATTGAAACGCTCTAGTCTTGGTTCTCTGTGCATAATAAATTTTAGTTGATTAAGGTTATTTCTAAAAATGTTAAAAAAAAACCCTTTAAACAAGTAGCCTAAAGGGTTTTATATTAAGTTTAGGGCTACTTACATATCCTGAAAAATAGAATGCATTAAACGTTTTTTATCGTTTAAGCTTTCCTCTAAAGAAATCATTGTTTCTGTTCTGTAAACACCTTCAATATCATCTAATTGGAAAATAACTTCCTTAGCATGTTGGGTGTTACGAGCTCTAATTTTACAGAATACGTTAAATTTGCCTGTAGTGACGTGGGCTACGGTAACAAAAGGAATTTCATTAATACGTTCTAGCACAAACTTAGTTTGTGAAGTATTCTTTAGGAATACGCCAACGTAGGCTATAAAGGCATAACCCAGTTTTTTATAATCAAGGGTAAGAGAAGAACCCTTTATAATTCCTGCTTCTTCCATTTTTTTCACCCTTACGTGTACGGTTCCGGCCGATATTAAAAGCTTCTTAGCAATATCGGTAAATGGGGTCCTTGTGTTCTCAATTAACATATCGAGAATCTGATGATCTGTTTCGTCTAATTTAAACTTGGCCATTTTTTAAACTTCTTTGTTTATATGAAATTCAAAATTAATACAAAATCCTTGAATTATTACTAAAGTTTTTGAGAATTATCCACATTTAAGAGCCAATTCTACCCCATTTAAGACTATTTTATTAACTATAACGTTTTCGATGAGTTTAGATTTATTGTTAATCGCAACTTTTTTCTTTTCACAATGAACTTCTTTGTGCGCAAATTTTTCTATTTTATAAGCAATTTTTTCAATTTCAGGCACAAAAATCAACTTCCCGTCCGTTAATTGCTCTTTGTACTGAATCGCAATGTCCACTATCCCATTTTCTGTATTGGCTTCTCTTAAAATAATATCGTTGAATAGTTTTTCATTCTCCGGTATTTCCTGGTATTTACGATAGTCTATATTTTCAAAACTAGCATCGCTTATTGATTTTAAAACCGAAATCAATGCCAAAAACACATATTTCCGGGTTTCTTCCCGCTCATAATCATTCGGAAAGTGACCGGCCTCAAAAAGTATAGTGGGTGTTTGAGTACTCTGAAAAGTATCTCCCGTACAATTTATATTAAAAGCATCATCATACCTTCCTATTCTACTTGGCAGTAACTCAGAAAGATCTTCAGCTATTTTAGCGATTAGCTGCATACTTTTAACTCGAGATGGATAAATTTGCCTGTCTTTATCCATTGAAGGCGTTAAAAATGATAAAACAGCAGGATTGGGTTTATTTCCAGCACTAAATATAGTTCGCTGATCGTGTAGATTAAGACAAAAATCTGGTTTGAAATTTTTAAAAACCTGTTTAAGTACTTTACTTTCCGGCTCATTCAAATTTTGAGCGTCCCTATTAAGATCTATTTTATTTGCATTAACGCGGGTATAAGCTTCAGCACCATCAGGATTTAACATAGGGAGAATACATAAACTACAATTATTTAAAATTTCCCGCACAAAAGCTTTGTCTTTATACATACCTATATATTTAAGGAGGTCAAAAACAGCCTTAGTGGTTGTAGCTTCATTTCCGTGCATTTGTGACCAGGCCATAACTTTTATGGGTCCGCTACCAAATTGAATACTATAAATAGGCTTACCCAAAACCGATGCCCCAATTTCCTTTAAAGTAAATTCTTCCCCTAAATCATGCAGTAAAATTTCTATATCAAATAAACATATATGCCTACCAAAGAGCTCCTTGTTTTTAAATGAATTATAATTATTAAAGAGGTCTATAATAAATCTTGATTTTTCCATGTTTACAAAAGTAAACAAACCAAAATTCACAATTGTAAACAGCTGAAATTACTTTTGTAAGTTACAAGTGTAAACACCAGTTCAGGCCTACAAACCAGAGCTATGGAATAAATCCAAGATAGATTATATCAACATTTATAATAGTGTTTTTTAGTGTTTTACACATTATTATTTAAAACAAAGATTTAATACTAATCTACTGGTTGCATTTGTAATTTGGTTGCTAAAATCAGTTTGATTACATTTGTAAACCACAAATAAACCTCATGTAATTTACAATGGTAAACACAGAAGACTTCTCAAGGAGGCTGCATAAAATACTCGATTATTACGAGCTATCTGCTGCCGGTTTTGCCGACAAAATAGAAGTTGGTCGTTCCTCTATTTCGCATATTTTGTCTGGCAGAAATAAACCGAGTTTAGACTTCGTAATGAAGGTTATTAAATCCTTTCCGGAGGTAGAATTATATTGGCTTTTAAATGGAAAAGGAAGCTTCCCTCCCAATAATGAATATTTAGCTTCAACTGAAGCAAAAGAGCAAGTAAATGCAAACGCAACTTTACCCGAACAAAAAATTCAGGAGAAAAACGAAGCTCCATTCACTTTAGCGCAGCAAGGCAAAAATAAACCTATTCGAAAAATTGTTATTTTTTATGAAGATGGGAGCTTTGAAGCCTTTGAAAATTGATAATTCAAGTAAAATAAGCTTATTTTGCATTACAAAGAAATTGCAATAATGAAAAAGCTCTTACCTCTATTAAGTTTTATTTTTGTTTTCACAGGCTGTTTTGAACCGGAAAGAAATTGTGCCGATTACAGAACCGGTACTTTTGAATTTAAAACCTATTTAAATGGTGATTTAGTTACTTCCACTTTTATTAGAAACGATTCTATTGAAATCGATAAATTTCAAGGCAAATCTGATACCTCATCGGTAAGATGGATAAACGATTGCGAGTATATACTTAAGAACCTCAACCCTGAGAGTATGGCCGAGGAAAAACCTATTCATATAAAGATATTAACCACTAATAAAGATGGCTATATCTTTGAGTATGGTATTGTTGGTAAGGATAAAAAGCAAAGAGGCTCTGTAGAACGAGTTAAATAAATTAACTCATTTTCCCAAAGAGGCATTCAGTGGAATTATTTTTTTTGGATTTTGAGACCAATCCCCGAGGTCCCGATAACTATCGGGATGAACCCTAACTATGGAGTGGACTACTCTTTTTTCGAAAAATTCTTTTTAAGTAATTGATTTTGCTCTTCCATTAACTGGTTCATCTTCGCCAAAAGTTCTATATCTTTTGGGGTAACTTCGCGCTTGTCTTTAGGATTTTCGGCTTTGGCCCTAAACCTATTCATAAATTTAATAACAAGGAATATCGTAAAACCAATTATAAGAAAGTCCAGAAAAGCTTCAATCAAAGCTCCATAACCTATTGCTACTTCCTCTATAACCGATACACCTTCTGCTTCTGGAGTGCCAGGTCGCAGCACCCATTTTTTATCGGCGAAATCAATTCCATTGGTTAAAAGACTTAGAGGCGGCATCACCACCTCTTTTACCAGGGTATTTACAACAGAATTAAAGGCAGTACCTATTATGATACCTACTGCCATATCTACCATATTTCCTTTTATGGCAAACTCTTTAAATTCTTTTATTATACCCATTATTCGTCAAATAAGGTCCCCTGGCTTTCAGAAGACTCCCCTTTGTTTTCCTTTTTTCTAATATTGTTAATTTTTATTTTTTCGTCTGAAACGGCTTCATCATCAAT
Source organism: Salegentibacter maritimus (assembly GCF_016236975.1). Classification (NCBI taxonomy): domain Bacteria; kingdom Pseudomonadati; phylum Bacteroidota; class Flavobacteriia; order Flavobacteriales; family Flavobacteriaceae; genus Salegentibacter; species Salegentibacter maritimus. The sequence continues at coordinate 161,093 of NZ_JAEHNY010000002.1, forward strand.
TACCTCAATCTCTTCCGCAGGGGTTTCTTCTTCCTCTTCATAAGGTAAAGGATCCAATGGATTTATCTGTTTTACTTTTTCCGTAGTTAACTGGTTTCCAAGAGCCTTAATCCCTTTTATTGAAATAAACTCTTCAATATTAATTTCTTCGTTAGGACGCTGATCTTTACCTCGTTGTTTGGCAAATACAATCTCTGCCTGGGGGTAAAAATCAGTAGAAACCAATTCCAAATAAGAGTTTTCATGATCACTAATAAACTTCTCTTCCTTCTCCGGATTTTCAATTAAAAAACGTTTCACATAAAAGCGTTCTTTTTCCGGTTCCCAGTAAATTGCCGAAATAGGTTTTTTAGGCATCCATTTTTCTAAAACTACCATTTCTTCATCAAAACGAGTGGTTAGTTCAGGAGTTATAGTTTTTGCAGTACCATCCTGAGTAATGATTAAAATTCTATCTTCTCCTCTAAATTCTCCCAAAAGCTCACCCCGTTCATCTACGTTTAACCTTTTTACCGTTTCATCAAACCAAATTTTTCTGGGTTTTAGGGTAGACACCCCTTCTTCTTTAAGTTCTATACGTTTTACTGCATATTTGGTAACAATATTTCCTTTTACGTTTCGGCCTTTAATAAGCATATCGGCAAAGTCTACATCAAATTTCAACTTTTTTATGCTGCCCACCTGTCTTAAAAAGATCGTAACTACTTCGGCCTCACCGTTAGGGTTTGCTGTAAAATAATGAACTTTTGAGTCCTTTTTTCCCTGAGTTAAATCATATTCCCTATCTCTGGTTACAGAAGTTACCGCAAAACGTTTAATGTAAGACGCACCACCTTTACCATCACGGTAAATCATATTATAAATGGTACGCTTATCTTTTTTCTTAAAAATGGCAACATGAATAATATCTTTTCCTATAAAAGTTTTGGTATCCACCTTAGTGACCATCATCTTACCATCGGCAGTAAAACAAATAATATCATCTATATCACTACAGTCGGTTACATATTCGTCTTTTTTAAGCGCAGTACCAATAAAACCTTCTTTACGGTTTACATAAAGTTTAGAGTTTCTAATCACCACCTTAGTGGCTTCAATATCATCAAAAATACGAAGCTCGGTTTTTCTGTCTTTTTCCTGTCCGTAATCTTTTTTAAGTTTAGTAAAATAGGCTACGGCATAATCTACTAGATTATCCAGATGATGTTTCACCCTGGCAATCTCATCTTCCAGTGCCTCTATTTTTTGCTGTGCCTTATCTAAATCGAATTTTGAAATTCGTTTAATTCTAATCTCGGTAAGCTTAGTAATATCTTCCCTGGTTACGGCACGTTTTAAATGTTTTATATGTGGTTTTAATCCTTCGTCTATCGCGTTAATAACTCCATCCCAGGTTTCCTCTTCTTCAATTTCCCTATAGATTCGTTTTTCGATAAATATTCGTTCTAAAGATGAAAAGTGCCATTGCTCTTCCAGTTCTTCGAGCGTGATCTCTAACTCCTTTTTTAACAGGTGAAGGGTATGATCTGTAGAGCTTCTCAATATTTCTGAAACGCCAAGGAAAATTGGTTTGTTATCTATAATTACACAACCAAGTGGCGCAACCGAGTTTTCACAATACGTAAATGCGTAAAGAGCATCTATAGTTTTATCTGGAGAGATATTGTTTGGTAAATGGATAAGGATCTCTACTTCTGCAGCAGTGTTATCTTCAATCTTCTTGATCTTAATTTTACCTTTATCGTTTGCCTTTAAAATAGAATCTATAAGACTTGTGGTAGTGGTTCCAAAGGGAATTTCAGTAATAGCCAGGGTATTTTTATCATACTGGCTAATTTTAGCCCTAATTCTAACCCGTCCACCGCGTTTTCCATCATTATAATTAGAGATATCGGCAATACCACCGGTTGGAAAATCTGGGAATAAAGTAAATTTTTTACCCTTTAAATGCTTTATAGAAGCATCTATAAGTTCATTAAAATTATGCGGAAGTATACGCGTGCTTAAACCAACTGCAATTCCTTCGGCTCCCTGTGCCAGTAACATAGGAAACTTTACCGGTAAATTAACCGGCTCTTTCTTTCTACCATCATAAGAAAGTTGCCACTCGGTTAGCTTCGGGTTAAATAGCACTTCCAGGGCAAATTTAGATAATCTAGCCTCGATATATCGAGGTGCTGCAGATCGGTCTCCGGTTAAAATATTACCCCAGTTCCCCTGCGTATCTATAAGAATATCCTTCTGGCCCATTTGCACCATGGCATCACCAATACTGGCATCACCGTGTGGGTGGTATTGCATGGTATGCCCAACAATATTGGCCACTTTGTTATAACGCCCATCGTCCAAATCTTTCATGGAGTGCATGATACGGCGTTGCACTGGTTTAAAACCATCTTCCATTGCGGGCACTGCACGTTCCAGAATCACGTAAGAAGCATAATCAAGAAACCAGTCTTTATACATCCCGGTAACTTTTATAAGTTCTTCTTTTGGTTGCTCTAAATGTTCGTCTTTAGCTTCTCCCTGGTTGTCTTCCATTAAGCTGTAGTTTTTTGATTTTCCACTATTTTCTGCATCGAAGCTACCATGCCTCGCTTCTTCTTTTTAGTAAGAAAAGTAGTGTTAAAAGTATATTTCTTGTAACCGCGTCTTCTACGCGAGCTTATATATATTGTAACTGCGGAATAAAAAAAGTAATCGCTAAACCTAAATTTCCCTAATTTTCTTTTTGGAAATTCTGCTTTCTTTACTCGATATTCCATAAATTTTGAAAAGAAAACCCCATTATTCTTTAGGTTAAGCGTCTCCCCATCACTGTCAAATTCAAAACTCTGACCTACCTTATGCACATAGAAACCAAGTATGAGTACTACAATATTGGGTACATAATGACTAAACTTAACCGGCTCGTCGGCACCCATTAGCTCTATATTTACAAAAATATTGGTCACGAACACCGCCACCAGAACAATGTAAATAGAAGGAATTATTTTTACTTCGTTTCTATTGGTGAACCTCATAGGCCTAACTCTTCAATAAGATCAAGTTCAACTTTAAGGTTGTCTATAATAAACTCCTGCCTGTCGGGTGTGTTTTTTCCCATATAGAAATTAAGCATTTCGTCTATAGACTTTTCTTTATCTAACATCACAGGGTCTAAACGAATATCTTCTCCAATAAAATGCTGGAATTCATCGGGAGAAATTTCACCCAAACCTTTAAATCGGGTTATTTCCACTTTTCCGCTTAACTTATCTACCGCATTTCTCCTTTCGGTTTCACTATAGCAATAAATAGTTTCTTTTTTATTTCGCACCCTAAATAGCGGTGTTTGCAAAATATATAGATGGTTTTCTTTAATTAACTCAGGAAAAAATTGAAGGAAAAAAGTAATAAGCAATAATCTAATATGCATACCATCTACATCAGCATCAGTAGCTATTACTATATTGTTATACCTAAGATCTTCCAGGGATTCTTCAATATTTAGTGCGGCCTGTAGTAAATTAAACTCTTCATTCTCATAAACAATTTTTTTACTTAGTCCATAGCTATTTAAAGGTTTCCCTTTTAAACTGAAAACAGCCTGAGTATTTACATCGCGGGATTTGGTAATAGAACCACTGGCCGAATCTCCCTCGGTAATAAACAAGGTAGTTTCTAAATAGCGCTCTTTTTTACTATCTCCAAGATGAATGCGGCAGTCACGTAATTTTTTATTGTGTAAGCTGGCTTTTTTCGCTCTGTCTTTTGCTAATTTTCTAATTCCCGAAAGGTCTTTACGCTCTCTTTCGGCCTGTAAAATTTTTCGCTGAAGCCTATCTGCAGTCTCCTGATTTTTATGTAGGTAGTTGTCGAGCTGTGTTTTTATAAAATCGTTAATATAGGTACGTACAGTGGGCATATCTCCGCCCATATCTGTAGAACCTAATTTTGTTTTGGTCTGACTTTCAAAAACAGGCTCCATTACTTTAATGCTTATCGCCGCAACTATAGATTTTCTAATATCGCTTGCATCGTAATTTTTACCAAAGAATTCACGTACAGTTCTCACAATAGCCTCCCTAAAAGCTGCCAAATGTGTCCCTCCCTGAGAGGTATTTTGTCCATTTACAAAAGAATGGTATTCTTCGCTATATTGAGCCTTACTGTGTGTAATGGCAACTTCAATATCATCGCCTCGTAAATGAACAATTTCATATAAGCGTTCATCTTCATGGATACTGTCCTTTAAGAGGTCTTTAAGTCCGTTTTCTGAATAAAACTTTTCACCATTAAAAATTATGCTTAGCCCGGGGTTCAGGTACACATAATTCTTAAGCATCTTTTCTATATATTCATTTCGGAATTTAAAGTTTTTAAAAATAGTCTCATCTGGCACAAAAGTTACCTTAGTTCCTCTACGGCGAGAAGTCTCATCAAGATGTTCTTCATCTTTTAATTCTCCTTGTTCAAACTCGGCTGCCCGAGATTGACCATTTCTGGAAGATTCTACCCTAAAATAAGATGAAAGTGCATTTACGGCTTTTGTACCAACACCATTTAAACCTACAGATTTTTTAAAGGCACGGGAATCATATTTACCTCCCGTATTCATTTTTGAAACAACATCAACCACCTTCCCTAGCGGGATACCACGACCATAGTCCCTAACAATAACACGCTGATTTTGAACTGAGATCTCTATGGTTTTTCCAGATCCCATTACAAATTCATCTATACTATTATCCAGCACCTCCTTCAAGAGAATATAAATTCCATCGTCTGCACTGGAACCGTCCCCCAGCTTACCAATGTACATTCCGGGACGCATTCTAATATGTTCTTTCCAGTCTAAAGACCGTATATTATCTTCAGTATACTTTGTTTCCTGGCTCATAAGTAATTCATGGAGTTGTGCTGCTAATATAAGGCATAGCCCAAAAAGTTAAAACAAACCCGGGCTATTTTAATTAACAAAGATTTAAAATTAATGTTAACTATAATTTAAGTGATAACTATTTTGAAGGAAGTTTTACCAAATTAACCCAAAACTCTTCAATTTTTGCGACGGCTTTTATAAAATCATCTACTTCTAAGGGTTTTGTTATATAGCAATTTGCATAATTTCGATATGAGTTATCTATATCTTCTTTTGATGAAGAAGTGGTAAGCATAATCACCGGAATTTTACGGAAATCTTTATGCTGCTTTATATATTTTAAAAGTTCATGTCCATTCATTTTTGGCAGATTTACATCTAACAAAATTAAATCGGGCGCAATAGCTTTCACGTATTTCCCTTCTTTGTTCAAAAAGTCTTTAGCCTCTTTTCCATCTCTAACCACACTTAATTTATTCAGAATTTTTCCCTCCTCCAATGCTTCAGAGGTTAAGAGTACATCCCCTTCATTATCTTCAACTAAAAGAATGTGGATAGGTTCCATAATTTTTTAGACTTTTTGTTATATGGTAAAGATATTAATAATTATCGCTAAATAAAATCAATGTAATTTTACAGAAAAACACACAAAAACATTTAATTAACGTTAATTTTCAATAAAATTCTTCGATATAGTAAAATAAAACACACTACCCGTTCCTTCTTCTGATTCCAACCATATTTTACCACCAAGATTTTCTATGATTTTTTTGGTTACCGCTAATCCCATTCCTGTACCGGAATATTCTTCGCGATGATGTAAGCGTTGAAAAATAACAAAAATACGCTCAAAATATGCTGCATCTATGCCAATACCATTATCTTTTATACTAAATTCCCAATAATCTTTAGTTTCCTTAAATTTTATGCTTACCTCGGCTGCTATTCCTTCTTTACTATATTTAATTGCGTTGCCAATTAGGTTCTGAAACACTTGTCTAACCGGACTTTTAGGTGCTTTGATTAAAGGTAGATTAGCGTTTATGATCTTTACCTTTTTATCCAGAATTTTTTTTCTATATAAATGCTTTACATCATCAATTATCTCATTTATATCAATTACCTCTAATTTATCTTCGGTTCTACCAACCCTTGAAAACTCAAGAAGATCCAGGATAATTTGGCGCATGCGCTTTGCTCCATCTACGGCAAAATCTATATAAAGCAATCCTTTTTGATCTAACACTTCAGCGTATTTCTTTTCTAATTGCGTAAGAAATCCGGTTATCATGCGCAAAGGCTCCTGAAGGTCATGAGAAGCTACGTAAGCAAATTGTTCTAGTTCTGCATTTGAAACAGCTAATTCTTTAGCTCTCTTTTTTAAATCTGAATTTAACTTTTCAAGAGATATTTCATATTGCTTTTTACGGGTGATATCCTGCATTGCCCCTACCATTCTAATTGCTTTCCCATTATTTCTAACCACAAACCCCCTGTCAAAAACATCTAAATACTGTCCGCTAATATTCTTGTACCTGTATTCTTCTTCCCATAGCTCACTATTATCATTTATAGCATTTTTAAAACTTTGGTCTACTCTTTCACGATCATCGGGATGAATATTCTCATACCAAACACTTAAATTAGGTGGTAATTTTTTAAGGCTATGGCCAAACAATTTTTTAAATCCTGCTCCCCAAACTACACTTTCATCTATTAAATTGTAGTCCCAAATAGCATCAGATGTTGCGCGGGTAACATAATGGTACCTTTCGTTAGCTGCTTCCAGCTCCTTTTCGTAAACCCTTAATTTTGTAAGATCCCTAAGTACCCCAATCATTCTTTTAGCCTCCCCGGATTCATCCCTAATGATATAGCCATTTTCAATAATATCAAGAAAATTACCCGCTGAAGTCTGAAAACGATATTCTGCATACCACTTATTTGTATTCTTATTTTTAAGGGTGATCTCTAAGCCCCTGGTTATTTCATCTACATCTTCAGGGTGTATTGATGATAGCCATTTACTAAAAGGAAACTTTTCTTCCTGTTTTTGAAATTTAAACATCTTATAAAACCCATCACCCCATTGTATATCATCTGTTGGGATGTCCCAATCATACATCGCATCTTCGGTGGCCTTATTAACAAACTCATACAATTGATTGCTGCGTTTCAAAGCAATTTCATTAAGTTGAAACTCTATAATTAATTGTAATAAACCTATAGAGCGACTAATCTTTCTTTCTTCCTGAATTTTATTAGGTTCAGGGTCATGTTTGTAAAAAACAGCCAAAACCGCCATGGTGTTTCCCATTATATCAACCAGGGGATAGGACCAACAAGAATCGATTTTATTTTCTTTTGCCAAGGTTTTTAGGTTAGAATCTACTGCATTATCAATTTTTGAAATTAGTGATTTCCCATTCTCACCTAAAGCACATATTTCTGTACTATCGTTTATTTCACGCCCATTTAATGCTTTACTTAGTTTAGAAGGTATAGCTCCTGAAGCCCAATTAAATAGTTTATTTTTTTCAACTTTTTGTATTACGAAGTAAGTATTGGAGTTTATTTTTTCCAGATTTTCTAAATAAAAATTAAGAATTTTAGTTAAGCGAAAAGCGTTGTTAAAATTCATTTCCAAAACCTCACGTTCCAGGTTCTCCTGTTCACGAAATTGTTTCTTTTCGGTAACGTCCCTGGCATTAGAAACTATACCTTTAACAGAAGAGTCCTCTAATAAGTTTGTAAGGGTGGTTTCCAACCATAACCAGGTATTATTTTTATGCCTAATTCTAAAGGGCTTAATCGGCACTCTCTTTTGGAAAAGCACCTCATTATATTTTGCTTTTACCCGGTCCACATCGGCAGGATGAATTAAATCGAAAGCATTTTTATTCTTGATGTCTTCTGAATTATATCCCAGAACATGGGTTGACGTTGGACTTACATAGTGATACCCCCCATCCTTATCTAATACAGCTATGAGATCACTGCCATCCTGAACCAGACTTTTAAAACGTTTTTCACTTAAATGAAGCTTCTCTTCTATTTGTTTTCTTTGAGATATATCTGTCAATATCCCTCTTAACCATCTTACTTTCCCATTTTCCTTGACTACCGATACCATATCGCTCAACCACAGATAAGTACCATCTTTTTTGAGCATTCGATATTCAAAACTATGATTTTGACCTTTTTTTGTTTGATTAAGACAAAATTGAACCGCTTCCTGCCTATCTTTCGGATGAATATGATCCTGCCAAAAAGAAGCATCATAATACCACTCTTCCGGTTCATAGCCTAAGATATCGGTAACCTGATGACTAACAAAAGTAAACTCAAAGGTTTCAGCATCCATTTCCCAAAAAACACCTTGAATACTTTGAATTAAGCTACGGTATTTTTCTTTGGTTTTATTAAGCTCAAGCTCAGTTTTGTATTTTTCAGAAACATCTATTCCAATGCATTGGATCTCGGTAGGATGACCTTCTGAATTTGTTAAGCTTACAAAATCCCAAAGTGTTGTTCGTATGCTACCGTCTTTTCGCGCTTTTTCTAACTTTATTTGAAATATTTGGTTTGGATTTTCTTTACACTTACTTACAGTTTTTTTTAGTTTTTCATGATCTTTCTTTATAACTGTTGTTAAGCAACTTTTACCGAGTAAATCACCTCCTTCTGCGATCCAATTAAAATCTTCCTCAAATTTTTTATTATAATAAGTATAATTCCCTTCAATATCGGTTCTAATCACATAGTTGGTTTGTGATTCTAATAAATTTCGCTGTCTGGATTCGTTTAATTGAAGTATATCATAAGCTAATTTTTCTTGCGTAACATCCATAATTATAGCATCCCAAATTACACTACCATCAGAAAACTTATTAGGAGAACCAACACTTCTATTCCACCTAATACCTTTTTCAGGATGCTTTATACGCCACTCGTGAGACCATAAATTTAAATTTTTAGATGAATCTGCAAAGCTTCGTCTAATTTCATCCATATCCTCTTCATGAAACAGCTTCCATACTTTATCATTATCCCCAACTGCATCTTTTGATGAAATCCCCCAAAGATCTATAGCACCTTCGCTTACATATATTAGCTCATCTTCCCCATTAGGTTTTAGCTTATACCTAAAAACAACGCCGGGGATATTATTATTTATATTTTTAAGTCTTTTTTCTGCCTGTTTGCGTGAAGTAATGTCTTGTGTAGCTCCATATATCCGAACACATTTACCTTCCTTAAATTCTGCTTTACCTGTAGCCCTTATCCATTTATCATTCTTTTTTGCGGTAGTAATTTCTAATTCAAGATCGAACTCCTCCCCTGTTTCTACTGCCTTCCTTACAGCGCTCCTTATATTAGTTTGATCTCTTTTAGTTTTATAAAAATCTATAGCAACCTCCAATTTTGGCTTGAAATTTTCAGGCACCTCATGAATCTGTTTTACCATACTGGACCAGTATACCGTCTGACTTTCCAGGTTAAATACCCAACTACCTATTTGGGCAACTTCCTGGGTCTCTTCTAATAACCTTTCATTATCCTGAAGCTTTTTTAATGAGGTCTGCTCTTTTTTCCTGGCTAGAACCAGTTCAGTGATATCTCTAAATCTCTGTAAAATTAATATCACCCCATGCTTATCTTTAATAGGAATATTATCTACTTCCAAAACTTTAGTCTTTAAACTACCGGTTTCAGTATCACGAGATTTATACTCCAGTTCCAAAATCTGATCTGCCTCTACCGACTCCAAAACTTTGGCCAAAGATTTTTTAAGTATGTCAAAACCCTGCTGCCCAAGGCTTAGTTTTTCAAAAAACTCAAACAAATCGTTCCCTAAAATTTTATGTTTTGCTATTTCAGTTTTTTCCTCAAAAGACCGATTTGCTTCCAATATTTTAAATTCTCCATTATGTGGTTGCAACAATAGACAGCTATCTGGAAAAGAATGAAATATCTCCTTTAATTGACTGGGGTTCATCATTATAAATAGAGTTATGGGGCTTAATATTTAAATGAAGTTTATTTCTTGTTTAAATTACTTAAAATCTACTAAAAAACTCATCTACTTAAGGAAAAAGAAACGGTTTATATTCGGTTATTCACTTTACTTAATAAAAGAAATTTATCCTATTAGTTATCGAGACTCCAGGGTTGCCTCAAAATGAAAAAATATTGCCATTTAAAATCTCGTTCAATTGCCGTAAGGTAATTTACTTATAAAGATAGTTCACTTTAATTTATTTGTCTAAGCCACTGAGCAATTAAATTACCTCGGGTTTTACACCCTTTGCCGGTGCCAATAAAGATTTTCTAGCACTAAAAAATTAGGTATTAAACAAAAAAGATCCTGCTTTATTAAAACAGGATCTTTTTTAAAATTGTATCTAATTAAACTGTACGGAGGTTTTCCCGTGAGAAATTAATTAAACTTCCTCAGGCCAAGCCCAGGAGGCATTTGTTAGAAACAAACTTCAATTTCCAGGCAAGCCTTGGGTTAATATAATCTTTGGCAGTGCCAATAAAAAATTATCGAATTTCAAGACAAGCAATAGTAGTTAAGTCTCTACTTTTCGGCAAATAAGTTTATTACTCTTCGTGCATAAACTTTTGTTTCCCAAGTAATTCTTCTTCACTCTCTACATGCTCATCATCGGGAACACAGCAATCTACCGGACAAACCGCTGCACACTGTGGTTCTTCGTGAAAACCTTTACACTCTGTACATTTATCGGGTACGATATAATAAATCTCATCGCTAATAGGTTCTTGAGCCTCATTAGCATCAGCTTCCTTTCCATTAGGTAATACTATATTTCCTTCTAAATCGGTGCCATCGGCATAACGCCAATCGTCTGCACCTTCATAAATAGCCGTGTTGGGGCATTCGGGCTCGCAGGCTCCGCAATTTATGCATTCATCTGTTATAACAATTGCCATAGCTTTATTTCTTTCTAAATTATTAAACGTAAAACTTATGTGGTATTTCCCAGGTATTTTTAGGAGTTTGCCTGCTTAAGTTTTAATTTCGCGTTACAAATTTAAAGCCATTGGCTATCATAACCAAATATGGAAATGACAATCGAAGAAAGAAAATCATATTTTGTTGAAGTAGGAAAATTCTTGAGCCTATTTGGAGACAATTCTAGTGATTCAATAAAAATCACACCACAAAACGAAAGATTTTTTAATGAATTAAATGATAAAATAGATCAGGCTATTCATTATAATGGTTGGTTTACTCGTGAAAATGTGATTTTTTCACTTCAACAGTGGAGCAAGGCCTTAACCCCAAATAATTTAGAAACCTGGCTAAAACCTTACACGTTTAATCAGGAAAAACAAAAAACCGTAGCCATTGTAATGGCAGGAAACATCCCTTTGGTTGGATTCCACGACTTTATTTCGGTTTTAATTTCAGGACATAATGTACTGGTGAAACAGTCTTCAAACGACAAGCAATTATTACCGGTTATTGCCAGTTTTTTAATAGATATCGCTCCCGAATTTAAAAACAGAATAAAATTTACTGAAGACAAGCTAGGCAGTTTTGATGCCGTTATCGCTACCGGTAGTGATAATACGGCACGTTATTTTGAATATTACTTTAAGGGAAAACCAAGTATTATTAGAAAAAACCGAAATTCGGTTGCCATTCTTACCGGTAAAGAAAGTACAACTGAGCTGGAGGCCCTGGGAGAAGATATTTTCAGGTATTTTGGATTAGGTTGCAGAAATGTATCGAAATTATACGTCCCTGAAAATTACAATTTTGATGACTTTTTTAAAGCAATTTATTCCTGGAAAAATTTACTCAACTCAGCAAAATACACCAATAATTACGATTATAACAAAGCGGTGTATTTAATGAGTGAATTTAAACTTTTAGAGAATGGTTTTCTTATTTTAAAAGAAGATGAAGGCTTTGGCTCCCCCATCGCAACCTTGTTCTATGAAAAATACCAAAATAAAGCCCAGCTTCAAAAAAACCTCAAAGAGCATCAGGACAAACTACAATGTGTTGTTGGTAATGAAACCGAAGTAGGTTTTGGACAAACCCAACACCCCAGGTTATGGGAATACGCCGATGGAGTAGATACTTTACAATTTTTAGAAAAAATTTAAGTTAGGAAAGCTGAAACTTTAGATTTAAAATAATCAAATAAATTCAAGATAAATATCAATAGATTAACCCTCTTTTTTAAACCAACTATGAAAAAACATAATTATAGCGCCGGTCCTTGTATATTGCCGCAAGAAGTTTTTAAAGAAGCCGCCAATGGTATTTTAGATTATCAGGGATCTGGCTTATCTATTATGGAAATTTCCCATAGAAGCCCTGCTTTTGTAGAAGTTATAGAAGAGGCTCGAAGCCTATCTTTGGAGCTTTTAGGACTTAAAGATAAGGGATATAAAGCTCTATTCTTGCAGGGCGGTGCAAGTATGCAATTTTTAATGACTGCTTATAACTTATTAAATAAGAAAGCAGCCTATTTAAATACGGGTACCTGGTCTTCTAAAGCTATAAAAGAAGCTAAGCTGTTTGGTGAAGTAATTGAAGTTGCTTCTTCAAAAGATAAAAACTTCAACTATATCCCTAAAGATTATAAAGTTACAACAGGAGTAGATTATTTTCATTGCACCAGCAATAACACCATATTTGGCACCCAAATAAAAGACTTTCCTCAAGTTGATGCGCCACTGGTTTGCGATATGAGTAGCGATATATTTTCCAGGGAATTAGACTTTACAAAATTTGATCTTATCTATGCAGGGGCCCAAAAAAATATGGGACCGGCGGGAACTACCCTGGTAATAATCAAAGAAGATATTTTAGGAAAAGTAGAGCGTGAAATTCCATCTATGCTAAATTATAAGGTGCATTTGGAGAAAGACAGTATGTTTAACACCCCGGCTGTATATGCCATTTATGTTTCTCTTCTAACCCTTCGATGGATTAAAAAGAACGGCGGAATTGCAGCTATGGAAAAAAGAAATGCTGAAAAAGCCGAGCTTTTATATAAAGAGATAGATCGTAATCCTTTGTTTAAAGGTTTTGCTGAAATAGAAGATCGCTCTATAATGAATGCTACTTTTAATCTTACAGACGAAAGTAAAAAAGAGGCTTTCGATAAACTTTGGAAAGAAGCTGGTATTAATGGACTTAATGGACATAGAAGCGTAGGTGGTTACCGTGCCTCTATGTACAATGCACTGGATATAGAAAGTGTAGAAGTACTTGTTAATACCATGAAAAAACTAGAAGAACAATCTTAAAAATCATTTTATTAGGCCAATATACTATTGACTAATATAATTTTATACAGGATAAATAAGCATAAACCTGTCTCATATTCCCGTGCAAGGGATTAAACTATAAACCTATGAAGCCTGAAGATTTTTTTAAACAGCCCGCAACTAAAACTGAAAATATAAAAATACTTGCAAACGACGGACTTTCCGAAGAAGGTGTTACACAACTTGAAAATGCAGGTTTTAAAGTAATAGCTGTTAAGGTAGCCCAGGAACAATTAGCTGAATATATCAATTCAAAAAAAATACAGGTTTTATTGGTTAGAAGCGCAACTACCGTAGATAAAGAGCTCATAAATGCCTGTAAGAATTTAAAATTAATAGGTAGAGCTGGTGTTGGCCTGGATAATATAGCCGTTGAATATGCCGAGAGCAAAGGAATTAAAGTTATAAACACTCCCCTTGCAGCTTCAGATTCTGTGGCCGAATTGGTGTTTGCTCATCTTTTTAGCGGAGTTAGGAGCTTATTTGATTCTAATAGGAATATGCCTCTGGAAGGAGAATCGCGATTCAGAGAACTAAAAAAATCTTATTCAGCAGGAATTGAGCTAAGAGGAAAGACCCTTGGAATTATAGGTTTCGGCAAAATTGGACGTAAAGTGGCTAAAATAGCTTTAGGCCTTGGAATGAAGGTTATTGCTAGCGATAAAGAAGAGGGAGAAGTAAATATTACTTTAGAATTTTACAATCACCAAAATATAGCTATCCCAATTAAAACAGAACCTGTTGAAGAACTAATAAAACATTCAGATTTTATAACATTACATGTACCGGCCCAAACGGAACCACTAATAGGTAGTAAAGAGTTTGAAGCCATGAAACCCGGCGTAGGTATTATTAATACAGCACGTGGCGGAGTAATTGATGAAGTTGCACTTTTAGATGCTATAGAAGATGGAAAAGTTGCCTTTGCAGGACTTGATACTTTTGAGGCTGAGCCAAGACCGGCGATCAAGCTCTTAATGAACGAAAAGCTTTCTTTAAGCCCACATATAGGAGCCTCTACCCTCGAAGCGCAACATCGTATAGGTATAGAGCTGGCCCAACAAATAATTTCGTATTTCAAAAAATAGAATATAGTAAAGCTTTAACGTATAAAATTATTTAAAAACCGTAAATTCAATTAATTAAAGACAAAATATATGGCTTCTATATTAGATTTATTAAAGACACAAATTGGCGAACAGTTGGTAAATAAGGCCAGTGAAAAAACTTCTGAAGATAAAGAAAAGGTAAGTACAGCACTTGGAATGGCTTTGCCATTAATTATCGGTGCAATGAAGCGAAACACAAGGGATCCCGAAGCTACCAAAAATTTGGATAAGGCACTGCAAAGTGAAAAGCATAATGGAGATGTTTTAAACAATCTGGAAAATAGGGAAGCTGAAGAACTCAGCCAGGAAGGCAGTAGCATTTTAAGTCATGTTTTAGGTGCTAAGCAAAATGGAATAAGCAAAACCTTAGCCGCCAGCTTAAATATGGACGAAAGTTCGGTTAAAAATATTCTTGAAATGGCAGCACCGGTTATTATGGGGCTTTTAGGTCAGCAGAAACGAAAAGATAATGTAAGTGCATCAGGTTTATCTGGTTTATTAGATTCGGTGTTGGGTTCTAACTCTTCACACGACCAATCACTCCTGGAAACTTTATTAGATTCCGATGGAGACGGTAGTGTTATAGATGATGTAGCAGGAATGGTATTAGGCGGTAAAAATAAAAAAGGCGGAAGCTTACTTGGCGGTATGTTCGGCGGCAAATAAAGGAAAGCATCTGTAAGTATATATAAGATTTTTTACATAGGTCTTTTAAATTAGCTCCATTGAAACAAGCATGAAAATTATCGTTTATTAAGAATTACAGATTCTAATCGGAATATATTTGAGGCAATTATAAAGTTTATCAAGCCTACAAATTGAATTAAAAAACAAAAATGAAAAACCTCATTTACATATTATTATTAGGTTTATTTTTATACAGTTGCGGAAGTACCAAAAATAGAAAGTTGGGCGATTCCCAAATCAATGAAGATACCGTACGTATTGCAAACGACAGTTTAGAATATGAAATTATTATTATTGAGCCCGGTTTTAATTTATTTATAAATTCCGTTGCCAAACCAGAGGGCTATTACTCCCAACAGTATTTGGAAAATAAAAATCAATTATTAGTTTCAGAATACAACCAACGGGTTAGACAACCTCAAGTTTATAATCCAGACCTATATCTTCAGGAAATAAACTACGATCCCTCAATAGATTATGGTTACGAAGTTAATTATTTACTCTACAATTATTTCGTATACTTTAGTCGACATTACAATCAAAGGTTCTCAGTACCTACGCGCATTTAACAATGTTTATTTTAATTCTTCGAAGCTTTTAGTATTTTTGCCATATGAATAAATTAAAAAAGCGTTGGGGTATAGATTCTAACTGGCAAATATTTATCATTATTATAGTATTTGCGATCACAGGATCTGTATCGGCTAAATTAGCCGGGCCCCTTTGTAATTTTTTAGGTATTTATCAAACTACTTCTCACTGGGCTGTTTATTGGAGTGTTAGAATTTTACTCATTTTCCCTATCTATCAGGTATTATTGGTTAGTTTTGGTTGGATCTTTGGCCAGTTTACATTCTTTTGGGCTTTTCAAAAGAAGATGTTAAGCAGGTTAGGTCTCTCAAAATTGTTTCAACAGTAACATTTGAAATTATTTAAACACATATTTGTTTGCCTAATTGCGGCGATGCTATTAATGCCTTCGGCTTTAAGTTTTTCGCATATTTTTAGTGGCCACGGTCATGAATTATGCGATAATTATGCCGATGAACATTTTCATGCAACCAGTATTGATTGTGAGCTACACTCATTCAATAACAATCCGGCTCTCATTGCAAGCTTCATTAATTTTGAAACCTTCGATGAGAAGCATGTAAAAAAACAATTTTTCGACTTTTACCAATTTTTAAGTGATTATCAAAGGCTTCCGTTTGAGCTTCGCGGCCCGCCTATGCCTGCCTAACATTTCGTTTTTTATTTGTTAGAAGTATAATTATTTAAAGATTTTATATGAAAAGTTTACTTTTCTCATTGCTATTCATAGCAGTGACCCCTATTATATATGCCCAAAATACTTTTTCGGGCAAAATTACCAATACTGCAACCGGAGAACCTATATTTAGTGCCAACATTTACTTTCCTGAACTCAATAAAGGCGATATGAGTGATATGGACGGGAATTTTAGTATCGCTAATATTCCGAATGGAACATATAAAGTATTGGTTTCATCTATAGGATTTGCGACCTATTCTAAAGAATTGAATTTTCCTGAAACTTCTAATTTAAATATCGCACTGGAAAAATCGGCTATAGAAATGGAAGAAGTGATCGTGTCTACTCCTTTTCATCAATTACAAAGTGAAAATGTAATGCGGGTAGAACGAGAAAATATCGCAGACTTAAATCAAAAAGGCGCCGTTACCTTAAGTGATGGAATTGCTCAGATAGCCGGGGTAGAAAGCTTAACTACAGGCGTGGGTATTGGAAAACCGGTAATAAGGGGCTTAAGCTCTAATCGCGTTTTGGTATATACCCAGGGAGTGAGGTTGGAAAACCAGCAATATGGAGACGAGCACGGACTAGGAATAAGCTCTAAAGGAATTGAAAGTGTTGAGGTTATAAAAGGTCCTGCTTCCCTACTCTATGGCAGCGATGCCATTGGCGGGGTCCTTTACTTAAACCCTGAACGTTATGCCGCTGCAAACAAAACCAACGCCGAAGCAGATGTCAACTATTTTAGCAATACACAAGGCTACCAGGGAAGTTTAATGGCAAAAACTTCGGGAGAAAAGATAAAGTTTCTTGCGCGTGGAGGTTACGCTACTCATAGCGATTATAAAACGGGAAATGGCAAAAGAGTTACCAATACCCGTTTTAATGAAACCGATTTTAAAGCGGGCATTGGCTATCAGGATGCTAAATTTAAAACCGATTTAAGGTATAACTTTAATAAATCTAATATTGGAATACCCGAAGAAATTGGTGCACAATCTACAGCTAAAGACCCTCTCCTTCCTTATCAGGAAATAGATAACCATATTGTAAGTTTAGACAATAAAATTTATTTTAAAAATTCAAGTCTGGATATTAAAGTAGGTTATCAATATAATAACAGAAAAGAATTTGAAGAGCATCACCATGAAGAAGAGCACGGCACGGAAGAAGGTGAAGAACATGCTCTTGAGGAGGAAGGTGAAGATCACCCTGCTTTAGAAATGCATTTGGAAACTTTAAACTATAACCTTAAATATAATCTACCAAGAACCGGTAAGTTTGAAACAATTATAGGAGTGCAGGGAATGCACCAAACCAATACCAATTATGGAGAAGAACTTTTAATTCCTGACGCCACCACAACAGATTTTGGCGTATTTGCCACTACCCATTTGCATTTTGAAAAATGGGATTTTCAGGGCGGAATTAGGTATGATTTGAGAAATATTGATAGTAAAGCAGTAGAAGCTCATGAAGAAGCACATATGGAAGAAGAGCACGAAGAGGAACACGAGCACGAAAGTGGTGAAATTGCAGCCTTAAATAATTCATATAAAAGTATTAATGGTGCTTTAGGGGCAAAATATAATATTACAAGTAAACTTAGCGCCCGTTTAAATTTGGCTACCGGGTTTCGCGCTCCAAACCTATCTGAATTGACTTCTAATGGTTCTCACCACGGCACCAATAGATATGAGGTTGGGGATAATGCTCTGGAAAACGAACAAAATTTTCAGTTAGACCTTTCTTTAGAATGGCGAAATAAGCATTTTGAAGCTTTTGTTAATGGCTTCCACAACACTATTAAAGACTATATTTATCTACAGCCTACCGGAGAATTAATAGACGAAAACCCTGTTTTTCAATACACACAAAACAATGCCGAATTATACGGAGGCGAAATAGGGCTTCATATTCATCCGCATCCACTAGACTGGTTACACCTGGAAAGTAGTTTTGAAACTGTTACCGGTAAAAGAAGCAATGGAGAATACCTACCTTTAATTCCTGCAAATTCTATTACAAATACCTTTAGAGTAGAGTTTGAAGACCCGGTAAAAAAAGTATACAGTAAATATGCGTTTGTACGCTTAAAAAATGTTTTTGATCAAAATAATGTAAGTGCCTTCGAAATCCAAACCGGAGGCTATGGCCTGCTAGGAGCCGGATTTGGAGGAGAGTTCTCCGTTAACTCTACCAAAATGAGAGTTGGAGTTAGTGCAAATAACATTTTAAATAAAAATTATATTTCGCATCTATCCCGTTTAAAACCAGACGGTATATCAAATATTGGAAGAAATATTTCAGTTTCGGTTAACTGGATGCTCTAAGTTTAGAGTTCAAGAATTTTTATAAATTGAAAATATTTAAATTGAAACAAAAAATGCCTCACAATTTTAAAATTGTGAGGCATTTTTTAATCTTTTAAATCTTCTTTATACCACGATTTTCTTTTTTCCTTCTATTTCGGGGTTATTATTTTCTATATCATCTATATGGGTTAAATTCTTTTTATGATCTTTTTTAAAATAGCTGTAAGCAGCCACGCCCGCACCAGCAGCTAGCGCACCAACGGCAAAAACACCGGCAGGTTTCCTGAGAATTATTTTTCCTGCTTTATAAATAACAGCTCTCTTAAGCCACACTATCCCATTTTCAATTACCTGATTATTCATAATTTTGTTTTATTACTTAGTACTGATTTACACTTTCAATATCGTAGTAATCACTTGATAATAACGTTAAAAAGTTTTCAAATAACACAGTTTTAACTTCTTTAGGCCAGTAAGTATTGATAATTAGAAATAAAAAAAGAGGCCAATATTAGCCTCTTTTATAATACTTTAAAAGCATCTTAATAGCTTTCTACTTCTATAGTTCTAGGTTGCGAGTGTTTATTCTTTTTCCAAACAAATGTGTAAAAATACATAAGGGTAAATGTTGGTATAATATCGGTTCCTGGAAGAATTTCTTCTAAAAAAACCAATACCGAAGCTACTTTTCCTTTTTTACCGGGGTACATATCTCCCATTTTCTTTGCAGCATATGGAGCCCATACTAAATCCAGAAACGGCCCAATTAAGGGAATTGCCACAGTAATCATCCCTATCGCGTCATACGCAAGGCTTTTTACAAATAATTTATCTTTTAATAATTTCATTTTAAATGCTTTTTAAGTTAATGAAGCAAATAAAGTGCCAATTCTCTATTTTAAATCTGAGCTAATGAGCTTTAAAAATTCATTTCTGGTTTCTATTTTTTCAAATTGCCCTCTAAAGCCAGATGTTGTTGTAGCACTATTTTGTTTTTGTACGCCACGCATCATCATACACATGTGTACTGCCTCTATAACCACAGCCACTCCTTTTGGTTTCATTGTTTTATTTATACACTCCAAAATATCGTGGGTTAAGCGTTCCTGCACCTGTAACCTTCTTGCAAAAACATCTACCACCCTTGGTAACTTACTTAAACCTACAATATGGCCGTTAGGGATATAAGCTATGTGGGCTTTTCCAAAAAACGGTAGCATATGGTGTTCACACATAGAGTACAACTCAATATCTTTTACCACTACCATTTCATCATAACTCTCCTTGAACATGGCTTTTTTTAAGATGGCTTCAGCATCCATTTTATAACCCTGGGTTAAAAATTGCATGGCTTTGGCCGCTCTTTCTGGTGTTTTTTCAATTCCCTCGCGCTTCACATCCTCTCCAATACCTTCAAGGATATTTTTGTAATTTTCCTGAAGGCCACCGGTAACTTCAATATTATATTCTTCTTTAAATTTATAAGCCATTTTTATTATTTCAATTTGTCTGAAAAGACTTCGGTTAGTTTTTTTATTTTAGGGTCTATTATATATTGGCAATAGGGTTGATCTCTGTGTTCATTATAGAAATTCTGATGCTCCTTTTCGGCGATATAAAACTCTTTTGCCGAGGTAAACTCTGTAACAATCTTATTTGTAAAAACCTCTTTTTTGTCAAGTTCAGCAATTATGGATTCAGCTTGCTCTTTTTGTGATTCTGAATGATAAAACACAGCACTTCTGTATTGCGTGCCTACATCATTTTGCTGCCGATTAAGCGTGGTAGGATCATGTATTGCAAAAAAAACATATAACAATTCCTGAAAACTTATTTCCTGTGGGTTAAACTTAATTTGAATTGCTTCGGCATGACCGGTCCTTCCAGTTATTATTTCGCGATAAGCAGGATTTTTAATATTTCCACCTGTAAAACCTGAAACTACTTCCACTACTCCATTTAAACGTTGAAATACAGCTTCGGTGCACCAAAAACAACCTCCTGCTAAAGTTGCTACTTCTAAATTTCCTGAATTCATAGCTTAATTTTGTTTAGCAAATCTAAATAATTAATAAACAGAAATGATAGATTTAACTTGATTTTAATTTAATGGTATTAGTGCTTACAAATAATCATCTTAATTTAATTCATTTAAAATCATCTTTAACACCTAAAATGATCAATCTACTTGAATTCATCAAAATTATACTATCTGCCTTTCATAGAAAAACAGATGACTTGAAATTAAATAATTGAAAGTTTAACATGGAAACTCCATTCTAAAAAGATCACACGAAAAAAATAGCAATATCAAAACATATTCTATTCTTAACTTGGGCATTCTGCTTAATTTGGCTAATTTTCACCAATTCTAAAACAAACGTAAATAAGATAATAAAGATAGTAGTCTTAGCGTTATTTTGATTTCTTAAAGCCCGTGAGGGGCTTTTAATTTTGATATTAAGCCAACAAATGATTATAGCCAGGAATATTCATAAGTATTACGGAGACCTTCACGTATTAAAAGGTCTTGATCTCCATATTAAGAAAAGTGAAATTGTCTCTATAGTAGGAGCTTCCGGAGCCGGTAAAACAACTTTACTTCAAATTTTAGGAACCTTAGATAAACCAGAGAAAAATAAAGCCTCTTCTCTTAAAATTAACGATACCAATATTTATCAACTTTCTTCAAAGGAATT
The DNA here is from genome assembly GCF_016236975.1 of Salegentibacter maritimus. Classification (NCBI taxonomy): domain Bacteria; kingdom Pseudomonadati; phylum Bacteroidota; class Flavobacteriia; order Flavobacteriales; family Flavobacteriaceae; genus Salegentibacter; species Salegentibacter maritimus. The sequence continues at coordinate 182,353 of NZ_JAEHNY010000002.1, forward strand.
ATCTAAATTTAGAAATAAGAATATTGGTTTTATTTTTCAATTTCATCAACTACTGCCTGAGTTTACTGCACTGGAAAATATTTGTATCCCGGCTTATATTCACAATACACCAAAGAAAACTGCCGAAGAACGTGCAATGGAGCTTTTAGGCTTCCTGGGACTTAAAAACAGGGCTAATCATAAACCGGGAGAGCTTAGTGGTGGTGAACAGCAGCGTATTGCGGTAGCCCGCGCACTTATTAATAATCCTTCAGTTATTTTCGCCGATGAACCATCGGGAAATTTAGATACAGAATCTGCCGAAAACCTTCATCAGCTTTTTTTTAAACTAAGGGATGAGTTTGAGCAAACTTTTGTAATCGTAACTCATAACGAGGAGCTTGCGGATATGGCCGATAGGAAAATTACCATGCAGGACGGGAAAATTATTGATAAAAAAGAAATTTAATCAACTTGAAAAAAAGTGAACTGAAATCTTTTCTGGATTTCAAAGCCGAACAATACAATACCCCGGAATTTATTGAAACAGATCCAATACAAATTCCACATCTGTTCAGTAAAAAGGAAGATATTGAGATTGCCGGATTTCTTACCGCAACAATTGCCTGGGGCAATAGAAAGAGTATTCTTAAAAATGCCCATAGGTTAATGGAAATGCTAGACCAGAGTCCGTATGATTTTGTTTTAAATCATTCAACAAATGATCTTAAAAACCTATCTGGCTTTGTGCATCGCACCTTTAACGAAACAGATCTGAGATTTTTTATTTCAGCTTTGCAAAACATCTATAAAAACCATGGTGGGATGGAAAATGTTTTTACGAAAAATGCTGAAAAAAATTCGCTGCAATCGGCCATACACGTATTCAAAAAAAAGTTCTTTGAAATTCCACATGAGCCCAGAACACAAAAACATGTGAGTGATCCCCTCAAAAATTCGGCAGCCAAAAGAATTAACATGTATCTGCGCTGGATGGTACGCAATGATAAAACGGGAGTAGATTTTGGTTTATGGAAAAAACTTAATACTTCACAATTAAGCTGTCCTTTAGATGTCCATTCGGGGAATGTAGCACGTAAGTTAAACCTTTTAAAACGTAAAGCCAACGATGCAAAAGCTTTAACTGAGCTGGATAGTTCATTAAGAGAACTTGATACTGTTGATCCTGTGAAATATGACTTTGCTCTATTTGGCTTAGGAGTTTTCGAAAAATATTAATAAAAATTTAACAAAATCCATTAAATTAGTTAAATTTGTTTCAATTCAATTATTTAGTTTATGTTAAGTCCGGCAATTCCTGAGAACGAAAGTCAACGTCTAAAGGCGCTTCAGGATGCTAATATTTTATATAGTCCTTCCCAGGAGGAGTTTGATAATATCACACAATTAGCTTCCTTTATATGCAAGACACCAGTTTCCCTTATTTCATTGGTTGGGGAACACGAGCAATGGTTTAAGTCTAAGTACGGCACTGAATTATGCTCCTCGAAACGTGATATCTCTTTTTGTAGCCATGCAATTTTAAATCCGGAAGATTTAATGGAGGTTCAGGATACAAGACTGGATAAACGTTTTGTAGACAATCCGTTTGTACTTGCAAAAAATGAGCCTATTCTTTATTATGCCGGCATGCCTTTAAAGGATTTTAACAGGATGCCATTAGGCACACTTTGCGTGATAGATACCAAACCCAACAAACTGGATGAAAATCAAAAAAAGGCTTTAAAATCTCTTGCCAAACAGGTTGAAATTCTTCTGGAGCTAAAAAGAAAAAATGATTACCTGGAGAATGTAAAAAAAGAATTGAACGACCATAATGCTATGCTAAAAAACTTTGCAGGTGTCGTTTCTCATGATATGAAAATGCCATTGGCAAACATGATTATAACTGCTGATATTCTTAAAGCTAAATTTGGTGAAAAGCTAGGAGTTGAAGGTTTATCTTATTTAAAAAACCTAAAACAAGCCGGATTAAGACTTAGTGGCTACATAAATGGTATTCTAGACCATTACGAAAGCGATAGTATTGCTGCCTCAAATTGTGAAGAATTTGATGTTCATCAGTTATTGGAGGAAATTATAGACATCCTAAATATTACCGAAGATTGTATAATAAACCTACCGGAAAATAACACCATAATTAGTTCTAACCGGGCGGCTTTAGAACAAATATTTTTAAACCTACTGGGTAACAGCCTTAAATATAATGACAAGCCAAAAATTATAATTGATATTGAGTTCTCGCAAACTCCAGATTTTTATTATTTCAGCGTAAAAGATAATGGGATTGGGATTCCGAAGGAAAAAGAAGAAGATATTTTTAAACTTTTTACCATTGTAGCTAAAAGTGATCGTTCTGGTAATAAAGGAAATGGCATCGGATTGTCTACGGTAAAAAGACTGGTTGGCAATTTAGGTGGAAATTTAAATATAGAGTCTGAAATTGGTAAAGGCACCAGGTTTAATTTTTCCATTAGACGAAAGCTTTCATAAAACTTATCCTTTTAATAGAGGGAAAGATTTTTTATCTTATAGGTTATAACCTTTAAAAGATATGCAGCAACACTATATTTCTTCAAAAGAAAAATCACGTAGGGCAGCTCTTGCTGAATATGCAATCTTTAATTCGGGAGAAGATAAAGATTATGACCAGCTAACCTTTTTAGCAGCACAAATATGCCGGGTTCCAGTAGCAAAAATTAGTATTATTGGTAAAAACAAGATTTGGTACAAATCTATTTATGGCGCTCAGCAAGACAGGATATCCAGAGAAAATACTTTTTGCGAGCATACCATTTGGGCCGAGAAAAAAATCTTAATAATTAATAGCAAAGATCAACCCATAATTTTTGAAAAAGCCAAAGCGATTTACTCACAGGAATACCATTTCTATGCCGGTGTGCCTTTACTGAGCGAGAATGGCCACGCAATAGCCGTATTTTGCATTTTTGACACAGAAATTAGAAGTTTAGATCAGGTACAAAAAAAATCATTACTGGCTTTAGCTAACCAGTGTATGAATCTTTTTGAGAGTAGAAAGCAAAAAACAAAACTGCAACATATTCAGCGCAAATTAAAACAGAAATATAAAGAACTTGAAAAATTTGCCAGTCTGGTTTCCCATGATATCAAATCACCCTTAGCCAATATTATTTCTTTAACAGAATTACTAAAGGAAGAAAACAAAAAAAATCTAGATGAGCAAAGCAAACAGTATCTTGATTTTCTGGTAGAATCTTCTTATTCGCTTCGCAATTATGTAGATGGAATTTTAAAATTTTACCGTAGCGATCATATTTTGGAAAAGGATTTTGAAGACGTACACCTTCCCGGTCTACTTAAAAAAATTACTGATTTATACAGCTGGAACGAAAAGGTAGAATTTACATACCCAGATAGCGGACTTTTAAAAAATGTGAATAAGGCCGCACTTACCCAGGTTTTCATGAACCTTATAAACAATGCTTTAAAATACAACAGTAAAACTATTAGAAAAGTAGATATTGGTTTTGAAACCACAGACACTCATTATTGTTTTTCAGTAAGTGATAATGGCAATGGAATAGAAAAAGAAAATTTTAAAAAGATCTTTAAACTCTTTACTACATTAGATGTAAAAGATAGGGATGGTAATCCCGGTAGCGGAATTGGTCTTGCTACTGTAAAAAAGCATATAGAGCAAATGCAAGGCAATATAGATGTTATTTCTAAAAAAGGTAAAGGCAGTACTTTTAAATTCAAGATTAAACGCCCTTAGCTTAAATTCCATTTCCTATATTTGAAAAACTTTTTAAAACCTTATGGAATTTAAACAGCCGGAACTTCTTTACGCACTGTTTTTGCTACTTATCCCGTTGGCTGTTCATCTATTTCAATTACGTCAATTTCAAAAAGAAGATTTTACAAATGTAAAATTCCTGAAAAAAGTTATTCGCCAAACCAGAAAAAGCTCACAATTAAAGAAATGGCTGGTGTTAACTTGCAGAACATTGTTGCTAACTTTCTTAATTTTAGCGTTTGCCCAACCCTATTTTCCTGCTAAAAACCCAAAAACAAGTTCAAGGGAAAAAGTAATTTTCCTGGATAATTCTTACAGTATGCAGGCCGGCGGTAAAGACGGTGAACTCTTTACAGCAGCTATTCGGGATTTAATAAAGAATCTTCCAGAAGAGCAAGAGCTCGACCTTTTTACCCATAATGAAGAATTTAAAAATCTTTCTTCATCAAATTTAAATACTACGCTTCAAAACCTGGAATTCACCCAAAAGCCTTTAGACTTTAATACTCTTAAACTAAAAGCATCGCAATTATTTAAAGATTCTACACAAGAAAAAGATTTTATTTTTATCTCAGACTTTCAAAAAAACCTTGGAATAAATAAATCTTTAGATACAAGCTACACTTATCACTTTATACCTGTATTTCCCGAAAGCACAGAGAATATTAGTATAGACTCTATGTACATTAAGCATCGGGAAGTGAATGAAATTGATTTTCGGGTTTTGTTAAGCAGCACCGGTAATTTCAATAGTCCCCAAAGTGTCTCCCTTTTTAGTGGTGAGGATCTTTTGGCAAAAACTTCGGTAAACTTTCAGAAGGCTGATACTGTAACCGCAAACTTTAAAGTTAATCAGGTTGAAATCCCTAATGGTGTTATTAAAATTGAAGATGCTTCTTTGGATTATGACAATAGCTTATTTTTTAGCCTGAATAAGCCTAAGCCTCCTAAAGTGGTGATTATTACTGAAAATGCCGAAGCAACTTTCTTGAGACGTATTCTTAGTGGGCCGGAGTTTATTACTGAAATATTTAAAAAAGATCAGCTTGATTTTAATAAACTAAACACTGCCGATCTTATAATCTTGAATGAACTTGAATCTATTTCAGGGCCGTTACAAACAAACTTAACCAACCTACATGGTAATGCGGTCCCACTGGTAGTTATTCCATCAACTAATAGTAATCTTAATTCTTATAATAGCTTTCTTAATAGGTTGAATGCTCCCCAATATTCTGAAGTAAAAACAAGAGAAGCCCTAATCACCGAATTGGCTTTTGACCATCCGTTACTTCAGGGGGTGTTTCAGGAAAAAGTTGAGAATTTTGATTATCCTAAGGTGCAAACGTACCATAAAGTACAAAATGGAAATAAAATTATTTCTTTTCAGGATAATTCGGGTTTTTTAGTAGAAGAAAACGAAGTTTTTCTATTTGCAGCAGCCCTTAATGAGAAAAATTCCAATTTCAGAAATTCACCTTTAATAGTTCCTGTAATTTACAATATAGGGCTCAAAGCTTTTAAAAGTCCAAATTTATACTACGAAACGGGTAAAAATGAAAAAATTAGAATTCCAATCGATGCCCAAAAAGATAAGGTTGTTCATGTTATTTCAGAAAACATAGATTTTATACCTAAGCAAAGATCTCTTGGTAACACGGTAGTTATAAGTACAGATTTACTGGAAGTCCCATCCGGGAATTATACCGTAGAATACAATAAAAATCCAAAAGCTTACCTTAGCTTTAATGCCCTCAGAAACGAAAGTGATTTGGAGTATTTTCTCCCCGAAAATGCAAAAAACATACATATTTACCAGGATATAAACACTTATTTTAATGAGCTAAAACTAGCCAGCCAAAGCAATGAGCTTTGGAAAAGCTTTGTTATTTTTGCATTGATATTTTTAATCATAGAGATGCTACTTTTAAAATATCTAAAATAACCAGTGCGGTAATAGACTTTAAATCTATACAGGAATTAGGTTATAAGCGCGTAATAAAATTCCCGATTTGGGATTAAATTTATAAAGAAATGAGACTACTATTAAAATCGGCCACTATCATCGATAAGCAATCGGTTTACCACAATAAAAAACAAGACATTTTAATTGAAAACGGAATAATTAAAGAGATTGCAGAAGAGATTTCCATCACGGTCGATAAGGTAATAGACAAAAAGAACCTTCATGTTTCCAGAGGATGGTTTGATAGTAGTGTTAGCTTTGGGGAACCCGGTTTTGAAGAAAGGGAAACCATAGCAAACGGATTAGACACTGCTGCTAAAAGTGGTTTTAGCAGTATTGCCTTAAACCCCAATACTGCTCCGGTTATTGATAATAACGGGGCAATAACATCGGTTAAATCCAAGGCGGCCCATCACCCGGTTAAGCTATTTCCTATTGGTGCGCTTAGCCTTAAAGGAGAGGGTGTGGACCTTGCCGAGCTCTATGATATGAAACAAGGCGGTGCGGTAGCATTTGGCGATTATAAAAGCCCTATTAAAAACCCAAATTTACTTAAGATAGCACTTCAATATGCACAAAATTTTGATGCGCTTGTACAATCCTTCCCTCAAGAAAATCGCATTGCCGGAAAAGGAATGGTAAATGAAGGACAAAGTAGTACTTCGTTGGGATTGAAGGGAATTCCTAATTTAGCAGAAGAGCTGCAAATTACTCGAGATCTTTATTTATTGGAGTATACCGGTGGTAAAATACATATCCCGACTATTTCAACAAAAAAATCTGTAGCACTCATTAGGGAGGCCAAAAACAAAGGTTTGGACGTTAGCTGTAGTGTTGCCGTTCATAATTTAATTTTCACCGATGAACTCCTACAGGATTTTGACACAAATACTAAGGTTTTACCACCCCTAAGAATAAAAGAGGATACTGAAGCTTTAATTGCAGGTGTAAAAGATGGCACTATAGATATGGTTACCAGTGACCACAACCCTATCGACTCTGAAAACAAAAAAGTAGAATTTGACAATGCACTATATGGCACTATTGGCCTGGAATCTGCATTTGGTGCTTTAAACACCTTGTTTTCTACCGAAGAAGTGATTGAAATCTTAACTAAGGGAAAACAACGTTTTGGTTTAAAAGATGTAGCAATAGAAGAAGGAAATGTTGCCGATTTAACATTGTTTGATCCAGACAAGCAATATAAATTCACTGAAGTTCATATTTTTTCAACCTCGCAAAACAGTATATTTAAATCCTATTCGCTTAAAGGTAAAGCCTTTGGTATAATTACTAAAACGGGGGATTTCGGTTTATAATTCCGGGCTAAATTTAATATCTTTGTTTTACAAATTAATAGTTATGAAAACAGTGGTCGAAGAAGGAAAAACGGCGGCTATAGTGGCCTATATTACAATAATTGGTACAATAATAGCCTATTTCATGAATAATGACCATAAAAATCCTTTTGCTTCATTTCACATAAGGCAGGCCTTTGGTATCCATATTACTTTTTACGTGCTGGGAGTTTTGGTTGGTTTATTTGACAGCTGGCTAATTTCATCGGCCTTTTATGTTTTTATTGCCGTTTCGGGTATTTATGGGCTGGTGATGGCAATACAGGGCGAACAAAAGGAAGTACCAATTCTTGGTGCTTATTTTCAAAAATGGTTTAGTACAATACAATAAATGAATACCAAAGAACTTTCCCTTCAACATCTTATTAGAAAACCTAAAGTAGCTTCAGAAAATCCACCGTTGCTTTTAATGTTGCATGGATATGGGAGCGATGAAAAAGATCTCTTTTCTTTTGCTGAAGAATTACCCGATGAATTATTTGTGGTTTCAGTAAAAGCGCCTTACGCAATGCAGCCTTATGGAAACGCATGGTATGCGATTCACTGGGATAACCAGGAAGGTAAATTTAGCGATGATGAACAAGCCAAAGAATCTCGTGAAAAAATAGTTGATTTTATTGATGAAGCTGTTGAAGCCTACCAGTTAGATGCTAAAAATGTGACACTTTTAGGCTTTAGCCAGGGTAGCATTTTAAGCTATGCCGTAGCACTCTCCTACCCCAATAAGGTTAAAAATATAGTTGCGTTAAGCGGTTATATTAACGAAGGAATACTAAAACCGGGTTTCGAGAAAAACGATTTTTCTAACCTGGCGTTTTATTGTTCTCACGGTTCGGTAGATCAGGTTATACCTGTAGAGTGGGCCCGTAAAACCAAGCCTGTTTTAGACACGCTTAATATTGAAAACAGCTATTCAGAATTTCCGGTGGGTCACGGAGTAGCCCCGCAAAATTTCTTTGAATTACGGGAATGGCTTAAAAAGAGAATCTAATTTACAGGGTATAAAAACGATTTTTCTGCAGTAAGGTTTAATTTTCCTTTTTCATCTACCTCGTAGGTAAAAAACACCTCGCCCCAATACTTTCCATCGGTAAAGTCGGCGATGATCCATTTATGGTTTAAAATCTTGATTTTGTTGATACGCATACTGCCTTCCATCCCGGCAAAAGGAACAAAAGCATTATCATTATCTACCTTATTTTGGCTTATCAGTTCATTCTCTATAGTTTCGGCAATAGTTGCTGCCTCTATTCCCCTATTTTCAAAATAGCTCATCGCATCTTCATTATCGAGTAAAGAGAAATAAGCTGTTCCTTCGTTTTCTTCAGCTAAAGAATCATTTTCAAACTCAAGCCGCTCCACCTCGCTTTTCAATTCCTTAATAGTTTCATCTCTAGAATCCAGTATTTTTTTATCGTTCACATAGATGAAAATGGTAAACAAAAGAGAAAAAATAAAAAGATAGAGTACTAAATTTTTCCGCATATTAAAGAGTGATTTCAAGATTATCGTAAGCTAAAAAAACATTTTCAGGAAGCTTTTCCTGTACTTGGTCATGAAAGCCAAGTAAATGGCTTATATGTGTTAAGTAAGCTCGTTCTGGCTTAACCCGATCAATAAAAGCCAGAGCTTCTTCCAGGTTTAAATGAGAATGATGTGGTTCAATTCGTAAAGCCGTAACTACTAATACTTTTACACCATCCAGTTTTTGAATTTCTTTTTCTTCAATAGATTTTAGATCTGTGAGATAAGCAAAATCTTTAAGCCTAAAACCAAAAACCTGCAAACGATTATGTTTATAATCTATTGGAATAATTTTTAAATCATTAAAGAAAAAAGGTTTGTTTTCAATTTCATTTTCAATTACACCTGGAGCACCGGGGTACTTATTGGTAGAAGTAAAAATATATTCAAAGCGTTTTCGCAGTGAATTCAATACACGTTTATGGGCAAAAACCGGAATATCTCCCTGCCTAAAAAAGAAAGGCCTAATATCATCTAAACCGGCAGTATGGTCGTTATGCTCATGGGTATATAATATGGCATCTAGTTTTTCTATAGGGTTTGTCAACATTTGCATCCTAAAATCGGGGCCACAATCTATAAGTATATTATTGCCCTCCCACTTAACTAAAACCGATACACGTAAGCGTTTGTCTTTAGGGTTCTTACTAAGACATACCGGATGCTTACTACCAATTATTGGGATTCCCTGAGAGGTGCCAGTGCCTAAAAAAATTACTTCCAAGAATTACATGTTTTGCTGCAAAAGTAAAGATTATTTTTTTCTATACCCTACTGTTTTTAGTACCTTTGGTATACACAAAAAAGAAATCACACTTAAAGAAGAAATTATGCCAATTACAATAATGGGCGATAAGGAATTTGAAAATGTTCCCTCTATAAAAAGTAAAGCGCTACGCATTAATTTAAATGAAAACATCTACGGAACTTTTTCTGAAATTGGTGCCGGGCAGGAAACTGTGAGAAATTTTTTCAGGGCAGGTGGCGCTTCGGGTACTATTGCGAAAGCCATGAGCGCTTATGATAAAGATTTTAGTGATGCAATTTATGGAGTTGAAAACGATCGAAGATATGTAACTGAAGCTCGATTAAAAAAAATGCTTTCTCACGAAATTGGCTTAATAGAACAGCGAATTTCTCGTGAAAAACATCCTAATAAACTTTTTTTTAGCTATGCCAACACCGTGGCGACCATAGACTTTGCCAAAAAATATAAAGGCCATGGTTGGGTAGGAATTAAATATCAGGTAAGGCCTGAAGAAGATTATAATGAAATTAGCTTACACGTAAGATTTCACGAAAATGATGCAAGACATCAGCAGAATACTTTAGGTATACTGGGTGTTAATCTTATTTATGGTGCTTATTATAAATATGATAATCCCAAAAAACTACTACGCTATTTGTACGATCATATAGACAAAGATCAAATAGAAATTGATACTATAAATTTTAGCGGCCCCAGGTTTGAAGGGGTAGACAACCGCTTAATGAGCCTACAATTAGTAAAAAACGGGATGACAGATGCCGTTATGTTTGCTCCCGATGGGAATAACGTACTTCCGGCCAAAATTTTATACAAAAAAAATATTCTGGCATTTCGCGGAAGTTTTAGACCCGTAACCAAGGTTAATATGGATATGTATGAGCGTTCGCTCGAGCTATTTTTAAAGGAAAGTAAGGTTGAAAAAGAAAACACCGAAGTTATTTTTGAAATCACACTTTCTAACTTAAGGGCTGAGGGTGAAATAGATGAACGTGATTTTATGGACAGGGCAGAGCTTTTATGCTCCCTGGGACAAACCGTAATGATATCTAACTTCCAGGAATACTATCGTGTAGTTGAATATTTCTCAAGATATTCAAAACAACGAATGGGATTAAGTATGGGAGTAAATAACCTTATTGATGTATTTGATGAAAAGTATTACAGGCACTTAAGTGGTGGGATCCTGGAAGCTTTTGGAAAATTATTCTTTAAAGACCTTAAGGTTTACCTCTACCCTCTTAAAGATCCTGAAACAGGCGAAATTACTACCAGTGACAACCTAAAAGTTCATCCAAGAATGAAGGAATTGTATAAATTCTTTAAATACAATGGCAGGGTTGAGGATATTAAAAATTACAATCCTGAAATCCTTGACATTTATTCCAGGGAAGTATTGCAAATGATTAATGAAGGTAAAGAAGGTTGGGAAGATATGTTGCCTGAAAAAACCACAAAAATGATTAAAGAACATAATCTTTTTCATTATAAAGAGAGCAAGAAAAAGGCAAAAACTGAAGCCTAAAAAGTTAGACATTAAACATAAAAAAATCCGGATGATTATATAAATTATCCGGATTTTTTATTTCAGCTTTGAAAGCTCTAGGCTATTCGCTTTATTCTAGCACCAATATTTTTAAGGCGTTCTTCTATATTTTCGTAGCCTCTATCTATTTGTTCTATATTATGGATAGTAGATGTTCCTTTGGCAGAAAGCGCAGCTATAAGCAAAGAAATACCCGCCCTAATATCTGGCGAAGTCATAGTAGTAGCTTTTAACTGAGACTGGAAATCGTGCCCAATTACGGTTGCACGGTGCGGATCACATAAAATAATCTTTGCCCCCATATCAATGAGCTTATCAACAAAAAACAAACGACTCTCAAACATTTTTTGGTGAATAAGTACACTACCACGCGCTTGTGTAGCCACTACCAGCAAAATACTAAGTAAATCTGGAGTAAACCCAGGCCATGGCGCATCACTAATATTCATTATAGAACCATCGATAAAGCTTTGTACTTCATAACCATTGGTATGTGCAGGGATAAAAATATCGTCCCCTTTCCGTTCAATAGTTATTCCCAATTTTCTAAAAGTAGTTGGAATAATACCTAACATATCCCAGCGAACATCCTTTATGGTAATTTCGCTCTTAGTCATTGCTGCCAGGCCTATCCACGATCCTATCTCAATCATATCGGGAAGGATGCGGTGTTCACAACCTTTTAAAGAATCTACACCTTCTATAGTTAAGAGATTAGAACCTACACCACTTATCTTTGCCCCCATGGCATTAAGCATGGCGCAAAGTTGTTGTAAATAAGGTTCACAAGCAGCATTATAAATAGTAGTAGTACCACTGGCAAGAACAGCTGCCATCACAATATTGGCTGTACCGGTAACCGATGCTTCTTCCAGGAGCATAAAGTCTCCTTTTAGTCCGTTTGGAGCTTCAACCCCATAAAAACGTTCTTCTTTATTATATCTAAATTGAGCTCCTAGTTTTATAAATCCTTCAAAATGGGTATCTAGCCTTCTTCGCCCAATTTTATCACCTCCCGGCTTTGGAATAAATCCTTTACCGAACCTAGCCAATAAAGGGCCAACAATCATAATAGATCCTCTAAGCCCACTACCATCTATTTTAAACTGTGCACTGCTTAAATAGTCTAAATCGAGATCGTCACTCTTAAAAGAGTAACTACCTTTTCCTAGTTTTTTAATTTTAACTCCAAGATTTTCAAGAAGTTTAATCAGTTTATTTACATCCAGAATATCTGGTATATTATTAATTACTACCTCTTCAGAGGTTAATAATACGGCACAAAGAATTTGCAGGGCTTCGTTTTTGGCTCCTTGTGGCTGAATTTCTCCACTAAGTTGCTGCCCGCCTTCAATTTGGAAAGTTCCCATGAAAGTAAAATGTTTTTTTAGTAGCGCTTACGTCCGGATCCTCCTTTACGGTTGGACTTTTTAGAATGATTGCTTTTACCGCTGTGTTTCTTTTTATTTCTAATTAAATTTGAAGCATCACTAAGATCTTCATCGGCATTTTTAAGGTTAATTTTACCATCACTAAGTTCTCTAAGGTGTTCAAAAATAATACTATCTTCTACCGTATCACGATTCCAGTTTAGATAAGACTTTTTCATATGGTTGGCTATTGTTAAAACCAAACCTTCTTTTAATGGCCCTTCTTCCCAATCTTTAACTTCATCTATCATTCGGTAGATATTATTCCCGTAGAAACGATATTTTGGGAAATTTTGTGGATAATCTAACATCTCGGGACGCTCTTCCAACAATTCTTTACTGGGCTTGGGAAAAGGTGATTCCACATCGAGTTTAAAATCACTAATTATAAATAACTGGTCCCATAGTTTATGCTGAAAATCGGGCACATCGCGTAGATGTGGATTCATATTTCCCATTACAGAAATTATAGATTTTGCAACCTGGTTACGTTCTTTATCGTCCTCTATCTCAACGGCTTTTTCCACCATTTTTTGAAGATGTCTCCCGTATTCAGGAATAATTAAGTGGCTCCTTTCAGAGTTATATTCTAATGCGTGTGTCAAAATTGAAATTTATATGGTAATACTTTATTCGATAATCGAGACTTAAACACCTTGAAGTTTGTTTCAAAATCAAATTTCTTCCATTTAATGCCTCTCAGGCCCTCCTTTTAGAAATTCGCCTGTGATAGTTGAGAACGGCAAAGTACTAAATATTATTGAGATAGATAAAAAATTAATAATTTAAAAAGACAGAAACTTCAAATGCTAAAAGGCAAATTTAAAAATTCTCGTTTTAAAATTTATAAGAATTATAGGGAAATTACACCCTCTACCTTTGCTGCCACTTCCTTATATTTTTCAATAACTGCATCGGGATTTCTCATACGAACATTAATTGATGCACTAATATAAGTTCCCTTTTTAGATTTTTTGGTAGTAATTACCGCTCCCATATTATCAAAAATCTCTTCAATCTTTTCTATGCGATTAGAATTAGCTGGCACTATAAACTTATATAAATATTCGGTTGGCCATAGCGAGGTATCTTGTAATTGACTTTTTAATTTACTGTAAAACTCTTCCTGATCTTTCGTTCCACTCATAGCTTTCTAACTTAAATTTAGTTTGCAAAGATACAAGGATTGCAAACATTTTTATAATCAATTTCAAATGTCGAAATTTGAAGCGTGAAAAAGCAAAAAATAGTAATAACCGGTGGCCCCGGTACAGGAAAATCTTCTATCATTCGCCAACTTGAAAAACACGGGCATGAATGTCTACATGAAATTTCAAGACAGGTTACCCTAGAAGCACAAAAGCAAGGGATTTCTCAGTTATTTCTGGAAAAGCCCGTACTTTTTAGTGAAAAATTACTGGAAGGAAGAAAAATACAGCATCGGGAAGCCGATATGATTCCTACTTCCCCTATCTTTATAGATCGCGGTATTCCAGATGTACTGGCGTATATGGATTACTTCAATACAGCATATTCAGCATATTTTACCAATGCCTGTAAAGAGTATCCTTACGATAAAATATTCTTTTTACCACCCTGGGAAGAAATTTACCAAAGTGATAACGAGCGTTACGAATCTTTTAAAGAAGCTAGTTTAATTTCAAAACACCTTTTTGAAACCTATAAGAAATATGGTTATAGCCCCATTGAGGTTCCAAAAACTTCAATTAAAGAAAGAGTTCAATTTATATTAAACCAAATTGAATAAGCTATTTGCAAGACGCACATTACATATTAAAAAAATATTGGGGACATTCGTCCTTTAGATCGCTACAGGAACCTATAATAGCAAAAGTCCTTAAGCAAAAGAATGTCCTGGCACTAATGCCAACAGGGGGCGGAAAATCACTTTGTTTTCAAATCCCGGCTTTATTACAGGAAGGAATATGCATCGTGGTCTCGCCGTTAGTGGCCTTAATGGAAAATCAGGTAAATGCCCTTCAGCAAAAGGGAATAAAAGCCATGGCTTTAACCGGGGGAATGACTTACCAGGATCTTGATACCGCCCTGGATAATTGTATCTACGGAAATTATAAATTTCTTTACCTATCGCCTGAAAGACTCCAACAAAACCTGGTGAAGGAGCGTATTAAATTGATGAACGTCAATCTAATTGCCGTAGATGAAGCACATTGTATTTCACAGTGGGGCCATGATTTTAGGCCGGCTTACCGAAATATTTGTCTATTAAAAGATTTAAAACCTGAGGTGGTATTTATAGCACTAACAGCCACTGCAACCCCTTTAGTTGTAAAAGACATTATAAAAGAGTTAGAGCTAGAAAATATAGATGTACTTAAAGACTCTTTTTATAGGGCAAATATTGCCTATAATGTATTAAAAGCGGAAGACAAATACTACCATCTTAGTAAGCTACTAAAAACTAAGAATGAACCGGCAATAATTTACGTTAGAAGCCGAAAAGCAAGTCTTGAAATTGCCGGTTTTTTAAATAAAAAGGGCTATAGTGCTGATGCGTTTCATGGTGGTTTACAGCCAAATGAAAAGACCCGAAGACTTAATGAATGGCTGGAAAACAAACACCAAATCATGGTAGCCACCACTGCTTTTGGTATGGGGATAGATAAAGCCGATGTACGCCAGGTTATTCATCTAAATCTTCCAGAATCTTTAGAAAGCTATTTTCAGGAAGCCGGAAGAGCCGGAAGAGATGGGGAAAAAGCCGTTGCCACTATTTTAACCAATAAAGGTGATATTCCGGTTTTAAAGAGTCAATTTTTGGCAAATTTACCCCAACTGGAAGATGTAAAACTGGTCTATAAAAAACTAAACACTTATTTTAGGATAGCTTATGGCGAGGGTGAACAAACCGAGCACAACTTTAGCTTTTCCAAATTTTGTGCTCAATACGAATTACCGTTTTCAAAAACTTACGAAGCTCTTCAGCTCTTGGACCGCTGTAGTATTTTGAAGCTTTCTAAAGAATTCCATAAAAAAACCAGTATCCATTTTAGCGTTTCAGGAAAGCAGCTTCAGTTTTACTTAGATCAAAATCAAAAATATGAAGAATTTGTTCGTGCACTTCTTAGGACCTATGGTGGGATTTTAGAGAATAAAACCAATATAGACCTGGCTTCAATTTGTAAAAAATCGAGTATAGATCAAAATACAGCACTTAAATACCTTGAAGAACTTGAAAAGGCTCAACTATTGGAATACGTATATGCCGAACATGATGCTACGGTTTTATTTTTGGTACCGCGGGAAGATGATTCGGTTATTTTTCCACTCGCACCCTATATAAAACAATATAATAATTCTAAAAAAGAAAAAATAGATGCGGTATTAGATTATTTGGAAAACGACAATTTATGCCGAAGCAGACAACTTCTAGCCTATTTTGGAGAAGAAAAAGCAGGAGACTGTAAAATTTGTTCTGTATGCCAAAAAAACGTAACACCGCTAACGCGAGAAGTTAAAAATGCTATTTATATAGCGATTACAAAAGTTTTAAAAATTAAAAATGCTTCATCCCGGGAACTAACTGAAGCAATAAATTACCCTGAAGATCAGGTTTTAGAGGTTTTACGCCTATTAATAGACAAAGAAATAATTTTCAGAGAAACGGGGAATATCTATAAAATAAAAAATTGATGAGTGAAATAAGAATAGTATTTATGGGAACACCAGACTTTGCTGTTGCAAGTTTAAGTAGCATATTAGAAGCTGGGTATAATGTGGTAGGTGTAATTACCGCTCCCGATAGGCCAGCGGGTCGTGGTAGAAAAGTACAGGAAAGTGCTGTAAAAAAATTTGCAAAAGATAAAGGATTAAAGCTCTTGCAGCCTACCAATTTAAAGGACAAAAGTTTTCTTGAAGATTTAGAAGCTTTAAACCCAACCATACAGGTGGTAGTTGCATTTAGAATGCTACCTAAAGCGGTTTGGGATTTACCAAAACTTGGAACTTTTAACCTTCACGCTTCGCTGCTTCCGCAATACAGAGGTGCAGCACCAATTAACTGGGCAATTATTAATAACGAGCCAAAAACAGGGGTTTCTACTTTTTTTCTGGATGAAAAAATTGATACCGGTGCAATGATTCTTCAGAAGGAAGTGAATATAGGTACAGAAGAAACCGTAGGTGAATTACATGATAAACTAATGGGTTTAGGGGCTCACCTGGTGGTGGAAACACTCACACTAATTGAAAAAGGAAATGTAACCCCTACCCCACAGCCGCTTAATTTAGAGCTAAAAGAAGCCCCCAAACTAACTAAGGAAAATACCAAAATTAACTGGAACGACTCTTTAGATCAAATTTACAATTTAATACGCGGACTTAATCCTTATCCCGCCGCCTGGTCTTATTTTTTTAATGGTAAAAAAGACGAAAAGGTTAAGATCTATCAATGTAAAAAAGAAAATTACGATCATAACTTAGAAAATGGTAGTATTCTCATTGAAGATAAAAAGTTGAAAGTAGCTGTGCAAGATGGCTATTTAATAATTGAAGAGTTACAACTTCCCGGAAAAAGAAAAATGGATGTAAAATCACTTTTAAATGGTTATGCCTTCCTCAATGAGGCAAAATTCTTCTAAGCCCTTATGGTTATTGAAACGGAAGAAAATCAACTAAATGGAGACTTCTTTATCAACAAAATGCCCGACTTATTAACAAAATCCTGCATTTCCCTTGATATTACTTGCACGGCCGAGAATTCCATATAAATTTGTAAGGCAATTTAACAGAATGTTTAACCAACAGTTTATTTAAAATTCAAATTATGAACAAAACAGATTTAATTGACGCAATGGCCGAAAATGCTGGTATTTCTAAAGCAGCAGCTAAAAAAGCACTAGAATCTTTCTTAGAAAACGTAGAAGGTTCTCTTAAAAAAGGAGATCGCGTTTCTTTAGTAGGATTTGGATCCTGGTCAGTTTCTAAAAGAGCTGCAAGAGAAGGAAGAAACCCACAAACCGGAAAAACTATTAAAATTGCTGCTAAAAATGTAGTTAAATTTAAAGCCGGTGCAGATTTACAAAAAGCTGTAAACTAATAATTTAAATTAGTAAAGCACTAAAAGCTTCCCATTTGGGAGGCTTTTTTAATGAAAAATTTTAGCATTTTATTTGATTTTTTTTTCAAATAATGGTAGCTTAGAGTAAAACAATGCTAAAATGATTGCTTTAAAACCAACCAAAGGCCATCTATTGGTAGCAGAACCATCGATAATTGGAGATGTTGCATTCAACCGATCTGTGGTATTGCTCGCCGAGCATTCTAATGCAGGTTCGGTTGGTTTCATACTTAATAAAATTTTAGACTTCACCCTACAAGACCTTGTTCCCAATCTTTCCGGTAACTTCAAAATATACAACGGCGGACCTGTAGAACAAGACAACCTATACTTTATTCATAAAATCCCGGACCTTATTCCGCAAAGTATAGAAATAGCCAACGGGATTTATTGGGGTGGCAACTTTGAGGTCGTTACCGAACTTATTCAGCAAGGGCTTATAAGCGAGAAAGAAATACGTTTCTTTTTAGGCTATTCTGGCTGGGATGCCAATCAATTAAGTGAAGAGCTCGATTCACATGCCTGGATAATTACTACAAATGATGACACCAAAGACATTATTGAACGTCCTTATGGTTCTTTTTGGAAAGACAAGATGATGCAATTAGGAGGCGAATACCTTTTATGGTCTAATGCTCCAGAAAACCCAAGTTATAATTAACCCAATCTTGCCTTTACATTTAACTTTGAAAGTAAATCCTTAGCCGATTTGTTCTCAAATTTTTTCTTACGATATTTTGTAACAGGTTGAATACCGCAAATAACATTTGTTATAAATAATTCATCTGCTTTCTGAAGTTCAAATGGAGAGATAGAAGCTTCTTCTATACTTAGATCTGGTAGAGTTTTTATTATCTCTAAAAGTTTTTTTCTGGTAATTCCGTTTAAAGCACCATCTGAAAGCGGTGGAGTTTTAATCTTATCACCTTTTCTAAGAAAAAGGTTTCCATTAAGAGCTTCTACAACATTTTTCTTTTCATTGATTAAAAAGCAGTTTTCGTATCCATTTTCTGAAGCAAAAATACTGCCCAATACATTAATAGCACGATTATTAGATTTTATTGTAGAAAATAGACCACTGGTAATGTAATGGTCTTTAAAGAGCTCTACTTCATAATCCTCTTCATTCAATAAATAAAAAGCATTTTGGAGTTCTTCGGCAGTTATAATAAAACCAATTTCACGTGTGGTAGGCTTATAATATCCGCCTTCTTGACGAAATGCAAAAAACTTTACACGAGCGGCGTGAGTATCCAGTCCGTTTTCTTTTACTAAACTCAATATTTCCTTTTCTAAAAATTCGGGAGAAAAACTCGCCGGAATTTCCATTCGCATAATACGCATAGAAGCCATTAACCTAAAGTAATGATCTTCCCAGAACATTACTTTTCCATTAATTGCCCGAATGGTTTCAAAAACAGCATCTCCATAGGCAAATCCTCGATTCGCTATAGAAAGTGATGCTTGATTCTCTTCTACTAATTTTCCGTTTATATTTATCATAAAAAAACCCCGTTTTAGAACGGGGCAAATGTAATGTTTATCTTAGAAATATTAAACTGATCCTAAAACGTGTTTTAGATCTGAAATCATATTTTCCCAAAGCATCTTTCCCTCTTCAACTTCATCTTCATCATCGGCAAAATCAGTAATCATTATAGAAACATCTTTAGTGATTTCATCTACCTGTATTCTTATTTCAAAAAAATATGGAGTATCTTCATCGTCCAACCACTTAAATTTTATGCGTTCATCGCTCTTTTTACTTACCAATTTGGCTTTTTCTTCACTTCCTTCCCAAATAAAAGTAAATAATTCACCTCGTGAATTTACATTATCTGCATACCATTCGCTTAATCCTGAAGGAGTTGATATATATTGGTATAACAATGAAGGAGAAGCTTGAATGGGAAATTCCATTTCGTACTTGATCTTATCTTCCATTTTTAGATATAATTAGTTTTGGGCAATATAGATATTAATTAGAAGGATAAAAAGAAAACAAAATAAATATTTTAGAAAATAAAGTTTGCGTCAATACAAAATGTTTATATATTTGCACCCGCAATCACAGTTGGTGAAAATGCTCGTTAAGTCAGGCCAATAGCCGGCTAACAAGAAAATGGCGAGGTAGCTCAGTTGGTTAGAGCGTCGGATTCATAACCCGGAGGTCACGAGTTCAAATCTCGTTCTCGCTACAAAGAAATAAAAGCTCCACAAAGATGTGGAGCTTTTATTTTTTATACTAGTCCCGCATAATCAAAATGGATCAAGACCATTTTCTGGGTTTTTGCTTTTTTAAGCAAATAATTTTTCGAGTCTAAATAAGAAGAACTCGGTATTTCCTACTCCTCTTAATTGTGCTCTAAAGGCTTTTATTTTGGCATTGAAAGTATTCTACTGATTCGCTAGCTAATGGTGTTTAAGCTATTTCTAAAAGCCAATAAACCCTGTTCCCTGCATATATCTCTATTTTAACAAACAAGTTTTATTCAAGAATCTATATCGAGATTGATTTTTGTAACTATTAAAAAGTACCTTATAAATAATTCGTTAAACAAGACCTTTACTGCATATATACAACCGCAATAAGTTTTATATGCAGAAAAACTTTCTAAATATTTTACTCCACTTCAAAATAGAAATCCAATATATATTTCCGTTTGATGACCAATAAAATTAAACAGAGAAGGCAATAGTTTAGGTAATAAAACCTTGACCAGGCCTGTATAGTGATTAGATACTTTTAGTTTAAAATCAAACTAATATTTCAATTCACAACCAATTTTTGAGATGTAATCTTGAATTATAGTTGGTTATACTTAAAAAAAAGACAGACTCAAAAAAGTCTGCCCTGTTATTTCAATCTTAAATACTTTCAATAGACAATGTTTAAGAAGATCAATTACTTAAAAAAAGAAACATTTCCTCATACATCATTTTTTCAAATCTACTTCTCCACCATTCTATCAAAATACTTAAATAATTCGCCCTTAGTAATGTTGCTCCCCTGTTTTATAAGCGCAAATATATCTTTGTTCCTATCATCACTTAAAGCTTTAGAAGAGGTGTATATATTCACAGATTCATCCAGCAAGTTAGTTTGCAACCAACTATAACCTTCTCTTGTAGTAAGATCTACCCCCTCGTGCTCAATCTTTATAGCAATAAGATGAATACTCACCTCTGTTATATGAAATAGATAGATTTGATTGGCTGAAAAATGCTCCAGGTACTCTACTTTATTCAAAACACCTTCCCAAATAAGATCACTAAAAACATCAAGTTCCTGCTCTGCAACTTTTGGCTGGTCTTTTTTTATATTCTCCCATTCATCCGCAGTAATAGATTGCGAAGCAAGGAAATTTATAAATTCCTGCTTCATTTCTTCAAACTGCTCTTTGGTTAATCTGGAATATTTCATCTTCAAAAAAATTATTATAAATCTACAAAATCGTCATCTTAAATTTGTTTTAGTGCCTGACTGGGTTGTACCTCTATGCTCTTTAAGAGTCAAAACCAGGTTAGCTTGACGAAAATAATACCCCGAAACCTCAATTACAGTAGGGGCTCATTAAAATAAGAAAAGCCCACTACTTGAGCGGGCTTTCAACTTTATTATAAAATAAATTAAGCTTCAGATACTACATCAAAATTGTAAGTAGTAACTACCTCACGATGAAAACGTAAAGTTGCTTCATACTGGCCCAATCTCTTGATGTTTCCACCTGCGATGCTAATAAATTTCTTGTCGATTTCAATTCCTTCCTTAGCAAAAGCCTCAGCAAGATCGCCGTTAGTAATAGATCCAAATAATTTGTCTCCGGCACCAGCTTTAGCAGTTAACTTAATCTCTACATTATTAAGTTTTTCTGCCTGCTTTTTAGCTTCATCGATATGTTTTTGCTCTTTATAAGCTCTTTGCTTCAGGGTTTCTGCTAAAACTTTTTTAGCAGAAGGAGTAGCAAGATGTGCATACCCCTGAGGAATAAGATAATTTCTGCCGTAACCATTTTTAACGTTTACAACATCATCTTTAAACCCTAAATTATCTACGTCTTTTCTAAGTATCAATTCCATAATTGCTTCTTTTTATTTTAATAAATCACCAACATATGGCATTAACGCAAGATGACGCGCTCTTTTAACAGCAACAGCCACTTTTCTTTGGTACTTTAAAGAGGTACCTGTTAAACGACGAGGTAAAAGTTTCCCTTGTTCGTTAACAAAGCCCATTAACCAATCTGGATCTTTATAATCTATATACTTAATTCCAGATCTTTTAAAACGACAATACTTTTTCGTTTTGCTTGTCTCTATATTAAGAGGAGTAAGATATCTAATCTCTCCATCTTTTTTTCCTTTTGCTTGTTGTTCAATAGATGTAGCCATACTTACGCTTTTTCTTGTTGTCTTCTATTTCTTCTTTTTTCAGCCCAGGCGATAGCGTGCTTATCTAACTTTACAGTTAGGTAACGCATCATACGCTCATCTCTTCTAAAAGCAAGTTCCAATGGCTCTATAGCCTCTCCTGGAGCTTTAAATTCAAACAGATGGTAAAATCCGCTTTTTTTGTGCTGAATTGGATAGGCTAATTTTCTAAGCCCCCAATCTTCTTTAGATACCATCTCGGCCCCTTTAGAAACAAGAAATTCTTCGTATTTCTGAACTGTCTCCTTTATCTGCTCATCAGATAAAACGGGATTCAAGATGAAAACAGTTTCATAAGTGTTCATAAAAATTTACTTTAAATTAAATTGGCTGCAAAAGTAACTTATTTATTTCTTTTCTCAAAGCATACTTCTAAAGTAAATTTCCTTCTTAAAAATTATAAGGAATCAAATAATATTTTTAGAGCTCGAACCTGGATCCAGGCTTACTTAATTTAACCTTATTAAATGAATGCTATCTTCTGTTATTCTAATTTATATGAAATTTATTGCTATTATTGCTTTTTATATGGATAAAATATGAGTTAAAAATTAGAGATATAGGTTAGAAAAATTCTTAAATTAATCTTAACTTATACTAAGTTTATCTTGTAATTACGATATTTTATGTTTAATATTGTTTCTACTTAACCTGAATTACCGTGGAAGAAATTTTACTCAAATGCCTTGTTGTTGACGATTCCAGCTTACAGCGCCTAGCTATTGTAAAGTTGATTAAAGATCATGCTAACTTAGAACTTGTAGCGGAGTATAACAATGCTATTGAAACTAAAAACGGCCTTCTTGATAACGAAATTGATCTAATATTTCTCGATATCGAAATGCCGGTGCTAACAGGTTTTGAACTTTTAGATGACCTTCCCAATAAACCGCAAATTATTTTTGTAACTGGAAAAACACAATATGCTTTTAAAGCATTTGATTATGATGCAGTAGATTACATTCACAAACCGGTAACGAAAGAACGTTTTAACAATGCGGTTAATAAAGCCATAAACCTTTATAAGCTAAAGCATCAAATTGCTTCTGCCCCTGAAGATGATGATTATATTTTTGTAAAAAGCAACCTCAAAAATCGTAAGGTCTTTTTAAATAAATTAAAGTACATCCAGGCTCTTGGAGATTATGTGAAATTTGTAACTGAAAAAGAAAATTTTGTAGTGCTCGCTACTATGAAATCATTTGAGGAACAACTACCTACTAACAAGTTTCTTAGAACACACAAATCTTATATAGTTAATTTAGATAAAATTGAACGCTATAACTCTAAAAATATAGAGATAGACAAACAAAAATTACCTCTTAGTCGTCATAAAAAAACAAATCTGGTAGAAGCCTTAAGTGCTATTCAGTAAATTTACCGCTGGCAAGCCCAAAAGACATTAAATAGATTTTTTAATTCTGATTCAAATCCTGGAATCCCTAAGGTACCGGTATATGCATCTATAAACGAATAAATTAACGCAGTACAATTTCAGAAAATATTAAAAGAAAAAACTAAGCAAGTCCTTATTGCTTTAACTTTTTAATAAACCAGATTTTCTAAAAATGGTTCTTAGTTCCTAATTATAGAAAGGCTATCCAACTCAACCTATATAGGATCTACGTTAATCACAATTTTTACACCTCTAAAAGCACCAATAGCCCTAAAGCTTTCCATAATTCGTTGCAGGACTTTTTTTGTTTTCCCTAAGGATTGCTGCTGTGGGATTTTAAGTAAAATATTCTTATAGTACTCATTTCTAATACGTGCAACAGGAGGAAATTCAGGTCCCAATACATTTTCTTTAAAAACATTTTTCATTCCTGTGGCCAGCCATTCAGCAGCATCGTTTGTTTTAGAATAGTCCCTGCACTTAAGTGTAATTCTAATTAAGCGATGAAACGGTGGATACTTATAATTATAGCGTTCCTCCAGCTGATCTTTATACATCCCGGAATAGTCTCCGGTCGAAACTTGTTGAATAATTTGGTGATGAGGGTTGTAACTCTGAATTAAAACCTTCCCACGCTTCTTTGTTCTTCCTGCTCTTCCGGCAACTTGCAACATTAATTGAAAACTACGCTCATGAGCCCTAAAATCGGGGAAATTCAACAAATTGTCGGCATTCATAACCCCTACGAGATTTACCTTTCTAAAATCAAGTCCTTTAGAAAGCATTTGAGTACCAATTAAAATATCTATTTCCTGCTGCTCAAAAGCATTAATCAATTTTTCATAAGCATACTTCCCCCGGGTAGTATCCTGATCCATTCTTGCCGTTTTATAATCGGGAAAAATAGCTTTTAGTTCGGTTTCAATTTGCTCGGTCCCAAAGCCTTTAGTTGTAATTTCGGGGCTATCGCATGCCATACATTTTTTTTGCATAGCAATATGGTAACCACAGTAATGACATCGCAATTGATTATTATGGCTATGATAGGTTAAACTTACATCACAGTTGGGACATTGCGGAGAATGCCCGCAGGTATTGCATTCAAGAACCGGGGAAAACCCTCTTCGGTTTTGAAACAAAATAACCTGTTCTCCCCCATCCAGGGTATCTTTAATTTCAGTAAGCATTCTATCGGAAAAATGCCCTTTCATCTCCTTCTTCTTATATTTAGTCTTTATATCTACAATTTCAATTTCAGGATCTAAAACATTCGCATACCTTCGGTTTAATTCTACAAAAGCATATTTATGATGTTGCGCGTTGAAATAAGATTCTAAGGAGGGGGTGGCAGACCCCAGTATAATTTTTGCTTTAAATAATTTCGCCAAAACCACCGCAGCATCCCGGGCGTGATAACGCGGTGCCGGATCAAATTGTTTAAAAGAGGTTTCGTGCTCTTCATCTACCACAACCAAACCTAAATTAGCAAAGGGTAAAAATATTGATGATCTCGCTCCTATTACTATGCGGGCTTTTTCCGAATCCTGCAAAATATGCTGATATACCTCTACCCTTTCATTAACTGAATACTTGCTATGATAAACCAAAACTTTATCCCCAAAATAAGCCCTTAATCTATCTATAAGTTGCGTTGTTAATGCAATTTCAGGTAAAACATAAAGCGCTTGCTGCCCCTTGTCAATTACCTTTTCAATGAGCTTAATATAAATTTCAGTTTTTCCGGAAGAGGTTACCCCATGAAACAAACATACATCCTGCTCTACCAAACCAGCTTCAATTTCCGAAAATGCTTTCTGTTGTATTTCACTCAGCTTGATATTAGTTAAAGAGCTTTCTTCTTCAAAAGATACCCTATCGGTTTTTTTATAAAATTCCTCAAGGATTTCTTTTTTAATCAAACTTTTAATAATTGCTGCAGAAACACCAGATTTATCACTAAGCTCTTTCGCTTTTAAAGGCTTCTTATGTTGTGCTTTAAGGCTAAAGTAACTTAATAAAGCTTCTTTTTGTTTTGGTGCATTCTCAAGTTCATCAAGAAGCCTATGCATATTAGCTTCATTGTCATACATCGAATTTAATCTAACATAGCGTATTTTCTTTGGTTTATATTGTTCATAAATCTCCTGGTTAAGCAACACCAAGCCTTTCTGTACAAGCTCATTAAGAATAGGTAATACATTTTTCTTATCCAGAATCTTTGCTACTTCCTGAATTTTTATCGAGGATTGACGTTGCAGAGCTTCAATTACCAGGTATTCTTCGTCTTTTAATTCCGTTTCTTCAATATTTGCTTCTTTGGTGAGTTGCACAATACTTTCACTTTCCAATAAAAAAGCCCCGGGTAATGCTGCTTTTAACACCTCACCCTCGGCACACATATAATAAGACGCAATCCAGTTCCAAAATTTTAATTGATGATTGGTGATTAAAGGTGCCTTATCTAAGATTTGATTTATAGGTTTAGCCTCATAAACCTGTGGTGGATTTTGATGAATTGCAGCCGTAATCGCTGTATAAATTTTAGATTTACCAAATGGCACGGCTACGCGCATTCCTTCTTGTAGAAAATTAGCTTCAGCTTCAGAAATTGCGTAGGTAAAACGCTTTTGTAAAGGCAATGGTAAAATAACATCTATAAAATACGGCATACATAATAAATAAATAACCTGAAGGAAAACCTACGAGGTATTAAGTGTTTTAATTAACAAGGGGGCAAGCCCCGACATATTTGAATCATGATAGTAGCATAAACTACTTTACAAAAAACCACAAGACATAAGCCAACTAACCACCGTATCAACCTAAGGGCCATAAATCTTATCGATGATTAGTTTATTCAAAAATAAAAACCATCCTCAAAAAAGAATGGTTTTTAAACTATTTAATTTCTTAAAAACTTACTCTGCCCGTTCCCAAACTTTAGTCTTATAAAAAAAAGCAATATATCCTCTCACGTTAAGTTTGTTAGGCTCTGCTTCATCAACCCATAGCTTTCCTTTATATTCCTTTCCAGATTTTGGATCTATTAAAGTGCCATCTACATACTCATCTCCTTCCTTTTTAAAGTCACGAATAACATTTAAGCCTTCGATAGGCTTATTTTTTAGTTCCCCTGGGCATTCAGTGCATTTACGATCGCGGTCTTCTTCTTTTGTTATTCTTATAACTTTACCATGAACAGCATTATCTTTTTTATAAATTTCTACTATAGAATTTACACGACCTTCATCATTCACTACTTTCCATTTCCCAAACACTTCCTGTGCCTTAGAGTTTGAAGATATTAGCATAACTCCAATAAAAAATAGATTAAGCAGGTTAAATTTTATTCTCATTTTATCAGTTTTTATCCATTACCCAGCATTCCCTTTTTTAGGTCTTTATCGGCTGGTTTATTTGAAAGCCATATACCGAATAAAGCTTTTTTAAACGCCAATCCCTGAATGGTACCACTTTCATTTCCATTTTTATAGATTACCATACCTCTTTCAGGCAGGTAAACCAAATCAAAAATATCGCCTTTATTGATTTCTTCCTCAAAAAAGCTTATAAATTTCTTGATTTCATCGGAAAGCGGAGCCGTATTTCCTCCGGTAGCATTTTCAAAACCTTCGTTTACAGCGTCAATCATTCTTTCACTGGTAATCATTTTAGAGACTATATGCAATTTAAGTGCCATGGCCTCATTTTTATTCATTATTTCGGATGCATTTCCCGATTTGGTTTTAAGGTAAAGTCCACCGGCATACATATCCATCCAAAATTTCTCTCTTACTCCGGCTCCATTAAGAACTAGTTTTTCTGAGCCAAAATTTAAAGTATTGGGCAATGTTGCACCCCCTATTTCAGTTTGTGCTGAAATAGAATGTAAGCTGAAAACAGCAATAAATAAGAAGATTATTTTTTTCATGTTCTTTAGGTTTTAAGTGGTTAAGTTATTTAATTTTTTTCTTCATTTTTATCAATGATGCATTTAATTCAAAACCTAACAGCAATATATTTGAATTTAACCAGATATATACCATTAAAATTAATAATGCACCAATTGAGCCATATAGCTCGTTATAGGTAGAAAAGTTTTCAATATATAATCCAAAAAGATATGTGAAAATTAAAATCAAAAAAGTAGTAAAAAAAGCACCTATAGAAAAGAATCGAGCCTGCCGGGCCTCTTTGGTGCCAAAATAATAGAGAGTAGCCACTGCTGTGTAAATTAGCAACACAAAAACCAGGTATTTTACAAAAGCGGCACTAAAATCGCTAAAACCTACTCCTAAATTATTAAAATCGTTTATTGCATAGGTTAAATAAACAGCCAGGATAACGGTAAGCAATAAAAGTAAAGCCATTATAAGCGAAACCCCAACTGCTACAAGGTATTGTCTTACAATAGAGCGGTTGGTATTGGTATGATAAGAAAACTCAAAACCGGTAAAAATGGCATTTACCCCATTAGTCATTAAAAAAATAGAAATGATAAATGCTAACGAAAGTAAGCCACCACGCGGCGTATTGGCAATATCCAGAAATATATCATTAAAAAAATCTGATGTATTGGGTGGCAACAATGAGTCCATAAAAATTAGGAACTGCAGCTGAAAATCGTCTATAAAATTAATGTAGGGAATTAGGTTAAGCATAAATAGCAAAAACGGAAATAGCGCCATAAAAAAACTAAAAGCAATGGCACTTGCCCTGGTAGAAAAAGTTCCTTTTATAATTCCGCCAGAATAAATTTCCCAAAGATCATAAAAAGACAAGCCATCAAATCCGGGCAGAATCATACCCTTGGTGGTATTTTCCCACCAATTTGAAAATTGTTCTATTTTTGATAGAAGGGCTTTTTTGGGCGCCATACATTATATTGCTTTTAAACTGAGGTCTAAATTATATACCGAGTGGGTTAAAGCGCCACTGGAGATATAATCTACCCCACATTCGGCATATTTTCTAGCCGTATCAAGCGTAATACCTCCACTAGATTCGGTTAAGCATTTTCCATTAATAAGTTTTACCGCCTGCCGGGTATCTTCGTAACTAAAATTGTCAATCAAAATACGATATACACCTTCACTTCTTAGAATTTCTTCAATCTCCTTTAAATTTCTTGCTTCTACAATAATTTTAAGGTCCAGTTTATTTTCCTTAAGATAATCATTTGTCTTCTTGATAGCTTTTGTAATTCCGCCAGCAAAATCTATATGATTATCTTTTAGCATTACCATATCATACAACGCAAATCTATGGTTTTCTCCGCCTCCAATTTTTACGGCCCATTTTTCTAAAGCTCTAATCCCGGGCGTGGTTTTCCTGGTATCTAAAATCTTAGTTTTTGTACCCTCTAATTTACGAACAAAAGTGTTGGTTTTGGTCGCTATGGCACTCATTCTTTGCATAGCATTTAAAACCAGCCTTTCTGCTTTTAATATAGATTGTGAGTTTCCCTCAACATTAAAAGCAATATTTCCAGGCTCTATAACATCGCCGTCTTCCATTAAAGCTTCAACTTCTAATTGAGGGTCTACTTCTTTAAAAACCCGTAAAGCAAAATCAATACCGGCTATAATCCCTTTATCTTTAACTAATAATTTAGCCTTTCCCCTGGCGTCAGGCGGGATACAGGCCAAAGAACTATAATCGCCATCGCCAACATCCTCTCTAATGGCATTTTTTATAATTAAATCTATTTCTTTTTCAAATTGTTCTTTTGAGATCATTTGCAATACTTATTTTTGTAAATGTAGCAAAGTCTGCGTAAAATCTAGTGAATGACCATAAAATTACTCTGTATAGGAAAGACCGATAAGCGAGAATTAAATCAACTTATCGAGATTTACAAAAAACGACTTCAGTTTTATAATAAATTTGAGATTGAAATTATTCCAGATCTTAAAAAGACAAAAAATCTAGATGAAAATCAGCAAAAAGAAAAAGAAGGTGAATTAATACTGGCTAAAACTCAGAATTCAGATTTCCTGGTGCTTCTAGATGAAAACGGAAAAGAGTTTTCTTCTGAAAAGTTTTCGGAATATATTCAGAAACGATTAAACAGCGGATTAAAACAGCTTATTTTTGTAATTGGCGGCCCTTATGGGTTTTCTGATGCTGTTTACCAAAGGGCCAATAGTAAAGTTGCGCTTTCACAAATGACTTTTTCTCATCAAATGGTAAGACTCTTTTTTACCGAACAACTCTATAGGGCTTTCACCATTTTAAAAAACGAACCCTATCACCATAAATAAAACCTGGCTTATGAAACTTGTATTTGCAACGCACAATAAAAATAAATTAATTGAAGTAAAAGCACTTTTACCACATTATATTGAGCTATTATCTCTAGATGATATTGGATGTACTGAAGAAATTCCGGAAACCGCAGATACCATAGAAGGTAATGCTATTTTAAAAGCAGAACATGTTAGGCACCGCTATGGATATGATTGTTTTGCCGATGACACCGGTTTAGAAGTAGATGCCTTAGATGGAAAACCGGGTGTTTTCTCGGCCCGCTATGCCGGAGAAGGAAAAAATGACCAGGCAAACGTCACTAAATTGCTCAATAAATTAGAAGGCAAAAAAAATAGAAAAGCACAGTTTAAAACTGCGATAGCTCTAAACTTAAATGATAACCAAAATCTTTTTACAGGAATTTGTAAGGGAGAAATCTTATTAGAAAAACGTGGAGACCAGGGCTTTGGTTATGATCCTGTATTTATACCCAAAGGTTTTTCAAAAACATTTGCCGAAATGAGCTTAAGTGAAAAGTCTGAAATTAGCCATCGCGGGATCGCCTTTAAAGAGCTAATTACCTATCTTTCAAAATAAAAGAAGTAGATAGGCATATATTGCCAGCTAAGCCTTACCTTTGCCGCTTATTTAATTTTTTATATGAACAAATTTGAACAATTAGGTTTAAACCCTTCTATTCTTAAAGCAGTCGAAGATATGGGTTTTACAAGCCCAAGTGAAATACAGGAGAAAGCGATTCCTGTTTTATTAAATGAAGATACCGATATGGTGGCATTGGCCCAAACCGGTACAGGAAAGACAGCTGCTTTTGGATTCCCGCTTATCCAGAAAATAAATGTAAGTAAAAAACATACACAGGCATTAATTCTTTCGCCAACTCGTGAACTTTGCCTGCAAATTACCAACGAATTAAAAAATTACTCGAAGTTTGAAAAAGGACTTAATCCGGTAGCTATTTATGGTGGAGCCAGTATTACAGAGCAGTCCAGACAAATTGAGCGTGGAGCACAAATTATTGTAGCTACCCCCGGGCGTATGCAGGATATGATAAATCGTAACCTTGTAGACATTTCTAAAATTGAATTTTGCGTTTTAGATGAGGCAGATGAAATGCTTAATATGGGCTTCTTTGAAGATATTAAAGCAATTCTTTCCCAT
Organism: Salegentibacter maritimus; assembly: GCF_016236975.1. NCBI lineage: Bacteria > Pseudomonadati > Bacteroidota > Flavobacteriia > Flavobacteriales > Flavobacteriaceae > Salegentibacter > Salegentibacter maritimus. The sequence continues at coordinate 213,077 of NZ_JAEHNY010000002.1, forward strand.
ACCCCAAAAGAAAAACACACCTGGTTGTTTTCTGCTACCATGCCTAAAGAGGTGGCAACTATTGCCAAAAAATTTATGCGTACTCCTATTGAAATTACAGTAGGTTCTAAAAATCAAGGAACCTCTAATGTTTCTCATGAGTACTATCTTGTTAATTCAAGACAACGTTACGAAGCTCTAAAAAGGCTGGCAGATGCAAATCCAGATATTTTTTCAGTGATTTTTTGTCGCACAAAAAGAGATACTCAAAAAGTAGCTGAAAAGCTTATTGAAGATGGTTATAGCGCTGCTGCATTGCACGGAGACCTTAGCCAAAATCAAAGAGATTTGGTTATGAAGAGCTTTCGAACAAAGCAAATTCAAATGTTGGTAGCTACCGATGTTGCTGCCCGCGGAATTGATGTAGACGATATTACACACGTAATCAATTACCAACTACCAGACGAGATCGAAACCTACAACCACCGTAGTGGCCGTACCGGTAGAGCCGGTAAAAGCGGAGTTTCTATGGTAATTGTTACCAAAAGCGAAATGCGCAAAATAAAAAGTATTGAGCGTATAATTCAGCAAAAATTTGAGCAAAAAGATATCCCTGATGGGATGGAAATTTGCAGGGTACAATTATTTCATTTGGCAAACGATATTAAAGAAACAAAAATTAACCACGAAATTGATACCTACTTACCGGGCATCAATGAAGTACTGGAAGATTTTACCAAAGAAGAACTTATTAAAAAGTTCTTTTCAGTAGAATTCACCCGATTCTTTAATTACTACAAAAACTCCCAAGGCTTAAGTTCTCCTTCTGCTCCAGCAGATGGAGGTGGTTCTGGAGATTCTACCCGATACTTTATAAATGTAGGTGCCAAAGATGGTTTTGACTGGATGAGTCTAAAAGACTTCCTTAAAGCAACACTAGATTTAGGCCGTGACGATGTGTATAAAGTTGATGTAAAAGATAGTTTTTCTTTCTTTAACACAGATGCAAAAAATACCGAAGCAGTTTTAAGCATTTTTAAAGACTTTAAACATCAGGGTAGGTTTATTAATGTTGAAGAAACCACAGATACCGGTGGACGTGGAAAACGCGGCGGCGGTGGCGGAGGCCGAAAAGGCGGGAAATTCAATAAAGGTGGCAAAAAACCTGATTTTAAATCTGGTGGCCGCAGGCGCTCAAACGATTTTAAAGGAGGTTCTGGAAAAGGAAAAAAATCAGGGAACCGAAGCAAAAACATAGAGAGCTCTATAAAAAGAAGACGCAACAAAAATTAAATTTACAGAAGGCGCCTAATTTCTAATTTATGGCATTATTTTTTATAAGTATTTTATAAATTAGGCGCTTATTGTTATGAAAAAAATTCTGTTTACCCTTTTACTGTTTAGCTTAGCTTTTCAAGCATTCTCCCAGGATGTTGTTTCCGGAACGGTTATGAATGCTGCCAATGATAAACCTATTGAAAAAGTTCATATCGTGAACCTCAACCAGGTTAAAGGTGCCGTTAGTGAAGAAGATGGAAGTTTTGAATTACAGGCCACCGTAAACGATACCCTATATTTCTCATATCTTGGATTTAGGTCAATAAAGGTTAGGGTTACTAACGACTGGCTTAAGTATGGAAGTGTAAAAGTAAAAATGACAGAATTGGGCATTGCCTTAGAAGAAGTTGTTTTAAAACCGGTTACCCTTACCGGATATTTAGAGATTGATGCAAGGAATATCCCAATTTACGAAAATAATCGCTACAGCATATCTGGCTTGAACGCAGGCTATGAAGCCGGCGACAATTCTGCCAGCGCAATTTCCCGGAACCTGGGAGCCATTTTCAACCCTGCCGATTTAATGCATAATATTTTTGGAAAAAAACCAAAGCAAATGCGTAAATTAAGGCAAATGAAAGAAGATGATGAAATTAGAAACTTGCTTAGAAATAAATTTGACAGGGAAACATTAATTGCCTTGCTCCCCTTAAACGAGGTAGAACTTAATGAAATTCTGCAAAGATGTAGTTACTCTAAAGATTTTTTAAAAACTGCCAACGATCTACAAATTCTAGATGCTCTAAATGGATGTTACGAAGAATATAAAGTTTTGAAGCGAAATTAAGATTTTACTTTTTTCTCCATCTGGGTTTTTAAATTAATAAGTCCTTTTTCAATATCATCTCCCATCAATTTATTAGGGCTGTAAAAAAGACTTATTACCGAGAGAGGAAAAGGCAAACTCCCTCTAATTCCCCAAACCACTTTAGATTTACCGGGTTCCAGCTCTTTTATAGCAAAATAAGTAAGCATACTTACTTTTACAGGTTTCACGAAAAGTACCCTTGTTTCAAAAACCCTGGGATGCTTCACCTTTATAATTTTTTGAATGCCCTCTCCTATTCCCTTATTATCTCCTTTCCAGTAAATAGCAGAACCAACTTTACCATCCTCTCCTTTTTGCTTTAAAACAGTCTTAGGATATTTAAAAAACCAGGGGACCCAAAATGGGTGATTTTTTAGTCTTCTTATAAAACTAAATACTACATCCCTGGGTGCATTAATCACCATAGTTCGGCTTATATCGTATTTCTTTTTTGCCCAGGCGTGCAGAAAAGCAATAAATGTAATAAATGCAATAAGTAGATAGAAAAAGAGGGTCATTTGTTAAAATTATTCAACTAAATTAAACATTTTCTGAAATGTAACGTGATATTATTGTATCAGAATTTTTAATACATTTCTTCAACCACTCATATTTAAGGTTTTCTTTTTCCTCAATAGATAATTCCCAATTGATAGTACTATTTTTTAATACCGAAGTAATATGCTGTAAAATAATAGCGGCCGAAACCGAAATATTCAAACTTTCTGTAAACCCTACCATAGGAATTCTAATACTACAATCGGCCTCACTTAGAATTTCTTCACTTAATCCATCTTTTTCAGTTCCAAAGAAAATCGCAGAAGGTTTATCTATATTAAAATCATGCAGTGCCGTACTTTCTCCGTGCGGTGTGGTCGCTACAATCTGATATCCTCTATTCCGTAATTCCTGAATACATTCTTTTGAAGTTGAATATCGATTAACATCTACCCATTTTTGAGCACCCATTGCTATTTCCCTATCTATTCTCTTAGGTTTTCGTTCCTCTATTACGTGGATATTTTGAATGCCAAAAACCTCGCAGCTTCTTATAACAGCACTGGTATTATGAAGCTGATAAACGTCTTGGGTTGCCACGGTAAAATGATTGGTTCTTTCTTGAATTACCTTATCGAATAAAGCAATACGCCTTGGTGTAAGAAAGGTTTCAAGATGAGATAGAAGCTTATTTTTTTGCATAGGCTAAAATAAAAAACCCAACAATAACCTGAACATTTAAAAAAAGAAATATTTGTATGAAATATTTCTTTTTGCTACCGCCAAAGGGTATAATACCCCCTAGGCTTAATTCGATTTTAAAATTTGTTTTCTAAAGATAAAGTATTCGCATAAAAAAACCCGGTCTTATCGAGACCGGGTTTATACTTATATTTAATTGATAATTACTAAGAGTTAGAACCTACATCTCCCTGCGCAACCAGGGTCTCTAAATCTTCAGCACTTAAATGCACATTTATATAACCATCGTAATTCAGGAGTCCGTTATAGTCTATAGCTTCCCCATCTTCACCATTAAATTTAGTTACATTAGTCATACTCATTCCGGTAGTACCATTAACTGAATTTAAGGTAATTGCAATAGCTCCGGGAGCTTCAGAAACAGAACCTACGTGAATATGTGCAGGATGCATTCCACCATCAGGTGTTCCATCTAACATAATACTAACCAAAGTTTCTCCATTTTTTCTTTCTTCAAAAACTACTGAACCACTTATACCATCTACATCTTTTTCATCTAACTGATAGGTTTTGCTTTCGCCGGTTAGTTCATTAGCACCTATATCTCCCTGTGCTACAAGCGTGGTTAATACTTCGGCGCTTAAATGTACATTTACATAACCGTCAAAATCCAAAACATCGCTATACATAAACGAAGTTCCATCGTTTAGCTCAGCTATATGAGTCATACTCATTCCCGTAGTTCCATTTACGGGGTTAAAAGTAAAGGCAATATCACCAGGCCCCTCGGCAGCAGTTCCCATATGAATATGCGCTGGGTGCATACCTCCATTAGGAGTTCCATCTAGCATAATAGTAGCCAAAGCTTCTCCACTCATTCTTTCTTCAAAAACTACTGAACCACTTATACCGTCTACAGCTTTTTCATCTAACTGGTAGGTTTTGCTCTCGCCGGTTAGTTCATTATCACCTATATCACCTTGTGCTACAAGTATGGGCAATTCTTCGGCACTTAAATGTACATTTACATAACCGTCATAACTAAGAATATCACTATACATAAATGCAGTACCGTCGTTTAGCTCAGCTATATGAGTCATACTCATTCCAGAGGCTCCATTTACTGGGTTAAAAGTAAAAGCAATGTCGCCAGGACCTTGAGCTGCTGCGCCTATATGAATGTGCGCTGGGTGCATCCCACCATTAGGAGTTCCATCTAGCATAATAGTAGCTAAAGTTTCTCCACTCATTCTTTCTTCAAAAATTACCGAACCACTTATACCGTCTACAGCTTTTTCATCTAACTGATAGGTTTTGCTTTCGCCGGTTAGTTCATTAGCACCTATATCACCTTGCGCTACAAGGGTAGGCAATTCTTCGGCACTTAAATGTACATTTACATAGCCATCATAACTAAGAATATCACTATACATAAATGCAGTACCGTCGTTTAGCTCAGCTATATGAGTCATACTCATTCCGGTGGCTCCATTTACAGAATTAAAAGTAAAGGCAATAGCTCCAGGACCTTCGGCTGCAGCGCCCATATGAATATGTGCCGGGTGCATCCCATCGTCTGGAGTTCCGTCTAGCATAATAGTAGCCAAAGCTTCTCCACTCATTCTTTCTTCAAAAACTACTGAGCCACTTATACCGTCTACGGCTTTTTCATCTAACTGATAGGTTTTACTTTCGCCGGTTAGTTCGTTGGCTCCAATATCACCTTGTGCTACAAGGGTAGGCAATTCTTCGGCACTTAAATGTACATTTACATAGCCATCGTAATTAAGGACATCGTTATACATAAAGGCAGTTCCATCATTTAACTCGGCTATATTTGTTTTACTCATTCCGGTAGCTCCATTTACAGGATTAAAGGTAAAGGCAATAGCTCCCGGACCTTCGGCTGCAGCACCTATATGAATATGTGCCGGGTGCATCCCATCTTCTGGAGTTCCATCTAGCATAATAGTAGCTAAAGCTTCCCCATTCATTCTTTCCTGAAACATCACATTTCCTGAAATACCATCTACAGCTTTTTCATCGAGCATATAATTTTTAGATTCCCCGGTAAGTTCGTTTTCGCCGATATCACCCTGGACAACTAGTGTTGTTAATTCATCTCCACTTAAATGTACATTGATATACCCATCAAAGCTTATGGCTTCCTGATAAGTAATATCTGTACCATCATCTAAGGAAGAAAAAGTTGTAGAACTCATTCCTGTAGAACCATTTACAGATTCAAAGGTAAGTGCAATATCCCCACCTTCTGCAGCCGTATTGTAGTGAATATGTGCCGGGTGCATTCCCCCATCTGGAGTGCCATCTAGTTCAATTTCAACCGTGGTACTGTTGTCTTCATTTTCCATAAAAGTTGCAGTTCCAGAAATAGAAGGATCAGCAACCGAAAAAAGCTGGAAAGACTTTGTCTCTCCCTGAAAATTGTCATCATCAGAGCCGCCGGCATCATCATCGCTACTGCAACTCATAAACATAAATGGTAGTGCTATAAAAATAGCAAGTAAAAATTTTCTCATAATTTAAATTTTTGGTTTTTAATAATTTAAATGCATCAGAACAGCATTTCTACTAATTCTAATCCACAACTCACCAATATTTACGAGAGGAAGGTTTTTAGCGGATGTTAATATTTTTAAAAAGTAATCCTAAATTGTGTTAATAAACACTTCGGGAACTGATAAGGTTAAATAGAGAAAGTAATTGAATCTTTAAATTATCTTTAAGCATTTCTGGAAGAGCGATTTTAAATAAGTTATTTCAAAGCTTCCACCTTTTAATAATAATGATAGCAGACTTAGCTCATTTAAAAAAATCATTTTAAAATAAAAAAGCCCGACATGTTGTCGGGCTTTTAATTGATTAAATATTAAAGAATATTATTCTTCAGAAGCATTTGCTCCCATATTTCCTTGTGCAGCAAGTGTTTCAAGATCATCTGCACTCGCGTGTACATTAATGTATCCGTTGTAAGTTAGTAAGTCTTCGTAAGTAATAGCCTCACCTTCTTCTTCCTCAGTACCATCAGTCATAGCGATGTTGGTCATACTCATACCGGTAGCTCCATTTACAGGATTAAAGGTAATAGCAATAGCTCCAGGAGCATCTTCTACAGATCCTACATGTATGTGGGCTGGGTGCGAACCTCCTTCTGTAGTACCATCAAGGTCTAAAGTAGCTAAAGTTTCACCATTCTCACGTTCTTCAAATACAGCTACACCGCTTACACCAGCGATGTCCATTTCATTAAGATCGTAGCTAACAGACTCTCCGGTAAGTGCATTTCCACCGATATCGGTTTGTGCAACAATTGTTGGTAAATCATCTTCGCTTAAATGTACATTGATATAACCATCGTAGGCAACTAATTCTTCGTAAGTAATAGGTTCACCATTTAATTCAGAAACCTCAGTAATGCTTTCTCCATCGGTAATTGGATTGAAAGTAACTACAATCTCACCTGTTTCAACAGCAGAATTCATATGAATATGTGCCGGATGTACACTTCCGTCTTCTGTACCTTCCAGGTCAAATTCTACAGTAGTAGATCCGTCTTCATTTTCATTAAAAGTAACGGTACCACTAACGCCAGAATCTCCAATAGTGTTTAGGGTGTATTCTTTTGTTTCTCCTTCAAAAGGAATGTCTACACCATCATCGTCACTATCACAACTTGCGAAACCTGCGACCATCATTAAAGCAAATGCTAATTTTTTCATTTTAAATTTAATTTTTGTGTTATTAATTTATTCAACTTGTAGATACGAATAACAGTAAATGGTTGCGTGTTATTATGAGTGTTGCGAAGACTTTAACAAGAAAAAAAACTTACTTTCCTGACTGTAAGCAAAATCGCTATGTGCCTTTAACATTTTTAATTATCTAAGATTAACATTATCTTAGAAATTACAATAAATACAACCGCATGTTAGAAAAAATAGTCGTGCTAACCGGTGCCGGCGTAAGTGCCGAAAGCGGCATAAAAACATTTAGAGATGCCGGGGGGTTATGGGAAGGTCACGATGTAATGGAAATTGCCTCACCGGCAGGCTGGAAAAACAATCAAAAAAAAGTTTTAGAATTCTATAACCAACGAAGACGCCAATTACTAACAGTAAAACCCAATGCTTCGCATTTTGCCTTGGCAGAACTTGAAAAAGAATTTCAAGTAGAGATTATCACTCAAAATATAGATGATCTTCACGAAAGGGCCGGAAGCACCAAGGTTACCCATTTACACGGCGAACTTTTAAAAGCCAGAAGTACGTTTAATGAAAACCTGGTATTAGATTGGAAACAGGATATTAATATAGGAGACTTTTGTGAATTTAATTATCAGCTGAGACCTCACGTGGTATGGTTTGGTGAAGCCGTACCCATGTTTGAAAAAGCAATGGAAATTGTAAGTGAAGCAGAAATGCTAATAATTATTGGCACCTCTATGCAGGTATATCCGGCGGCAGGACTCCTGGATTTTGCTCCAAACGGGATTCCTATTTATTTTATAGATCCTAAACCTAATATTTCAGAAAAAGGAAACCTGCAAATTATTGCTAAAAAAGCTTCCCTGGGAGTTCCCGAGTTGGTCAAAAACTTGTTAAATCCCTCCTGAATATTGTCTTCTATTTCTATACAATAAAGTTCTTGGCAAACGAAAAAAGCATCTAGCCCTGATTCTTGAAAACAAGAATTGATTTTTAAGTAAACTACCTCGGGGCAAGCCCACGAGGCATTCGTTGAAAACAAATTTTTAATTTCGAGGCAAGCCTCGGGGTATTACACCCTTTGGCTGTGCCAATTAACTCCAATAGCACTATGCTCATTTATCACACAGGCTTTTATAAAAATTTAGCTAAAAAGAAATGCTGCCGTAGTTTTAAAGATTGGCTGGAAGCAGTATCTTTATGGCTTTTAATTTCTAATTTAAACCCATGACACCGCTAACAGCTATTTCTCCTATAGACGGAAGATATCATTCCAAAACAAAACAACTTTCTGCTTATTTTAGCGAAGAAGCTTTAATAAGATACCGCGTAAAGGTTGAAGTTGAATATTTTATTGCGCTTTGTGAATTACCCTTACCGCAATTAAAAGATATTGACCATTCGATATTTCCGGAATTACGTGCTATTTATGAGAATTTTACAAGCATAGATGCCCAGGCCGTAAAGGAAATTGAAAAAACTACCAATCACGATGTAAAAGCTGTAGAGTATTTACTAAAAAATAAGTTTGATGAATTGGGGTTGGAAAAATCTAAAGAGTTTATCCATTTTGGACTTACTTCTCAAGACATCAATAATACGGCAGTCCCTTTAAGTTTAAAAGATGCAATAACCGCCCATTATCTTCCCGAAGTTGAAGAAATAATAGCGAAGCTAACGCAGCTTTCGCAAGATTGGGCTAATGTTCCTTTATTGGCCAGAACCCACGGTCAGCCTGCCTCTCCTACCCGATTAGGAAAAGAAATAGAGGTTTTTATAAATCGCCTGGAATCTCAACTCGATCTTTTAAATAAAGTGCCTCACGCGGCTAAATTTGGAGGTGCTACCGGTAATTTTAATGCACATAAAGTAGCCTATCCTAATACCGACTGGAAAGAATTTGGGACAAATTTTGTACAGGAAAAATTAGGCTTACACCATTCTTTTCCAACTACTCAAATTGAGCATTACGACCATATGGCCGCTTTATTTGATACCTTAAAAAGAATCAATAATATTCTAATAGACCTGGATCGCGATATTTGGACCTATGTTTCAATGGATTATTTTAAGCAGAAAATTAAAAAGGGGGAGATTGGTTCTTCGGCTATGCCACATAAAGTAAACCCAATAGATTTTGAAAACAGCGAAGGAAATTTAGGGATTGCCAATGCCATTTTTGAACATTTAGCAGCTAAGCTTCCAATTAGTAGATTACAACGCGACCTTACCGATAGCACGGTGCTAAGAAATATTGGAGTGCCCCTTGGGCATACCAGTATCGCTTTTAAAAGTACCCTTAAAGGCCTTGATAAATTATTATTAAACGAAGAAAAGCTAAACGAAGATCTAGAGGCTAACTGGGCTGTAGTAGCTGAAGCAATTCAAACCATTTTACGCCGTGAAGGATTTAAAAATCCGTATGAAACCCTTAAAGGCCTTACCAGGACCAACGAAAAAATTAATAAAAAGAGTATCGCCGATTTTATTGAAACCTTAGAAGTTTCAGAAACAGTAAAAGAGGAACTCAAAAAAATAAGTCCGCAAAATTATACAGGGATTTAAGATAAAAAGAGGTTGTTTGAAACGAATCGTCAATCTGAACTTGTTTCAGATTCTAAGTTCATTAACCCCTGAAACAAGTTCAGGGTGACGTCCATAAGTTTTCAAACAACCTCTTCAATTATTAACTAAAAACTACTTTTCAATTTCGGTTTGAAGCATACCGGAAATCCCTTTTAATCCTGCAACATCTATATCACCTTTGTCAAGGGATTTCATAAACTCCATTAATTTTTGTGGATTCATATCTTCTCCCAAAACACGTGCTACCCCAACACCTTTCGTATCGTCATAACCATATACGATAATTTCGTCTATAGCATCTTCATTTCCGGTAAAATAAATTTCAGCTTTACGGGTATTTGAGCCATATCGCATTAAAAGCTGGTACTTTTCATCTTTTAAAATTTCAGCCAACCTGGCTTTTTCAATTTCATATTCTTCTTTGCTATCTTTTACCGGTAACGCCAGAACATTAATTTTCTTTACGGTTTCCAGAGTTTCTTTTTGGGTTTCATCCAGTTCCTCGGTATTTGTAAACATACTGGTAGGTATATCTACCGCTATAAATTTATTATCCTGTTGATTTTCTACATAGTACTCCTGCAAACTAGCTTCGTTAGCACAGGAAACAAAAGCTGTAGCAGCAAGCGCAAGGCTTAATATTTTTATTACTTTCATTGTTATAGATTTAATAGTATTATTCTAGGATTTATTTTCAACATTCTTGAGCTCTTCAGCTCCCGGAATTTTAAGATCGGAGGTTAAGCGGGATAACTGAGAAAGATCTATTTCGCCGGTAATACTTAAAATTACCGAAATTGGATCTCCTTCTTTTTCACCTTCCATAAACATAAAAAGTTCACTTACATAGTTATCGCTTTTCCCACTTTTTGAATAAAACCGAATGTTCTTACCATCTTCTTTTACCCGCATTAACTGGTCTAATTTATTAGAACTTAAATAAGATGCTACATCTTTTTGCATTTGACTTCTTACTGATGCGGTGGTACTGGTAAACATTTTAATTTCATCCAGGTTTTCAATAAGTTTTAGATACTCCCTGGCTTCAGGGTTATCGTCGCTTAGGTCTACTTTGGCAAGCATTTTAAACATCTTACTGGTCATTACCATCGCATCTACATCTTTCATGTTTTCATACTTGGCAAAAGATTGGGCCTGCGTTATTAGTGGTAACAACCCAATGATAATTATTAGTGCTATCTTTCTCATGGTTATTCGGTTTTGATAAATTTATTTTTAGTGTTATTAAATTCTTTTAAATATTTAAGGTCTTGTTTTCCTTCATTCATTATTTCGGAAACCATTTTTAATGCTTCCATACTCTTTTGTAATGCCTCTTCCCTATCCTGAATAGTGCTAACATCCTTATCATTCATTTCCAAAGGTTTATTCTGAAAAAAGAAAAGGCCTATTACTAAAATTATACTGGCCGCAATAGCCGTCCAGAGATATCTATTCTCTTGTTTGTTAGCAGGCAAATTAATCTCCCGGTCATAACTTTCTCGATTCTCTTTTGCAGAAAAGGCAAACATTAGCTGATAGGGCTTTAAATTTTCAGAAACTTCGTTCCTTTCAAAATATTTCCTAAGTTGCTGCTCTTCGGCCAAAGAAGTTTCCCCGGCATCATACTTCTCAAGTAAATCTTTAATTTTTTGTAATTCCATAATCGTGCTTGTTTGTTAAGCGCTCTCTTATTTTCTTTCTTGCACGCGATAAGGCCACCCTTACCGCTGTACTTTTCATTTTTGTTATTTCTTCTATTTCTTCAAAATCCAGTTGCTCTATATCTCTAAGCTGAAAGACAATTCTTTGTTGTTCGGGTAAATCGGCTACAATATCCTGTATCCAATTCATTTCATCTTTTAGCTCCAAATCTCTTTGAGGGGAAATAGATTTATTTTCATAATTTTGATGAACAATTCTTAAATTATTATTCTTTTTAGCCTTCAATTCATCTAAACAGTGATTTTTTACCACCATCATTGCAAAAGCTTCAAGGTTGGTATAATCCTTGAGTTTATGTTTTCGGTTCCACAATTTTAGAATCACCTCCTGGGTAGCATCTTCGGCCGCTTCTTTAGAAACAAGTAGTCTTAATGCAAGCCGGTACATTTTATCTTTTACCGGGTTTATTTTATCCAGGAAGGCTTGTTGTTTCATATATGTGTTGGTTTATTAACCTTCTTATCCTTTAAACGATTAGTGGTAATATTTGTTACAATAAGATTTTGGTTTTAAGTAATTGTAGGTATTTTTAGCAATCTAAAACAAACTTAACATTTATGAAGATTAATAAACTAATTTTATTTTTAGGCTTATCGCTGGGAATATTAAGCTCCTGCTCTACAGATAATGATGATGAGCGCTTTCCTGTGGTAAAAGGTGAAGAAGATCCCGATTTAGAAATAGAGAATTATCTATATAATGCCATGAGTATTTTTTATGTTTACGAGGCAGATGTTGCAGAACTTGACGAAAATTATTTTGATTCTGAAGCCGATAAAGATGAATGGCTCGCCAGTTTTGATTCGCCGGAGGATCTTTTTAATGAAGGATTAAAAGTTCCCGCTCCAAAAGACCGATTTAGTTTTATTCTTGACGATTATACAATCCTTGAAAACAGCCAAAGCGGTATTAGTACTACCACCGGAATGGACTATGGTCTTGTAGCTTATGGAGAAAATGGGGTTTTTGGTTATGTACGCTATGTAATTCCCGGAAGCCCTGCCGATGAAGCCGAAGTAAAAAGAGGAATGCTTTTTACCGAAATTGATGGAGAAGCCATGAACCGATCTAACTATCAATCGCTTTTGGCACGCGATGGTTATGAAATTTCTTTAGCTGAAGTAAATGAAAATGTAATTAGTGAAACCGGTGAAACAATCGCTTTAACCAGGGAACAAATTACCGAAAACCCGGTTTTTATTTCTAAGACCATGGAAATAGACGGTATAAATGTGGGGTACCTAATGTATAATAGTTTTACTGCCGATTTTGATGATGAATTAAATGCTGCTTTTGGAGATTTAAAGGCTGAAGGCGTGGACGAGTTGGTTTTAGATCTTAGATATAATGGTGGCGGTTCTGTAGAAAGTGCGGTAGACCTTTCCAGTATGATTACCGGGCAGTTTGAAGGTGAAATATTCTCTAAACAAACCTGGAACGATCTTTTACAAAGTGAATTTACCCAGGAAGAATTGGTAGATAGGTTTAACGATAAAATTAGAACTGGCGAGTTGATTAATAGCTTAAACTTAAATAAAGTTTATGTTATTGGAACAGGTTCTACGGCATCAGCCAGTGAGTTGGTAATGAATGGCCTGGCGCCCTATATAAATGTAATACACGTAGGCTCATCTACCGTTGGTAAATTTCAGGCGGCCGCTCCTTTGTACGATTCGCCAAACTTTAACAAACAAAACCGTAATCCTAATCATAAATATGTAATTCAACCACTCATTTACGAATCAAAAAATGCTAATGAAGACGCTTATTATGAGGAAGGTTTAATCCCCGATATTGAGGCTGAAGAGGATATTGTTAATCTTTTACCTTTAGGCGAAGCTAGCGAAACACTTCTAGCTGCTGCTTTAGCCGATATAACCGGAAACAAAATGGCTATTCCAGCAGTTTCTTACGATACCAGGTTTACTAAAATTGGAGAAAGCGGAGAGTCTAATGTAGATTACCAGAGAATGTATATTGATAAAATCCCAGAAGAAGTTAGGAAAAAAGCAGTAGAATTACAGAAGTAATTCTTTAAACTAAAAGGAAAAGCCCCGTCTCATTAATGAAACGGGGCTTTTTTATATAAGCAAATAACAGAAAAACAATATACTTAGTCGTTAAAGTAGAAGCCATTAGGGTTTACCCCTCCAGAGTCTATTTCATCTACCAATTCACCATTCATATTATAAATTCTTATTGTGCCATTAGAACTATAATCATTGGCATCTCCTGTATAGAAGTAACCATCTTCTAACTCGAATCCATAAAGAGCAAAAATATCTTCACTTAAAGTAAAAAAACTTTCAGTAGGTAGCTCTTCAGCAGAAGTTTCCATAGAATAAACAGCACCATTAAGGAAATAATAAATTTTATCATTCTCAATTTCAAAGCTTGATGGATGATCTGTTATATTTGGAAAAATTATTTCATCAGATATCTCGTTAGTAGACAAATCTATTTTAGAGATACGCCCAGCCGTTTCTTCAATATCTTCAGGCCAAGATGGTATCCCGCTAGACATAACCCATAAGTATCCATCTTCAATCTCTAAAGAACTAGGTACATCTCCAACTTCTATACTTTTCTCAATAGAGTTAGAAACGGGATCTATAACCAAAATCTTATTATTAAAATTATATCCACCTTGTAAATTCACATATAGCTTATCATTCTCAGCAATAATCATCTCCGGCCCCTCCTCTACACTAATAGTTCCGGTAGTTTCATAGTTTTCCAAATCATATATTGCGATATAATCATCATTTGCATCAAAACCATCTCCCCAGTTAGTCACATAAATATGATCTTTGTAAACTACAACATCCCGTGGATAACTTAAACCGCTCTCTATTGTATGAACAAGCTCCATAGAGTTTCTATTTACAATATGAATTAAGTTTGAATAATTCATAACAATAAAAGCATAATCTTTTGTAAATGTAATATTCTGCCCGGTATCGCCCATTGGCTGATCATTCACTTTAGAGAATATCTCGGTATCAATGATCGAAAAATCATTACTTACGTAAGTTATCGTACTATTATTTTTACCAATTCCCCCCTCATTCAGTACAAAAAAACCATTGGTATAATCTCCTTCTGCTTGTGGCCCATCGGGATCAACAATATCATCGTCACTACTACAGGAATTTAATAAAAGCCCTCCTATTAAGGCCATAGACAATAGTTTGCTAATTCTCTTCATTGTTTAAAAATTAAGGTTTAGGTATATATTAAAATTTCTACCGGGCATCCACCGGTTTTCTACACTTTGGTATGCTTCATCAAAAATATTGAGTACTCTTGCCCCAATTTTATAGCTATGTCTTTTTCCAAAATCATAGCCTATTCCCAGGTTTGAAACCGTATAGGCATCCATATTATAACGGGAATTATTGTCTGATCTGGTAAAGGCTTCTCCATTATATAAAAGCTGATAATCCAGGCTTAAATTTTTAAAAGAATAGGTAAATGCCACCGTAGCTTTATGAAAGGGTACATAAATAAGCTGGTAGCCGGTATTCATATCTTCTGAAACGGTATAAGCATAAGTTGCAGAAGCACCTATACTATGATTTTTTAAAATATTTTTTTGCCAATTAGTGAGTACCTCAAAGCCATAGGTTTCTACTTTCTCTTCATTTATTGGACGCCAGGCCCCTGTTTCTGAGGGTAGCCAACGAATCATATCATCAATTTGGTTGTAATAACCGGTAAGGCTAAAATTTAAATTTTTATAGTTAAAATGGTTTCCAAGTTCTATTTGGTTGGAGGTTTCGGGATTAAGATTGGGATTTCCGGCGCCCGTCCAATACAGGTCGTTATACGTTGGAATTCTAAAATTTCTGGAAGCGTTTATTTTAAAACTATATAAATTGGTTACATCATAATTAAGACCCGCCGAAAACAATAACGGACTCTCATAATTATTGGTAACTTCTTTTCTTAAACCCAATTCGTACTGAAGTTTCTTAAACGGCCGGTGTTTCATTAAAAATGCCGAAGAAAAAATATTCCTGGTATTTTCAGTAATTCCCGATCCCGTTCCATCGGTATAGGTATTGGTTAATACAGCATTAAATTGCAATGTATTTGAAGGTGTGTATTTTATATCATACTTTCCTATGGTAGTCTTTGCTCCTCCAAACGTATAATTATTGGAAGCAATATTTGGATAATATCTATAGTTTTCATCCAAATAGGCCAACCTGGCTACCGAGATAAAATTGCCAAACTCACTAACCCATTCCAATAAATTCCGTGAATTTACATTACTGTATTTGGTTTTAGTTTCTGAAGGCCTTATCAATGAAAAATGACGTTCTCCTTCAAAAACTTCACTGTAAAACTTTAAGGTATTTCTTTTAGTAAACCTATATGCCAAACCAATATTTAGGTTATTGTTATAAAAGCTCCCATTTACGTTCTTCTTTCCTTTCAGCGGCCATTCATAATCATTATCTGAAGAGTTTCTGGCAAGAGCGGCACTTAAGCTCCATTTTTTGGTTGAAGTTTTAATTTTATATCGAGCATCTAAGGTGTTAAAACTCCCGTATTGTAAAAATAAATCCTGTTTTGTTTTTCCACTAAAATCAAGTTGGGTATTTAAGTGAATACTTCCGCCAATAGCCCCAGAGCCATACACAACACTTCCACCCCCACCACGAACACTTATATTATCAAATCCGCCCGCGTTTATGGTATTAAAGTCGGTTTGACCGTTAAATTGAGAATTAATATTAATTCCATTCCATAAAACCGCGGTTTGAGACGCAGTTGTTCCACGAAAAGATGGCGAAGAAACCATTCCCAGGCCATTTTCTTTAAAATAGATATTGGTATTAAAATTTAAAGCTGAAGTAAGTAGTGCTCCGTTTTTCTTTAAAACCGAATCGTTTAAAACGCTCACATGCTGTCCGGTAGAGAAATCTCTTAATTTAATATCGGTTAAAAACACCTCGTCCAAAACGTTTATAGTATCGTTTTGAGCCCATAATGGCAAGCCACAAAGCAAGCCAAGAAATAAAATATAAAATTGTCTATTTTTCATCTGCCCCTGACTTTTATCCCGAAAGTCTAAGAATTAATTAGTACTATTTTGGCAGGTCTCCTGGCTCGCGTCTTGTTGTTTACCTTCCCATCCTTAACTAAGAACAGTGGTTTTTGAAGTGATAACAACAAGCATTCTGATTTAAAAATCAGAACTTAGCTTACAGTTGCGGGAACAGCTCAGGCTTAACAAAAGTTTGAAGAAGAAGTTTGAAATACGAATAAAACATTCTTGCTTCGTATTTTGTACTTCTAACTTCGTACTTTTTTCCTGATTCCCTTTTAATCGGCGTGATAAAACACATCCGAACCAAAAATTTCAGTGCGAAATTAAACATTTATACGAGTTGTAACTATTAAATTCTAAATAATATTACTTTTGACAATTCCTCTTCCAAAAATACCTGAAACACTATGTTCAAAACAAACAAGGTTTCAGTCTGGAAAATGAGAAAAAGCAAATTTCAGCCAATTAGATTTAAGCGTATTAAAATGAAAAATAAGTTTACCTGGATTCTTAATTTTGTTATTCTATTTCTATTCCTAACTGCATGTAAGAATAACCAGAACGAACAAAAAACAACTTCTAAAAAGCTTGAAACAGCGCTTGAATTAAGTTACGCTAAGAGTTTTAGTATCAAAACATTTAATGATTTCTACCTAATAGAACTAAAATCTCCCTGGCCTAATGCCAAAGAGCCCTTCACTTATCTTCTTTTTAAGGAAAATGCTCAAATCCCCGAAGATTTGGAGTACGATCAAAAAGTGCAAATTCCGGTAAAAAAAATGGTTGTTACTTCTACCACTCATATTCCGGCACTCGAAGCTTTAAATGAAGAAAACAGCCTTATTGGTTTCCCGGGCTTAGATTACATCTCTTCTGAAAAAACCAGAAAACTGATTAATTCCGGCAAAATTAAAGAGTTGGGGAAAAACGAAAATATCAATACCGAAATACTTATAGACCTGGAACCCGAAGTAGTTATTGGTTTTGCTATAGATGCGAATAACAAAACCCTGGAAACAATTCAAAAAATGGGAATTCCGGTGATGTACAACGGCGATTGGACAGAAAAAACTCCACTTGGAAAAGCAGAATGGATCAAGTTTTTTGGTGCTTTTTACGATAAGTTAGCTGAAGCCGAAGAAGAGTTTGAATCTATTGAAAAAGCTTATAAAGAAGCTAAAGATTTAGCAAAGTCGGCTAGAAATACCCCAAAAGTCTTAAGTGGTGCTATGTATAAAGACCAATGGTATTTACCTTACGGAAACTCATGGCATGCACAGTTTATTAAAGACGCCAATGCTAATTACGTATATTCTGACACCCGTGGAAACGGCAGCATGGCATTATCTTTTGAAAGTGTGCTGGAAAAAGCCCAGGACGCCGATTTTTGGATAAGTGCCGGACAGTTTACTTCTTACTCGCAACTTTTAGAAGAATCGGAACATTACAGGCAATTTGAAGTGTTTCAGAAAAAAAATGTTTACAGCGTAAGCCTTACTAAAGGTGAAACCGGCGGAGTAATTTATTTTGAACTTGGCCCGCAACGCCCAGATTTAGTACTAAAAGACCTGGTTGCTATATTTCACCCAGATCTACTTCCTAATTACGAAACTACTTTTTTTAAGGCCCTGGAAGAGTGATTTAGCAGCTTCAAGGCACTGGTTAAAACCTTATCTAAAAGTTTTTTTGAATTTCCGGGTAAGTATCATTGTGCATAAATCTTTTATATTGAGCACCCGGAAGTTTAAAATGGCCTTATATAGGCATCCATTTTTTATTATGCTTCTTCATTAATTTTATCTCCTCATTTTATTTCAGATATTTACACCCAAATAAATAACCGGTCTTGTTACATTCCCAAAAATATGTTCTTCCGCTGGTACTCCTTTTTCTGGGAGTGCTATTTCTTGGATTTTTGAATATTAGCCTTGGCTCAGTAAATATTCCATTTAAAGATGTTTTTGCTTCTATCTTTAACCTGGAAGTCTCTAAAGAAACCTGGCGATATATTATTGTGGAATATAGGTTACCAAAAGCCATCACAGCCATTATAACCGGTTCTGGATTGGCCATTAGCGGGTTATTGATGCAAACGCTATTTAGAAATCCATTGGCCGGGCCATATGTTTTAGGGTTAAGTAGTGGCGCAAGTTTAGGCGTAGCCATTGTAATTATGGGAGCTTCTATTTTTGGAGGTGTTTTTGCAGGAGTACTGTTATCTAAATGGAGCCTTGTAATAGCATCCAGCCTGGGAAGTTTATTGGTTCTTATGGCAGTAATACTGGCTTCAATAAAGCTTAGGGATACCATGGCCATCTTAATTATAGGCTTAATGTTTGCCAGTTTAACCGCTGCAGTGGTAAGTGTTCTCTCCTATTTTAGCCCTGCAGCACAACTACAGCAATATATATTCTGGTCTTTTGGAAGTTTAGGAGACCTTTCGTGGAACGAAGTTGGCATTTTAACCATTTTTTGGCTGGTAGGTTTGGCACTTGCCATGTCTTGTATAAAAAACCTGGATACCTTACTGCTTGGGGAACAATACGCTAAAAGCCTGGGGGTAAGTATTAAAAGAAACCGATTTGTAATTATTATTGCTACCAGTTTACTTGCGGGCAGTATTACTGCTTTTGCCGGGCCTATTGCTTTTGTAGGTTTGGCTGTTCCGCATTTAATAAGACAGGTAATTCCTGTAAACAATCACCAAATTTTAGTTCCCGCAGTTATTTTAGGCGGAGCTGCATTAATGCTTATTTGTGATATTGCAGCCCAATTACCGGGGCAGGAATATACCCTCCCCATAAATGCCATTACTTCTTTGATTGGTGCCCCGGTAGTGATTTGGCTTTTAGTTCGCAAACGAAAATTTCTATTCTAACATTGGAGAAATCCCAACAACATAGCATTCTTAAAACCACTAACCTGGATATTGGCTACAGCACAAAAGCTAAAAAAACCATTATTGCTAAGGCTATTGATATTGAAGTAAACCAGGGAGAACTTGTTGCCGTAATTGGTGTAAATGGAGTTGGAAAGTCTACATTTCTACGAACATTAAGCGGTGTTCAGGATGCACTTCAAGGCGAGGTTTTAGTAAAACACCAAAAAATTAAACAAATAGATTCCCTGGAACTAGCCTCTTTAATAAGTCTTGTGCTTACCGAGCAACCCATTTCTAAAAATCTGAGTGTTTTTGAGTTGGTGGCACTGGGTAGGCAGCCGTATACCAATTGGATTGGCCGATTAGGTAAAAATGATCTTCGCCAAATAAAGAAAGCGTTGCAGCATGTAGGCATTGAAGACCTGCAAAACAAAAAATGCTACGAATTAAGTGACGGGCAATTACAAAAGGTATTAATAGCCCGTGCTATAGCTCAAAACACCCCCCTGGTTATTCTGGATGAACCCACCACCCATTTAGACCTTTACCATAAAGCTTATGTGCTAAAACTGCTAAAAAAGCTTACCAGGAAAACAAACAAAGCTATTGTGTTTGCTTCGCATGAAATCAATCTAGCCATTCAGCTGTGCGATAAGATAATTTTAATGCAGCCTGACAAAGTTAGTACAGGTTCTCCCCGGAAACTGTTGGAGTCTGGTGCCTTTTCCAGTGTCTTCCCTGAGGGCTTAATTGTTTTTGATAAAGCTTCCGCTTCTTTTAAAATTAAGCCTTAATTCTCCTTAAAAATATATTTTAAACCAAATGTAAAGTTATTGGAGTAAAAGTTTTTTAGTGTATAAAATTCGGCCCGGGCATCAAAATAAAGATACTTTGAAATAGGCCAGGTTATATTTCCGCGGTAGCGTTGGAATTCATCAGAAAAAGTATCGAGGAAATAACCCGCATCCAGATTAATTTTCCAAAAATTATTTTCATCTAAATATTCGTATGCCAGTCCCATTCCGCCATATAATCTTTTATCTAAGGTCCAGTAAGGATATCCGCCCGTTCTGGTTGAATTTCCCAACATTCCTGAGATTTCGGAATAAGGTTTAAATTTAGACTTATCATTAAGGACAACATCCATAGAAATACCGGTTAAAGCCTGTATATCCTGCACATCGTCGCTAAAATGATTCCCCTCCAGGTAAAGAATTGCGCGAAATTTTTTCTTAAACTGAAGTTCTTCGTAAATATTTAATTGGGTTTGGTAAATATCCAGGGAATAGGCCGGTCCTGTAATAGCAGGTTTCCTGGAAAGTTGCACCGAACTATACAGGCTGTCTATAGAAATAGAGGCCGAAGCATTTAAATGCAAATAAGCTTTCCCTACTTCATTAAACTCCAAACGGGTACCAAAACCATAATTAATCTTTTCAAGCCTTTCCCGTGATTTAAACCTATAAATCAAACCGGGCAATTGCTCATCTATATTGTTTTTTAAACTTTCCTGCACAGGTATGGCATAGGCTTTATAATAGCTAAGTCCGAATTGATGTTGATGTAACTTTTTATCCCGGATACCATACACAGCCTCGGTGCCAAAAGAAGTAGGGTCTAGCCTATCGCTAATAATATTACTCTTCAAACTTAGAAAATCACCTTCGGTAATTCTTAGGTTATGTTTTAGTTGTGCGGCCACTTCCGGGTAAAAAAGAGGTGGATATCCCTTCAATAGCATTCGTTTTTCCAGGGAACTTAAATAGCGAACATCTTTGTTGAGCTGTCTTCTTAAGCGTTCTTTTTTCTCTGAATCTACCAATTGTGAAGTTAATTTCCAGGCCTTGGTTATCTGGCCCCGCCCCAAATAATATTCCGCCATAAATGCCTGGATAAGCTCTTTTTCCTTCAAATTATTTTTTATGGAATAATTAGCGTACAAACGTTCTACTTCGTTATAATTCTTTAAGGCATACAACCACTGCATTCGCTCTACAACAGGAAAATTATCGGCACAGGCAGACCACTCCAATGCTTTTCTAAAACTTCCCTGGTTGCCATAGGTGTAGGCAATTGTAGCTGCCAGCGGCTTGAGTCCTTTATCACAAGCTTTTATCTCCAAAAGTTCCTGAGCCGCTTTTTTATTATTATCGGCAATAAGATATTCTATATAAATAGGAAAATTCTTCTCTTTAAAAAATTCGTAATCCCCAGATTGCAATCGCCAATTATTCACTGATTCTTCACCAATTTCTTTGCTGCATTTAGACCATAAAATGGCTTTTTCATATTCTCCGGCATCAGCAAAAATCCAGGAGATAGTTGAAGCGGCAGACCTAAAATCTTCCCGGCAGGGTGCAATGTCCTTAACAAGATTAAAGGCAGTTTCAGGAAATTTTTCATTTAAAAGTGATAAATAGCCAAACCTGTCCTCAGCCGAATTGGCATTGTCAATTAATTTTAATAATTCATTACGGCTTAGCTGAACTTCGGTATCACTACCAAAATAAGCAATAAAATCTTTCCTGAGATCTACATTTTTCGGATATAATTCTATTTGCCTTAACATCCATCGTCTTCTGGTTTCCAAATTTGGGTAATCGCTTTGGGCTATAAATTCTACAGAAAGCGCAACATAAACCGAAGATGCATTTTTGGAATATTTTTGTTCTAGTAAAGGCCATATTTCATTCTGACGTCCCTCCCAGCCCAGATACTTAAATAAATCTATCCAGGTTTGCCGATTAAAATTATTAGCAATGCTAATTTCAGACTTTAACTCTTCGATTTTCCTTTCTACCTCTATATCACCTTGATTTTCTGAAGGTTTTGTAGACAAATAAACCTTATACTCCTGTAGCAACGAATTTTGTAAATTACGAGGAGAATTATTTTTAAATTTAGGTAAGCTCAGTTGGTTTTTAAAAGTTTGAATATTATATAGAAAACCTTCCAAAAGAGGTGTTTTAGTATATTTACGCTTATTCTGAGTAAGATAGGACTCTATTTCATTATTATTTTCTGCGGATATATAAACAAACCAAAAATTTTCATTTTCTGCTGAATTTTTGGTCTGGGCAGACACCTGGACAGTCTTTTCCCCTTCCGAAAATTGATACGTAGTCTCTCGCCAATTTTTGGTGATTTTTGCCGCTTCTGAAACCTTTAAAAATCGAATAAGAGGAAAGGTTTCTTTTACTCCTTGTATATAATCCCTAAATCTGGGCAGCAAACCGGGAGAACCATCATCTGAAACCCTCCAACCATAAGCGTTTATATTTCTCAAAATATAATCTCCAGCGCTGTCCAAACCTTCGTCCCCGGGAATTTGATAAATATCATCGGGATGGATAAAATGGGTCCAAATACCGGTATAAAGATACAATGACTGTTGATTAAATTCCTGGGTTGATGTTAGGGCATAACCACTTGTTATCCTGGGGAAATTAAAGAAATGGTAATTGTAAGGTTCGGGATCAAACTCCCGATATCCCCCATCCTCAAAGTCCCCCAAATAAATGCTGGCATTATATACAATATTGGGAATATTTTCTTCTAAAGCAACAAAACCGGTACTATCTATAATATTTGATGGCGGCACATACGATTTAGGTAACTCGCCATAACCACGTGCAGCCCAACGTTTTTTAACCGCCTGCAAACTTAACCCCATATAGCTTTTGCTAGGCCAATCTGCCTGAGTAAGTGAAACGTGATTATATCCGTGCAGCTCCAATTCATGATTAGAGTTTTTTATACTCAACATCAATTTATCGGCTCCATTTACTCCATTCAAAACAGATCTCTCCCATTCCCTAAAGTTAAAGGGAGGGGTGGTGTGATTGGAATAATCGAAACAAACATAAGCCGAATAAGCAATATCTTCTTCTTTAGCCAATTTCAACATATCTTTCCACCAAACTTTTGAATAAAAGTCGGCCTGGCTTAAGTCCATCTCCGATTGCACCGGCTCCATTTTGGCATTATAAAGCGGTGCCGGAAAATCATCTAACATAATACTTGAGGCATTTGCTATTGGGTAAGGAACCCCTTCTAAACCTTCTAAAATGGCAGCAAAAAATAAACCACGCTCCTGCTTTTGCGAAAATTGTTCTGTGTTAAAGGAAATAACCGTCCCCTTTTCTATTCTATTCTTAATGATAAGCGGATAACTTTCTTCAGAAAATGCAGTTGCCAAAACCTCAACCTCTTCTTTAAAGTTATTTTCTTTTAATCCATAATGAATGGTACTGTTCCTGTAGTGCTTTCCTTTTAATCCGGGTATAAAATCTGTTTTAAATAGAAATCCCTTAGCGGTAGTGTTTATTTGTAAATCGGCGTCTGCTTTTACTCCGGCTAAAAACCCAAAATTTTTATCTACTCCGGTCGTAGGAATAAAAAGATGTCCGCCATTTGCAACAAAATTGATAAGAAAATCCATAGCCCGGGGGTTTAATTGGGCCAGATTATAAATTACTATGCTTTTTACCGAACCCGGTATGCCGGGTTCTTTATTAAAATCTTCCTGTGAAATTTCACCAAAAGGAATTTTTGCATAATTAAGGGTCTTTCGAATGTGCCTACTGTTTTTTAGGCTTAAATCATTCTCTGCATCTAAAATATAAGCTACCAGGGGCGTATTGCTAATTTCATCATAAAGTACCCGAGGATTGCTCTTTATACTTTTAGAGTCTTCACCATCGGCCTCACAGCCCGCTATAAAAGATACAAGAAAGCCTAAGGATATATATATTAATAAATTGATTAGTAGTTTTATTCTCATCAAAATAATAATTCATTAATGTTGCTGGAACGAGGCCTATTCTCTACCTTATATACTTTTAAAAGCCTGGTATTATAATAGACACTTACTGCCCTACCTTTGGCTTTTAGTAATTCTATTCTCTCTTTTGTTAATGATTGCTGTGCTTTAAAAGCTTCTTTTTCGGTAGTATCTTCATATACAAAAACAAACAAGGTTTCAGGCAAGATAATATCTGGATTATTCAAAAGATAGGTTGCATTATTTCTATACGTGTTGAACCTTCTATCACGTTGAATATAATTTTCATTAAAATAATCGTAGTTATAATAATAATGGTCGTTATTACTAAAGCTATAATAGGGCAAAGAATTTACAATAGCATAAGAATAGGGCAAATTTTCTGATTGTATCTTTGCATAAGCTTCAAATACATTGTTTTCTGTTTTATTAGACTCAAAATTGAAAGTAGCTTCCTGCGGAAATGTGTATATAGCAAAACCTAAAATTATTGCGGCACCACTAACAACTTCAATAATGGTGCTCAATGGACTTTGCTTTTTAAAAATAGCAATTAGATTTACTACAATGTTTAGTATTATTCCGAAGAAAATTGGAATAAACACACATAGCACCTGACTTAAAAGATCCAGATCTAATAAAACCTCGTCTATATGGTAAAGACCGAATAGTATATTAAGGAAAATTAAGAAAATAAGACTCGCAAGCCATTTATGTGGTTTCTTTAGGTATTTAAAGATGGTGATAACTAAAAAAACAACTGCTGCAACCTGGTAATAATAAATAAGTTCTTTGAATGGAAGAATTAAACTGGAATTGTATGTATAAGCATCAAAAGAAAAAAGATTGGAAACAATAAAAGCCCCCATATCTTCTTGCTTTATAAGAGCTGCCACTCCATAAATAACAGCAATTAGACTAACCGAAGCAAGATATGCGAAAATAACTTGAGACACCTGCTTTAAGTTATCCCTAAATTTAAAGAAGAACAAAATAAATAGGAAAAGAGGAATTATTAGCAAGCCTACAAACAAGTCTAAAATTAAAATAGTTGTAAAAAGAACCACAAACCATCCAAATATGAGCTTTCTATTAAAACGAAAACTTTGTGGATAAATACCAAAAAACATGGTAGGCACTGCAATAATTAGGGCCGTAAAAACAGACTTGTGTTCCGCTACTAAATCTAAATTCATTGGCAGAAAGGAATATAGTAAGGCAAAACTTAAGCCTGCCAATATACCCGGGGCGTGTTTTCGGGAAATCTTATAAACTACCCAATATATAACCAGGGAGAGCAAGGCAGATTCCAGAAGTCCGAAAGATTGCAAAGCCTCAGCATTCGTGATACTGGTTATTTTTGCATAAAGATTTATAATTAAGTAATCTCCCATCATTTCACCCGGATGGAAAAACCACGTCTCAAAAGAAAGGTCATTAATTAGGTTTAACTTTTTAAACCAGTGGTACGAAAGCGTGAATACATCTTCACTAAATAACGAGCTTCGGGAAACATAAGTTATTATAGGCAATAAAAAGCCAATTGCCAATTGCCAGTTTTTATGGTATTCAGATAATCCTTCCCCTCTATTCTTATATGTGGGTTTTATAATGTTATCTCTATCCAAAAAACTCTTTCGCCTTTCTAGCTTGATTACGGCATACAGAATAGTACGGGTATATATTCTTTGTAGCTGATCCCTAATTGGTTTTCTGTAATTAAGGTTCATAAAGGTTAAGCTAATAACGGCAATAGCAATACAAATTATAACAAATAGATCAAATGTATTAGTAAGCACTAATATAAAACCTCCTAAAAGCACGGAAGCAAGAATTAAGGTGATGGTAGGAATTAAGAAGTTTAATGCTGTTTGCGCAGAGACACGGGCAGAAATTATTCTATGTATTAAAAGAATTAATACAAAGAACAAAATAATTCTTAAGGGTCCGGCAAGTAGGTAGGGCTCTAAAAACATAATTCACTTCAGTTTTTATCAGGAATACTTTGTAAATCTATTTTCCCAATAAAATAGGGCCAGTTATTTTCTTCCAATCTTTGGTCTATGGCCTTTTTTAATTTCTTAGTTTCGGCATATTCTATTAAAATTACGGGGACTTTATAATTCCTATAAGCTTCTTCAAGTTCGTGTAAAAGTCGTAAATAGGTTTCTTCTTCCCTTAATTGATATTTATTTTTACCGAAATCATAATCGGTTACCACACTCTCTTTGGCTACCGAATTGATATACGGATGAGTATCTTCAATTATTGATACACCTGCATTCTGCATTAAATAAATCTCAGGGAAAAGAATCTTTACAGTTTTTAGAAAGTCTAAAAGAGCAGGTTTCTTTTCTGGAGTTGGACCAAATTTGGTATAGTTGTCTATGTTGTCCAAAAACATTCCGTCCAATCCCTTTTTCATATTAAATTTAATAATATCCATAAGAGATTTACTGGTCTCCTTATTTTCTATATCCAAAATATGACTATTCCATATATTGTTTTTTCCCAGGGAAAAATCTTTTATTTCAGGATAATGGGCCGCCGATTCATTGACCTCCCCTAAACTTATATATCCTAATACTGTATTATTTTGCTGCTTTAGTACCTGAATATCCTTACTATCGAAATGAGCACTTTCCAATACCACTATTTCATATCCTGAGACATCTTTGGGGTAAAAATCGCCATAAGTAAAAAGTATTTGCTTTTCTTTAGTAAGTTGCTGAGCTAAAGCCTGGGCAGTTTGGAATAAAATTGCGCCTGTAATCATGAAAATTTTAATAAGATGCATAATAGTAATAATCCAGGTTTTTAAAGAAACTGTATGTTTCCTTTGTAGTAAGTAGCATAAACACAAAGGATCCTATCAACATACCTACCACACTATATTCGTAAGAGACCCATCGACTTAGTAAAATTCCTATAGTAATATTTACCAAGAAGGCAATCACTATATTTAACAAAGGCCTTCTATGTTGACCCAGTGTGTAGAGATATAAAACATTAAGCATACCAAGGCTTAAAAACAAGTATCCTACACTTCCCAAAATACAAACCCTAAGGCTCAATTCACTAAGATTCTCATCAAAACCCGAAGTATATCCCCAGGGCTGGGTAATTAGCAAGTATAGGAAAATTGCAATCCCCAGTGCACTAATTGCAAATAATCGTAAATGTTTAAAATACATTTTTTTCATCTTATCATTAAAGGTTTGAAAACTGGAGTACTTTGTTTCCAATTGATGAAAATCCATATGCCTTATATAAGAATGAATGGCGTATTCCATAACTCCTCCTAAAAGAAAGAAAATTAAAATTGCAAGATCCATCCCTATTTCATAATCCTTTTCGTAATAAATAATGTAAGGTATATCTCTATTTAATGTAGAGGACCATGCTACAAGCCTATCCAGAAATACAAATGTAAACAAAAAGGTACCATAAAGGAAATAATTAAAATTTCTGTATAAAGAGAGCATAACCTTAGGCTTCTTCTTTTCGGCTTTGTTTTGTTTTAACTTAAACTGTAGAAAGAAGTAAATATATCCCACCGATATTAGAGAAGCGGTAAGAATACCTATCCAATGCACAAAATAGGGATGAATTGCGGTATACCAATGTAATGCCAGTGCCAATCCAGTACCTACAGAAACGCTTAAAGATAATACCCACCTTTGTTTTAAAGCATACAAAGGCGCCAACACCAAGAGTAAAAATCCGATAAATAAAGCATATAAAAACGTGATTATTACAAAAAGAAAACTATAAAGTGGAACAACCATATTTACCAACAGCGAAAAAATAAAAAAAACTATTATAGTAAATGTTCCGTTTATAATAATTTTCCTGGTAGAATAACTAGCCATATGGTAATCTTTATTATACCAATAGTAGGAAACCTGTTTACCTATAACCTGAACAAAACCAGCACTTAAAATAAAGCCAAAAATTACTCCCAATACTACTGCCGTAGATTGCAGGTTGTTGAATTTTGAATAGGTCCAGAGCGAAAAACCAAATATTATAATAGAAACCACCTGTAGGAAAACAGGAAATAAGTGGATTAATCCAGAACTATAATCTGCAATAAATCGTTTGGTGTTTTTTGTCGTGATATATTCGGTAAGCGCTAATCGTTTAAATGTCTTTGCCTCTGCTATACGCTGATTATTGTTTTTAAGGTTTGCCAGGGTAATCGCGTCATAGGCCTTATAAATATATTTGGAAAGTTGAAAAATATCATCAAAGCCATAGTCCTTTTTCACATCTACGTCCCTAATCCCAAAAGATTCTATGGTAGCAGCTACTACATAGACATTTACAGGTTTACCGTTGCGCTCTTTAACAGAAACCACAAGCTTGGCAATAGCTTTAATTTGATCCTTGTTCATCCTCAGTTAAAATCTTTAATCTTAGTCAGTTTAGCTTTTGAACCTTCAGCCTTCATCATATCCTTATACACATCTTCATACTCCCTTATAAACTTATTTAAGGTAAAGTTGTTTAAGACTTTTTCCCTTGCACTTTCCCCCATGTTTTTTCTTAGGTCCTCATCTAAAAGCAACTTCGCTACATAGCTTCCAATTTCTTCGGCATCTTTTGGTTTACAGGTAAATCCGCAACTTTCATCAAGCGCTTCTTTCACACCGCCAACATCGGTAGATACCACCGGGATTCCACAGCTCATAGATTCTATAACAGTATACGGAAAGCCTTCAGAAATAGATGTTAAAATAGAGATATCACCTTCCAGAAATATTTCCTGAGGATTGTTTCGAGGCCCCATAAACTTAAAATTATCCTGTAAACCTAATTCTTTGATAAGCTGAAGACATTCCCTGGTGTAATCCGGAACCGCTGTATCATCTCCATAAACCATATATTGCACATTAGGAATGGTGTTTTTTACCACTGCACAAGATCTAATCATTGTTAAAATATCTTTTAACTCAAAAACCCTTGCTAAGGCAACTACGGTTGGAACATTTTTTAAATGAGACGGTTTAGGCCCGGGTTTAAAAACCTCGGGATCTATTCCATTATAAATTACTTTAAATTTTTTAGGATCTGCACCATACCATTTTTCCCATTTTTGATTAAAGGTAGTTACCGAAATAATCACATCAGATTTATAATAGGCTAAACGGGCAATAGCCTCGGAGAAACGAATAAGTAAGCTCTTTAAAAAATAGGGATATTCAGATTTATTAATAGCCAGTAACCTTTCCCTTATAAAAACCCCATGCTCTGTTAGCATGATCTTTGTCCCATATTTATAATTGGCAATAAGTGCGGGAATAAGAGGGAAACCACTTAGTGTAAGATGCGCAATATCTACCCTGGGAATATTTACAATGGCAAGCGGAATTAGAAATCTATAAATCCAGCGTAAACCCACAGTTATATCTATCAAAGAGGCATCAGGGTTGCGTTCACCAATAATAAACCTGGCTAGAATATCACGGTAAGTAAGCCAAACATGCTTATTCCTCATGGTTTCTTTAAAATCGTAGTCTTCAAAGTAAAACCATAATTGATGAAAAATGATATCCAGATCTTCTATTTGTTGGTCTTCACTATATATAAACTCAAGTAAACTTTTAAAGAGCGGGATAAATTTTTGTTCAACCACCGCATCTGTGGTCCATTCTTTTTTAGCTACTGTTTTATAATATTCTTCTCCATAACTTATATAATCGTAAGGCTCGTCTGGTGTCCAAAGAGGTACCTGTATAACTTCACTTATGTTGCTACTTAGTTTATACTTTGTTTCCTTTTCAAACGAAGCATTTATGGAATACAACTTAAAATCTATATTACCAACCTTGTTACATAAGTGATGTGCCCAGGTTGAAACACCACCACCATTAAAAGGGTAGGTACCTTCTAAAATAAGTAATACGGAGGGCTTCGGCATTAAATTATCTTTTAATTCAAAAATATAGGAAAAAATGTCATTTATACACTTCCAAACCAGAAATTATAAGCGCCTTTCTAGCTATTAAACTTTTTTCAATGAAACTTCTTTAGCGTTAAAAAATATGGCTTTTTAAGCATAATAAATACAAAATCCACAATTAATCGTTTGGTAATTTCACATATCTTTGCCTTAAATTTCAATAAGTAAATGAATTTAGCCCGAATTCCAATATTTATTTTTAGTTGTTTACTCTTTTTATGTCAGAATAGCACAGCTCAAGAGGTAAATTACCGCCAGCAGATGCGAAATTTAGTTATTGAAATTAGTGAAAACGCAAAAGCTAAAAATGAGAATTTCCTTGTAATTCCCCAAAATGGTATAGAACTCATACTTTCCGAATCCAAAAATCCCGCTTTAAACTATTTGAAAGCTATAGACGCGGTAGGACAGGAAGATCTCTTTTATGGTTACCCTGAGTTTAACCAACCTACCCCTAAGCCAGACATCACTTATTTGCTAAAGCATCTTGAAATTGCAAAAAATCAGGGAAAAGAAGTGTTGGTAACAGATTATTGCTCTACTTCCAAAAAAATAGCCAATTCCTTCTGTTTAAATAAAAAAAATGAATTTATCTCTTTTGCAGCCACTCGAAGGGAATTAGATGAAATCCCGGACTATGCCATTTTTAATGAAAATAAAGCAGATATAAAACATATTTCTGAAGCTAAGAATTTTCTGTACCTGCTCAATTACGCCAATTATCCAGGCAAAAAAGATCTTATAGCTGAAATTGCATTCACCAATTACGATTTAATTATTATAGACTTGTTTTTTAATAAGGAAGCTTTCACTGCTGAAGAAATAAAGAAATTAAAAAAGAAAAAAAATGGTGGAGACCGACTGGTAATAGCCTATATGTCTATTGGCGAAGCAGAAGAATATAGGTATTACTGGAAAGACTCCTGGAACAAAAATCCCCCAATCTGGTTAGCGGAAGAGAACCCATATTGGAGCGGGAATTTTAAAGTGAAATATTGGCATCCCGAATGGAAAAGACATATATACAGGAATAAAGATGCTTATTTAAAAAAAATAGTTAATCTTGGCTTCGATGGCGTCTATCTGGATATTATAGATGCTTACCAATATTTTGAAGCAGGTAATTAATTTTCTTTCCCCTTAAATAAGCATTAAACTAAGCCCAGAATTTTAGAACAATTCGGGCAAATAAGTATCTTTGGGAAAACTGCTAATTTCCCATGATTAACTACCTACTTGTTACTGCCATTTTTATTGCCCTCTTCCTCGGAATTTACTTTGGCAAACTAATTTCTGGTTTGAAAAGTAAAAATAAGGAAGCTGTTTTGGAGGAAAAAAACAATCAACTATTACTTCAGGTAGAAGAAATTAAAACCCAACTAAACAACAATTTAAACAATTATAAGACTGAAATTTCAGAACTACAAAATAAAGCCCAAATACAATCTGAAAAAATAGAGAACGAGCGTGAAGAAATACGCCGCGAAAAAGATTTTCTTAATACTGAACTAACAAAAAGAAACGCCGAGTTTAGAAACCTGGAGCTTAAAAACAAAGAACAAAAGGCCGAGGTTGAGAAACTTCAGCAAAAATTTGAAAAAGAATTTGAAAACCTTGCCAATAAAATTCTGGAGCAAAAGTCAGAAAAATTCACACTTCAGAATAAAGAAAACATTCAGAATTTATTAAATCCTTTGCAGGAGAAAATCCTTCATTTTGAAAAGCGTATCGAAGAAGGAAATAAAGAAAGCATAGACCGCCACGCCATGTTAAGGCAACAAATTATTGGTCTTAAAGAGCTTAATGAGCAAATGAGCAAGGAGGCCACCAACTTAACCAAAGCTCTTAAAGGCGATACCAAAACCCAGGGGAACTGGGGCGAAATGATCTTAGAGCGTGTCCTGGAGCGCAGCGGACTTAAAAAAGGAAGTGAATATTCAGTTCAACAAAGTTTTACCAATGCCGATGGCAAAAGGGTTTTACCCGATGTGGTGATTAACCTACCCGGTGACAAAAAAATGATTGTAGATTCTAAAGTTTCGCTTAATGCTTACGAACGTTATAGCAATGAAACTCGCGAAGAAGAAAGCAAAAAGCATTTAAAAAATCATTTAACCGCCATAAAAAACCGTATCAACGAGCTAAGCAATAAAAATTACCACCAGTTATATCAAATGGACAGCCCAGATTTTGTTTTGCTTTTTATCCCTATAGAAGCTGCTTTCGCCGTTGCTTCCAACGAATATCCCGGATTGTATGCTGAAGCATTTGATAAAAATATTATTTTGGTGACCCCCACCACCCTACTGGCTGTGTTAAAAACCATAGATAGTATGTGGCAAAACGAAAAGCAAAAACAAAATGCAATCGCTATCGCAACACAGGCCGGTGCATTATACGATTCCTTTACTGCTTTAACCGAAGAACTCACAAAAATAGGCAGGCAATTGGGAACTGTACAAAATTCTTATGATGTAGCCATGAAAAAGCTTTCAGGCAAGGGTAATTTACTACGAAGAGTAGAAAATCTTAAAAAACTTGGTGCGAAAGCCAGCAAACAAATAGATCATAATATGCTATCGACTATAGAAGAGAGCGATATTGAAGAACCCAACAAATAGACTAACTTGCAACCAATTTAAAATTCGGAAAGCAGAAAGATTATTTTGATTTCCAGGCAAACCCTGGATCTTTTTAACTCGATTATCAAACGAAAAAATACTTAGCTATCAAAACATCGAAAAAATGAAAAAGACACTTTTTGGAATTTTAGGAGTCATTACACTTCTTTTTATCGCCTGGTTTGCTTTTATCTATTTTGTGCCCTACAGCGAGGGCACAAGAAGCGGTGAACTTATAAAATTCAGTAAAAAAGGCGTTATTGCCAAAACCTGGGAAGGTGAAATTAGCCAGGGAATTAGCGGTGCGCAAATCTTCCAGTTTTCGGTTTTAGATAATAACCAGGAGGTTATTCAAGCTCTCCAGGAAAACGAAGGCAATTATGTAAAGCTTAAATATAAAGAGCGCTACGCTACCTTCT
This sequence comes from Salegentibacter maritimus, assembly GCF_016236975.1. Lineage (NCBI taxonomy): Bacteria > Pseudomonadati > Bacteroidota > Flavobacteriia > Flavobacteriales > Flavobacteriaceae > Salegentibacter > Salegentibacter maritimus. The sequence continues at coordinate 246,166 of NZ_JAEHNY010000002.1, forward strand.
TTTTTTGGGGAGACACCAAATATTTTATAACCCAGGTAGAAGAAGCCCAATCCCCACATTTTAGAGACAGATAAATTATGGACCATTTTAAAAAAGTAAAAGATTCACAGGTAGATATTTCAGAATTAATGCTGCCTTCCCATTCTAACTTTAACGGTAAAATTCACGGAGGTTACATTCTATCCCTTATGGATCGTATTGCATTTGCCTGCGCCTCTAAACATTCGGGTGCATATTGCGTAACGGCCAGTGTAGATACGGTAGACTTCTTAAAACCTATAGAAATTGGCGAGTTGGTAACTATGAAAGCCTCGGTAAATTACGTAGGTAACAGTTCTATGGTTATCGGGATTCGGGTTGAAGCCGAAAATATTAGAACAGGAATAAAAAAACATTGTAATTCTTCTTATTTTACGATGGTTGCCAAAGATAAAGATGGAAAATCTATTGCCGTACCAGGATTACACCTAACTACCGATGACGATATTAGACGTTTTGCCAAAAGTATAAAGCGAAATAAAATGACGATAAATAGAAAACAAGAATTCAGCGAAACCGATTTTTCTTCAGAAGAATATGTGCATTTACTGGAGAATTATAAAGTTAAAATAGATAAATAGCTTGGCAATTGAAGTTTAACGGATTTATAGTAGCCATTTTTTTAGCGATCCTTATCGCCTATCTATTTCCTGAAGGTGTCGTGCTTTTCCCACTTAAAACCATCACGGATATTGGAATTGGATTTATCTTTTTATTCTACGGATTAAAATTATCTCCAACAGAATTTAAACTGGGCTTTTTAAATTATAAAGTTCATATTGTGATTCAATTGACCACATTTGTAGTGTTTCCGTTACTCACACTCTTATGCCTACCACTGTTTGAAAACGGAACCGCTTCAAACCTTTGGATAGCCCTATTTTTTCTTGGCACCCTTCCTTCTACCGTTTCATCTTCAATTGTAATGGTTTCCCTGGCAAAAGGCAATTTACCTACCGCGATCTTTAACGCCAGTCTTTCAGGAATAATAGGGATTTTTGTAACTCCAATTTGGTTAAGTTTTTTTCTTAGCCATAATGCCAGTTTTGAGTTTTTAGATGTACTTTTAAAACTATTCCTGCAAATAATTCTTCCCTTAATTCTAGGGTTAATCCTGCAAAAATTTCTTGGTGAATTTGCCAGGAAGCACAACAAAAAACTTAGCCTGATAGATAAAACTACCATTATACTAATTGTTTACTCCAGCTTTAGTAACTCCTTCTCCTCCAATATTTTTAGCAGTGTAGCTACCCAGGATTTATTAAAACTGACCGGAATAGTGGTTATACTCTTTTTTGTAGTTTACTTTGGACTGGCTTTACTCAGTAATTTTTTAGGCTTTAAGATAGAAGATAAGATCACTGCACAATTTTGTGGCACGAAAAAATCACTTGTTCATGGCTCTGTAATGGTAAAAGTGATTTTTGGAAATGCCGCCAATACCGGGCTTTTACTTTTACCCATTATGATCTACCATTCCCTGCAGTTAATATTAATTGCTTTTTATGCTGAAAAATACCGAAAACGGGTATTGCGTGCTGAAACTTTAGAAAATACTGCTTAGATGTAAGTTTATGCTGATTCTTGTTAGATGCTGAAACAAGTTCAATATGACGATTTACTCAATAATAGTAATATCATCAAATTAGACCTCCTAATAAATTTCGGAGCTAGCTTTGAATCAGGATGACATTTATATCTTAAAACATTTAAAGATAACTTGCGATTTCAGCAATATTGATTGTAAAAAAAATCCAGCCAAGAATAAGCAAAAGTCCGCCAAGTGGTGTTATTGGCCCTAAAACTTTTATTTTCCTTCCTGCTGAAGTGCTTAAGGTTAATCCATAAATGCTAAAGGAAAACAAGAATATTCCTATAATAAAAAACCAGGCAATAAGCTGCTGGGAAACCCCGATAAACGGAAAAACAATTCCCGATATAATAAGCATAATCGCATGGTACATTTGATATTTTACGCCAGTCTCAAAACTTTTTAACTGGTCTTCAGAAAAACGTTTTTTTAAAGCGTGTGCTCCAAAAGCTCCAAAAACAACCGCAAGTGTGCCGTAGATTCCACCAGTTATAAGTACAAATTCTTTCATAAATATTTTTTAAAGGCTAAGAGGTTAACTACTTAAATTAGAAAAACCTACAAGATATTAAAATCTTGTAGGTTTTTGGTTTATTGTGTTGTCTAAAAAGACCCGGCTTCGTCAAGCTTAACTTGTTTCAACTTCTAGCATGTTTGAACTTTCAATGAAACAAGTTCAGAATGACGATTTATAAAATCTTTTCAGATAGCCTATTCTTTAAATACTATTTCTTATTTACTCAAATACATTTTTCTTCTACTGTAAAGCTCGTAAAATGCATCATCTCTAAGACTATCTATAAAAAGAATACTTTCCCCGGTACTCTTCATCTCTGGCCCAAGTTGTTTATTCACTTTATGGAACTTATTAAAAGAGAAAACCGGTTGTTTTATAGCGTAGCCTTCTAACTGCGGGTTAAAGTTGAAATCTTTAACTTTCTTCTCACCCAGCATTACTTTAGTAGCATAGTTTACATAGGGTTCTTTATATGCCTTGGCTATAAATGGAACCGTTCTGGATGCCCTTGGGTTAGCCTCTATAATATAAACCTTATCATCTTTTAAAGCAAACTGAATATTGATTAAGCCCACCGTATTAAGTGCTAAAGCAATTTTACGGGTATGATCTTTAATTTGCTCCATTACCAGGTCTCCAAGATTAAATGGAGGTAGCAGCGCATTAGAATCTCCCGAGTGAACCCCACAAGGTTCAATATGCTCCATAATTCCTATAATTTGTACATCTTCGCCATCACAAATCGCATCTGCTTCAGCTTCAATAGCACCATCCAGATAGTGGTCTAACAATAATTTATTATTCGGAATTTTTCGAAGTAAATCCACCACCGTTTCTTCCAGCTCATCTTTGTTGATCACAATTTTCATTCCCTGCCCTCCTAATACATAAGAAGGTCTTACCAGGATAGGAAAATCCAGGTCATCGGCAAGTGCCAGGGCTTCATCTGCAGTTTCGGCAGTACCAAATTCAGGGTAAGGAATGTTATTTTCCTGAAGCAGTTTAGAGAAGCTTCCTCTGTCTTCGGCCAGATCCAGCGCTTCGTAACTGGTTCCCATAATTTTAATACCGTAACGCTCTAATTTTTCAGCAAGCTTTAAAGCAGTTTGACCTCCAAGCTGTACAATTACCCCTTCCGGTTTTTCGTGACGAATTATATCGTAGATATGCTCCCAGAAAACAGGTTCAAAATAAAGTTTATCGGCTACGTCAAAATCTGTAGAAACCGTTTCGGGATTACAGTTAATCATTATCGTTTCATAACCACACTCCGATGCCGCTAAAACACCGTGCACACAACTATAATCAAACTCAATTCCCTGGCCAATTCGGTTAGGACCAGAGCCCAATACTACAATTTTCTTCCTGTCGCTAACCTTGCTTTCGTTATCTACATATCTTTTGCCATCTGGAGTTTCAATTTCAGCTTCGAAAGTAGAATAGTAATAAGGAGTTTCGGCTTTAAACTCGGCTGCACAGGTATCTACCAGTTTATACACCCGGTTTATTCCTAAATCTACCCTTTTATTATAAACCTCACTCTCTAAACAGTCAAGCATATGGGCTATTTGTCTATCGGCAAAACCTTTTTGTTTTGCTTCCAGTAATAACTCTTTAGGTAAAGAATCTTTATCAAATTTTGAAATTTCTACATCCAGCGCATAAAGTTCTTCATACTGGCGCAGGAACCACATATCTATTTTAGTGATCTCGTGAATTCGGCTTAATGGAATTCCGGCCTTAATCGCATCATAAATTACAAACACACGATCCCAGCTGGCATAAGTAAGTTTTTCTATAATTTCGTCGTACTTGGTATAGCTTTTTCCATCTGCTCCAAGTCCGTTTCTTTTAATCTCCAGAGATTGTGTAGCTTTATGCAGTGCTTCCTGGAAAGAACGACCTATTCCCATTACCTCTCCTACAGATTTCATTTGTAGGCCTAAAGTGCGATCTGCTCCTTCAAATTTATCGAAATTCCAACGTGGAATCTTTACGATCACATAATCTAAAGTAGGTTCAAATAACGCCGATGTTGACTTTGTAATTTGGTTTTCAAGTTCATCTAAGTTATAACCTATAGCAAGTTTTGATGCAATTTTTGCAATTGGATATCCGGTTGCTTTAGAAGCCAAAGCCGATGACCTTGAAACCCTTGGGTTAATTTCTATGGCTATAATATCTTCTTTTTCGTCTGGACTTACCGCAAACTGCACGTTACACCCACCGGCAAAATCTCCAATGCTACGCATCATTTTTATTGCCATATCACGCATACGCTGGTAGGTAGAATCGCTAAGCGTCATAGCCGGTGCAACCGTAATTGAATCTCCGGTATGAATCCCCATAGGGTCCATATTTTCTATTGAACAAATAATAACTACATTATCGTTCTTATCCCTAAGCAATTCCAGCTCATACTCTTTCCAACCTAAAAGCGCTTTATCTATTAACACCTCGTGAATTGGTGATGCCTCGAGCCCATAGGTAAGCATTTCATCAAATTCTTCGGGACCGTGAACAAATGAAGCACCACTACCACCCAGGGTAAAAGAAGCACGAATTACTAATGGAAAACCAAATTCCTGTGCTACTTCTTTCCCTTCAAGATAAGAAGTTACCGTTCTTGCCGGTGCCACAGGAACTCCAATTTCACCCATAAGTTGCTTAAACTTATCCCGGTCTTCGGTAATGTTTATGGCGTCTATATCTACACCAATAAGTTTGATTCCAAAATCTTCCCAAATTCCCTTTTCATCGGCTTCAATACACAGGTTAAGTGCAGTTTGTCCACCCATAGTAGGCAAAACAGCATCTATGTTTGGATGTTTTTTAAGAATTTCAATAATAGATTTGGTCGTTAACGGCTTTAGATAAACGTGATCTGCCATAGACGGATCGGTCATTATCGTTGCCGGATTAGAATTAAGCAGGATAGTTTCTATACCATCTTCACGTAATGAACGCAAAGATTGGGTTCCTGCATAATCAAATTCACAGGCCTGACCAATAATAATAGGCCCTGAGCCAATAATAAGAATACTTTTAAGGTTGTTGTTTTTAGGCATTTTTTGTAAATTGTAGCATATTAAACTTAAAAATAAGGAAGCGCTTGGATATAAAAAAAGGCGTTACTAAAAAAAGTAACACCTTTAAATATTTTAAAAACTAATTATCATTAGTGCTTATGTCTGTTTTCAGAAGAGACAGATATTTTCTTTCTACCCTTAGCCCTTCTTCTGGCAAGGACTTTCCTTCCGTTTGCACTAGCCATTCTTTCTCGAAAACCGTGCTTGTTCTTTCTTTTTCTCTTAGATGGTTGAAACGTTCTTTTCATTTTAAATATCTTTAAATCTTCTGTATAATCGTTTTTTAGCTCTCTGTAAAACTGCGTGCAAATATACAAAGCTTTTTAACTATTACAAGAGGTATTTTAAATTATTTTTAATTGTTTTTGCTACCTTTGCCGCTTTAAAAATAAATACATTTATGTTTAACAAGAATATCAAGTTAGTTTTAGCAGGAGCTGTATTAGGCGTTGCAATTTGGCAGTTTGTAGAAGGAAACATTGGAAATGGTATCATGTTTATACTTCTTTCCTTAATTTTTGTATTCCTGTATTTTAAAAACGAAATGATATTACTTGCTTTCTTACGCTTAAGGAAACAAGACTTCCCCGGAGCAAAAAAGTGGCTGGATAGAATAAAGAACCCCGAAGCTGCCCTTACACAAAAACAACAAGGCTATTATTGGTATCTACACGGCCTTATGGTTTCACAAACAAATATTACACAGGCTGAAAAATTCTTTAAACGCGCTATTAAATTAGGTCTTTCTATGGATCAGGATTTAGCTATGGCCAAACTTAATCTTGCCGGTATTGCGATGACCAAACGCCGAAAAAGAGAAGCAACCAATTTACTTGCCGAAGCTAAAAAGCTTGATAAACACGGTATGCTTAAAGACCAAATGAAGATGATGAAGCAACAAATGAAGAAAATCTAACTTTATTATAATTTTAGTTAATTTCTATTTTTATTGATAATTCAAAAAATCACAGTGCATATATCGCCCTCTTATCGATAATATCTCAATACCTTCTTCTACCGAAGTACTTTTGTTAAATGTAGACTAGAAGAACTTGCATAAAACATTTTTTACTCTTTCTTTTTATAATTTTCAGATTAAATGTCCAGGCACAAACTGAAAAAAGCGATAAGCTTTACTTTTCTGATGCGCTTGCTATGCACTTACCTAAATATGCTGTAAAAGCAAAAGAAGCTTATAGGCATAGGGAGTTTAAAAAAGCAAAACACTTGTTTGACACGCTGGTAGAAACAAAATTAAAAGGAACTTATATAGATAATTTTAAATTTTTAAACCTGAAAGATAAAACTGTTGCTTTATACGATTTTAAAAAGCCGGTTTATCTCTTAACTTATGTTTCCTGGTGTATTCCCGGCAAAAAAAAAATTCCTGTCCTAAATGAGCTTGCTAAGAAATACCAGGATAAAATAGATTTTGCAATCTTATTTTGGGATACAAAACAAAAAGCTAATGAACATAAAAAGAAGTGTTTTTCACCATATAACTTATCGAAGGAAGCTTCTTTTAAACTTAATTACGAGGCTATTAATTCTGCCATAAGCAATAATTTGCTTGGAAAGTCAGGGCAAGAAGCTCCTGAAAATTTTAGGGAAATATCCCCACAATAGAAATTGATCGTAAAGTCTATTAAAAAACATACTTTAACACCCTTACAGTAAAGGAGCCCACAGTCTCGCAAGTGCTTCCCTTATTTTTTCCGTTGAAGGGCGCTTTAACCAATCTTCTAAAATCAATTCGGTAGTTTCCTCAAGGTCAACATTATACACTTCAGTCATTTCTTGTGCCACCCTAGTATCATATAAAAAAGCATTGATTTCAAAATTTATATCAAAACTGCGATTATCAAGGTTACAGGAGCCAATACTGGTTAGCACACCGTCTACCACCATAGTTTTGGCATGAACCATCCCTTTATGGTAATGATAAACCTGAACACCAGACTCCAGTAATTGCTCTATATAAGAATTGGTAGCGTAGCGCGCAATCACTGAATCTCCCTTTTCCGGAATAATAATCTTTACATCAATACCAATTCGGCTGGCCATACAGAGCGCGGTAAGAATCTGATTATTGGGAATAAAATAAGGTGTGGTAATATAAATATATTCTTCAGCCGTGTTAATTGCCGTTAGAATGGCTTCCATAATATTCTGCCAATCGGTATCAGGGCCACTGGCAGCAATTTGAACTGCTGTCCTTTCTGGTATTCCAATCTTCGGGAAAAACTCCTCTTCAACTTTTAAGACTTTTCCGCTAATAAAATTAAAATTAAGTAGAAATTGTACCTGTAAAGATTTTACCGCATGCCCTTCCACTCTTAGATGTGTATCCCTCCAAAACAATTTTTCTTTTGGATTTTCTTCAAAATTCACATATTCATCACAAATATTAATGCCGCCAATAAAGCCTATATCACCATCTATAATGGCCATTTTTCTGTGATTATGATAATTTAATTTACGTGTTAGATTTGGAAACCAAACCGGCATAAAAGGAAAAATTTCAATCCCATAGGATTTCATTTTCTTTACCGCTTTAGAGGAAAGCCTGCTAGCTACATAATCATAACTAACCCTTACCTTCACCCCTTCTTCCGCCTTTTCGCAGAGTAATAAAATGAGTCGGTTTCCTATTCTACCGCTGTTAAAAATATAATATTCAATATGAATATGATGCTTTGCCTTTTTAATATCTTCAAATAAGGCTGAAAACTTATTTTCGCCATTTATAAGAACCCTGACTTTATTTTTAAAGGTGACCGGCTTTTTTTGATTATTCTGAAGCAAACGAACCAGTTTCATTTTTTCCTCGATAGTACCCCTCCCACGATACTTCTCGATAAGTTCCTGCTCATTAAGTATTAACTTTTCTTCCCAGCGCTGAATGATATTTTTATCATAAAGTTTCTTTCGGTTAAACAGCTTACTTTTTCTAAATTCCTGGGCAAAAAAGTAATAGACCAAAAGGCCTATTACCGGTAGGGCTAATAATGCAAAAATTAGGGAAATACTTTTTACAGGCTCTCTAAAATGCATCAATTCGTAGCCAATCGTTATAAAAACGATAAGGAAGTTGGCAGAAAGTAAAATCCACCAAATATTATCCAGGAAATAATTCATTTATTTCACAGCCGTATAAGAATTTTCTTCAGGAATCTTAATTTCATATTCTTTTCTTGAGGCATTATTTAAATGCGCTTCCCTAAGCCAGGGATTATGGATCTTTAGGATTTTATAATTGATGTTAAAATGTTTCGCAAAATCAGCGAAATCATTCACCACGGTATCTACCTTTACGGTTCTGGTTGGAATATTTTTATAAAGATGTTTTTCTTCAAAATTAAAACCGTATTGCTCCGGATTGGTTAATATTTCTTTTAAAGCCAAAATCCTAAACATATAGCGGCCGGTTTCTGTGTTTAACAATAATTCGTAATAGTCATTTACCTTTTGTCGTTCCAGTTGCCTTTCAACTCCCCTGTTCCCGGCATTATAAGCGGCAGCTGCCATTGTCCAGCTACCAAATTTTGCTTTAGACCTCTTAAGATAATCGGCGGCAACACGGGTAGATTTTTCAATATGGTAACGTTCATCTACATTATCATTTATTTCAAGGCCGTAATCTCTTCCGGTTCCTTTCATTATTTGCCAAAAACCTCTGGCACCGGCCGGAGAAACTGCCTGGGTTAAACCACTTTCTATCACGGCCAGGTATTTAAAATCGTCTGGAACACCTTCTTCCTTTAGAATAGGCTCTATAATTGGAAAGTATTTATTTGCCCTTTTTATTAAAAGCAAGGCATTAGATTGCCAGTAAGTATTCACCAGTAATTCCCTGTCCATTCTCTCATAAATGTCTGGATCATCTAAAGGCACTTCTTCTCCGGCAAAATTTATATTTTCTGGCATCGGTAAAGCGTAAATATTGTAGTCTTTTACCGGCCTATCGTTTGCGTTGGTTTTTACATATTCCTGTATTTTGGAATTGGGGGCCTGTTGGGTTGCATTAACACTTACAAACACAATGGTAAGTAATCCCACTATTATTAAAGCAGATTTTAAAATTCTCATAGCAATTATTTTTTATTTTATTTTTCTTCAATTTTTCCTGAAAGTATTAATTCAGGTAGGTACTTATTAAACCAACGGTAACGATTTAAAATCATTATATGCGTACCGTTTTTAACATTGATATAATTTGAAATATATTTAGCGGGAAAAATCTCATCTTTATCCCCATGAATATGAACAATATCTTTTCGAGCTTTTGCACAACTCCATAAAACCATATTTTTTATGGCCCAGTCTAGATACCGTTGATTTCTAACCGAAAGATACTGTCTATACAGTTTTGCTCTTTTTTTTATAAAGTCTCCCACCGCAATTTTCTCAAAATGGTCTACATAGTCTAATAAGCTTGTAGGTATAAGTTTAAATAAACCTGTACTTGCCGCATACCGCATACGTCTTGGCAACTCTGCCCTACATTTTACGCTAGAAACTATAATAAGCCGTTTTAAGTCTAGGTTTTTAGCCATTTCCTGCACAATAACCCCACCAAAAGAAACCCCTATTAATACCGGGTTTTCGTGTTTTACATATTTATTCATACGTAGGGCATAGCTTTTTAAGCTTTCGTCCTTTTTAGGAATAATCCATTCTAAAAAATGCATTTTAAAACGATCTTCGGGAAGTTTTATAAATTCAAAAATAGATGAATTTGCAGCCATTCCCGGCATAAAATAAACATGAATCAACTCTTTTTCATTAGTCATTTTAACAAGTATATAACACTCTCAATTAGCCTAAAACCGTAAATTTACTTATCAAAATTACTGCTAATTATTTGGCTTTCACAATTGAAAGATTAAAAATAATATACAAATCCTCAAAGCCTTTTATTTTTATGATTCTTATCAGGATTTCAACTTTCAAAGCTTTATTTAACTACCTTTATATCAAGAACTAAAAGTAACTTTTATTGGTCCATTTTTATTCTTATTTAGGATAACCTATACTGTTTTAAAATAGCTATCACAGAAAAAAAGAGAAATGATGAATGCTGAAGAAATTATAATTACCGACAACGAGTTCTTAAGACAATTTGAAACTACCATTAACGATCAACTTGCCACCATAGAATACTCTCAACAAGAACGAAAAATTTTCCTTACAAGAGTTTTTATGCCCGAGCCTTTAAAAGAACAGGGATATATGGATGCTTTTATTGAAGCCGTGCTGGAGGAAATAAAAGATCGAAACACGCGTGTAATGCCCACCAGCCCCGATATAGCTAAATTTATGAGAAAGAACAGAAGAAAATATAAAGACTTGTTACCGGTAGGAATTAATATTTAAAGCGCTACCTTTTCTGCAGCAAACTCAAATCTAACTATACCATCTTCATCAATTGAGGTGAGTTTTATTTGATGTAGTGTATTTACCAATGCAGGGTCCCAGGGAGCTTTCACTTTTACATAGTTTTCAGTAAATCCGTGAATATAACCTTCTTTATTTTCGCCTTCAAAAAGTACGGTGCAATTACTTCCTAACTGGCTTTCATAAAAAGCCCTTCTTTTCTTAGCCGAAAGCCCACGTAGCATTTTACTTCGTTTTTTTCTAACTTTATTAGAAACCACGCCTTCCATTTCTGCTGCAGGAGTATTATCCCTTTCAGAATAGGTAAAAACATGCAGGTAAGAAATGTCTAATTCATTTAAATAATTATAGGTTTCCAGGAAACGTTCTTCTGTTTCTCCGGGGAAGCCTACTATAACATCAACCCCAATACAGGCATTAGGCATCACTTTTTTAATTTGTGCCACTCTATCGGTATAAAGCCCACTCATATAGCGTCGCTTCATAAGCTTTAATAACTCATCGCTTCCACTTTGTAATGGAATATGGAAATGAGGAACAAAGGTCTTGCTTTGTGCAACAAAGTCTATGGTCTCGTTTTTCAATAAGTTGGGTTCAATAGAAGAGATTCTTAAACGTTCAATCCCATCAACCTTATCTAGAGCTTTTACAAGATCAAGAAAAGTATGCTCGTGTTTTTTATTACCAAATTCTCCTTTGCCGTAATCGCCAATATTTACGCCGGTAAGCACGATTTCCTTAATTCCTTTTGCCGAAATCTCAGCAGCATTGGTAAGTACATTTTCCAGTTTATCGCTTCGTGAAATTCCTCGAGCTAGCGGGATGGTGCAATACGTACACTTATAATCACAGCCATCCTGAACCTTTAAAAAGGCTCTTGTCCTGTCGCCAATAGAATAAGCTCCCACATAGAAATCGGCTTCATCAATTTCACAAGAATGAACTTCACCCATCTCATTTTTAGAAAGGTCGTTAAGATAATCGGTAATTTTAAATTTTTCAGTAGCTCCCAGCACCAGGTCTACCCCCTCTACATCGGCCAGTTCCTCGGGCTTTAATTGCGCATAACAGCCAACAGCAATCACAAACGCATCCTCATTTACTTTTTGCGCTTGCTTTACAATGGTTTTAAAACGTTTATCGGCATTTTCGGTCACCGAGCAGGTATTAATCACATAAATATCAGCTGCTTCAGAAAATTCTACACGCTCAAAACCTTCATCTTTAAAAGATCTTGCAATAGTAGAAGTTTCTGAAAAATTGAGTTTACAACCCAGGGTATAAAATGCGACCTTCTTAGTATTCATACATCTGCCTGTTTCTGTAGAAGTTAAATGTTTTTTGGGGCTACAAAGATACCAACAATTATTGTTTTAGGAAAACATTGTTTTGGTTATCGGTTTTCAGTTATCAGTTCTCAGTTCTCAGTTTTGAGTTATCGGTTTATGGTCATCATCGAGGAGGCGATAGCCAACGTGACATTCTGTTGTTGAAATTCGCCTTCAAGTGTCATTCTGAACCTGCCCGTCAAGGCAGGCTTTCTTCAAAATGACGCAATGCACAAACAATTAAAAAAGATTGTCGCGCTCTTTACTCACTAGTTGTTACTTTGAAAACCACTATACTTCTACCGATGCAATTTTAATTTCTGGTTCCAGAATAATCTTAGATTTTATAGAGTTGGAGATCAAGCAGGCTTTTTCGCTCTTTTCAAGGATGCGTTTTGCCCTTTCAGCATTATTTACGTTAGAAATCTCCAGAACAGGTTTCAATATAATCTCTGTCATTTGAAACTTCCCATCAACTTTATCTAATTTTCCTATAGCTTGAGATTTAAAACTGACAAATTCAAGTTTAGAATTTTCAGCAATTGCCAAAAAAGTAGTCATCAAACAACTTTCTACAGCAGCAACCAAAAAATGTTCGGGAGACCAAATATTAGGGATTCCTTTTGGAAAATCGGGCGGGGTTGCAGTTTCAATTATATCGCTTAATTCGGGAGAAGAAACTTCCCCCTTTCTATCTTCTTTCCAGGTTAAGTCTACCCGGTATTCGTGTTTATGGGCCATTACTATTTATTTTAATCCCAAAAAAGGGTAATTACATAACAAAGTAACGGCAATTTAAAACCTTAAAATATGACCTCGATCAGCCTCTTAAAGACTAATTTTGAATCTTTTAAGATTCAATAAAGTCTTTTAGGGTATTTACCACGTAGTCTAATTCTTCTTTGGTATTAAAACGTGAAAATGAAAAACGAACCGAGGGCTTTTTAAGATCTTCATCATCTAAAAATGCGTTTAAAACGTGAGAACCTTTATCGCTTCCACTTTGGCAGGCGCTACCCTTAGAGCAGGCAATTCCTTTTAGATCCAGCTGAAACAATAGCATTAGTGCTTTATCTTCCGGTACCGGCAAACATATATTTACCAGCGTATAGGTACTTTTTTCTAAATCGGCACATTCACCATTAAATTTCACACCGGGAATTTCAGCCTTTAACTTGGAAATAAAATGAGCTTTTAAATCACTAACATAGGCTTTTTCTTCGGCTAAATTATCTAAAGATAGTTTTAAAGCTTCTTCCAGGCCTACAATATTATGAACTCCTTCGGTGCCGGCACGATGGCCACGCTCCTGCTCTCCTCCAAAAATAAGTGGTTTTAATCCACTGTTTTTTCTAACAAAAGCAAATCCCACGCCTTTGGGACCATGAAATTTATGAGCGCTTACCGCTGTAAAATCTACCGGGATTTCACTAAAATCAAGATCATAATGACCCACCGACTGTACACAATCTGAATGAAAAATTGCACTGTGCGTTTTACACAGTTTTCCAATTTTTTTGATATCTATTTTATTGCCAATCTCATTATTTACGTGCATCAGACTCACCAGTGTTTTCTTATCTGATGCTTTCAGCAACTCCTCTAAATGAGTTTCCTTTATATTTCCGCAGGAATCTAAATCAACATAAGCCACTTCAATATCAAAACAATCTTGAAGCTGTGCTACAGTATACAAAACTGCATGATGCTCAATTTTAGACGTAATAATACGTTTTACGCCAAGATCTCGTAAAGCAGAGTTTAGGACAAGATTATCGGCTTCGGTACCTCCGGAAGTAAACACAATTTCAGATGCTTTAACATTTAAATAACCGGCTACGGTTTTACGCGCCTGCTCAATTAAAGATTTGGCAGACCGCCCAAAAGAATGTGTAGAAGATGGGTTCCCATACACCTCTTTCATTACAGAGGTCATTTTATCTATTACTTCGTCACGCATTTGCGTGGTTGCGGCAGAATCTAGGTATACATTTTTCATCGCTGCAAAATTAAACGAAATAAAATTATTTAAAAGAACCTACCCTAAAAATCCTTAATTCCGCTATTTTTGTTTCAGTTTGAATATATGCGCATACCTATGAAAAAGATTTTTGCAGCCCTGTTATTTAGTTTCACCCTCTACTCCTGTGACGATGGGGACATTACCGTAACCAGTTTTGATTTGGAAGACAGTGATTTAAGCATTTGTGAAATTGATGATAAGAAGGTACTTTGGGTAGTGAATAATGAAGATGTTTATGAATCTATGTCGTTAGAACTGGACGACAACGCTTTAAACGACAGCCTTACAAATGTCTTAACTTTAAATGTTGAGGATACTATAGAGATTAGTCTTAGCGGTGAAAAAAACCGATTGGTTTATAGAATTTACGATGCCGAAATTAATGGAAGGAAATATTTTTGCCAGGGAGTCCCTCCCGGATCCCCAAGGGTTTTAGAGGAATATGTCTCTGCAGGAGGAACTGTAACCATCACTACCAGTTTTAACGATCTTGGCTTAAATGAAGATGCAGATGCCGATGGTGATGGCATACCGAATGCTGAAGAAGGTTTTGACCCCAATGGAGGTAATCACCTGGATACCGATGGTGATGGTATCCCTGATTATTTAGATATTGATGACGATAATGACAATGTCCCGACAGAAAGTGAAATAACTGCGAACCCGGGAGAACCAACCACAGAAGAAGGCTTTTTGAATACCGATGGTGAAGATAATCTTCCCGATTATCTAGATCCTGACGATGATAAAGATGGTATATTAACAAGGCACGAGGTAAGGCAATCTGATGTGGAAGATGGAAATATAGACCCCCGATCATTGATAATTGCAGAAGACGGCATTCCAAATTTCCGCAAAAAAGAACTTAGCGAGATTAGTTTTGAGCACGAGCTTCAACTAGACCATTCTATTGAACGGGATTATAGATCTGTTATAGTAATAAGAAATTTCAACCTAATTCGCCAGGACGGTAGCGGGGAAGATATTCGGTTTGATTCTTATAACCTGGGGAGGTTGGTAGCAAACGGTATTCTCTTTAAACAACTAACAAACCGCCAACAGGAATTACAGGATGCAGAAGAGGAGAATGAAGAAGGGACAGAAGAAAACCCTGGTAACTAAGCATTCTGAAAAATATAGACTTCGGTAGCGCCCAGACCATATTTTTGATAATCGGCGTCATAGAATTTTAGATTATCGTAGCGACCCAGGAAAAAGTCGAGTTCAGCTTTGAGCACGCCTTCGCCTACCCCATGAATAAACACAATTTTTTGAATGCGTTTGCTTATTGCAAATTCCAGTTGTCTTTTGGCAGTTTCCATTTGCAGGTTCAACATATCGTGATTACTCATTCCGCGGGAAGACCTGGTTAGTTTTTCTATATGCAAATCTACTTCCATAGGAGGTAAATTTCGCTCTTTGGGCTTTATACGTCGGGATTTGGGTTTTGGAGGTAATTTCTTTTCCTTTAAAACCTCATCAAAATCTACGTCTCCCGGCATTACATCTATAGAAGTTTCTATTTTCACCAATTCTTCCCTGTTAAAATCCATTTCAAAACCATCGGTGGTCTCTATATAAACTTTATCGGCTTCAGTTTTTAATACATAGCCTTCTAAGACATCGTCTAAAACCGCAACTTTATCTCCCTTTTTGAACTCCATTATTCCTTATTTTCATCTTCTTTATGATCGTCTTTCGTTTCTACCCAAAAATTGGTAGCACGATATAGACCTAGCATAATAGTAATCAGGCCAATAATCTTAAAATATGGATGGGCATTTTCAGCAGCGATAGCATATAGTAAAAGGCCACCACCTACTACGATTAAAATTGTATTTAGTACTTGAGAATTGTTCATTATTTTACCTGTTATCCCTTATTTTACAGCTGTTAAAAAAAACGGTTATTGTATTTGCTGCAAAGTTACAGGAATTATGAGGCAAATTTACTTCTTAGCTTTTATTTTCTCGTTTTCCTACGGAAATGCCCAACTGTATATTGCTCCTTCCCAAACGGGAGATTCTTATATTTACCTTAGTGATAGATTGTTGTATGTTGAAGATAATATTAACTTAGAAAAGAACCATTCTCCCGATACTGAAGCCAGTATTTATTTACGCAAGGAATCTCAATTACTACAAGGTGTAAAAAGCACTAATAATAATTCGGGGAACGGTTGGATTTCGGTTTTTCAGGAAGGCACCTCTAATGCTTTCGATTATAATTACTGGTCGCTACCAGTTAGTAACAATATAAGCGCTAACCAATTTGGCGCAGTAATCTTCCAGCCAAAAACAAAAACCAGAAGCCTCCCCGCATTGATTACCAATAATTTAGAGGGGAGTGCTAATCCTTTAAAAATTTCTACACGATGGATTTATAAATTTTCGGGTAGCAGCTACGAAGATTGGACATATATAGGAAATAATTTTGATGTAAAACCGGGAGAAGGTTTTACGATGAAAGGTGTAAATGGTAGCGATCACAACCTAATAAATGGTATAGAAAACAATCCCGGAAACCGACAACGCTACGATTTTAGAGGTTTACCCAATGATGGAGAAATAAAAGTCCAAATAAAGAATAATAAAAGCGTTTTAGTAGGCAACCCTTATCCTTCGGCCCTTCATTTACAAAGTTTTTTGTTAGAAAATCCCAACAGTACAGGAATAGCCTATTTCTGGGACTCCAGGGATAATGGAAACTCCCATTATCTAAAAGACTATGAAGGCGGTTATGGTTCGTATTCCCCGGGTGCCAATGCCTATGCACCGGCTGTTTTTAAAACTTATAATGATGGCGGTGCAGAAACAGGAAATTCTGGAGCAAATGGCAAGCATATAGCCCGGGAGTACAGTCCCATAGGCCAGGCATTTATGCTTACAGGAAAAAGTGACGGCTATATTTCGTTTAAAAATTCACATAGAAGATTTCAAAAAGAAAATAACCTAAATTCCGAATTTAAAAATCAACAAAGAAATGAGTTTCCTTTATTAAAGCTCAATGTAAATTTTAACGATTTATATACGCGCAAGCTTTTATTGGCTTTTAGGGAAGATTCTTCCAAAGAAGAAGATTGGGCTATGGACGCAAAAATTTATGGCATGCTAGACAACGATGCCGGCTGGAATATAGCAGAAGCCTTATATAATATTCAGGTTAGGCCTTTTAGAAAGAACGATAAGATCCCATTGTACATAAACTTATCTGAAGCCTCCAAATTGAGTTTCAGCATGGAAAATATTCAGGGTTTTAAAGCAAAAGAAATCTTTGTCTTTGATGCCTATTTAGAGACCTATAATTCTATTTCCGAAAACGAATTCACGATAGATTTAGAAAAAGGAAACTATAGTACACGTTTTTTTATTAGTTTTATGCAGGAAAAAGAGTACAGTCCTTTACCAAAGGAAAATGAAGTTGACTTGGAAATTACATCCCCGGAAGTAATTATTGCTCAAAATAATTCACTTTCACAATTGGAGGTAAAAATGCTGCAAGCCAATTTAAAACAAATATTACTTTATAATCTTAATGGGCAAATGATATTTAAACAAAACATAGCAGCTGGAGGCAAAGGCTATAAATTATCTACTTCCGGTATTCGGGATGCCATCTATATTGTAAAGGTAATTTCTTCTGAAAACCTGGAATTCACCAGTAAAATTAGCATCAAAAATTAGTGATGGAAGAATTTATGCTGCCTTGTCTTAACAAGAGCCTTACCGGGGTAGATTGCTTTGGTTGTGGGGGGCAACGTGCTTTGCTTATGATTTTTAAAGCAGAGTTTACCCAGGCATTTTTTATGTTTCCTGCTATTTATCCTATTTTGGCATTACTCGCTTTTCTAATTGTAAACCTATTTGTAAAATTCAGATATGATTTTCAAATAAAAATTGCCCTCATTATTTTTAGTGGTGCAGTGATGCTTATAAGTTATTTAATAAAAATGAACACGTATTTTCAACTAACCCAATAAACCAAACTTTATGGAAAGACAACAACTACCTAACTCAACTTTAATTTTAATTTTCGGGATCCTCTCTATCATTGGCTGCTGCTGTTATGGCGTACTCGGTATAATTTTCGGGATCATCGCCCTGGTTATGGCAAAGAGAGCCACAGAAATATACAACGCCCAACCTGAATCATACACCGGTTACCAAAATGTAAAAACCGGAAAAATTCTTTCTATAATTGGTCTTGTATTAAGTGTAATTTATGTGATTTTTATGATTATAGCTTTAATTATATACGGTGGATTTGAAGGGTTGCAGGAAATACAAGAAGAGTTTGTAAGAGAGGTGCAACAAAATCAATAAATTATCTTAATTCTAAAAAATAAAAAAAGCCTTTCTAAATAGGCTCTTTTGAGTAAACTGCCTCGTGCGATGCATTAAAAAGCCAGCTAAAATAGCTGGCTTTTATGTTTTAGGTTATGAAGATGGAAAATTTAATGTCGCTTTTCCAAAACTTTGGCAATATCTTTTAAAGAAAAACCTTTGGCCTGTAATAAAATTAAATAATGAAAAAGCAAATCGGCACTTTCATTTAAAAACAAATCATCGTTATTATCCTTCGCTTCAATAACCGTTTCTACGGCCTCCTCGCCTACTTTTTGAGCTATCTTATTCATTCCCTCATCAAAAAGGGAAACTACATAAGAGTTTTTATCCTCACGTAACCCGGGCTCTACCTCACTCATTCTTTTTCGCCTGGCGATAATTCCTTCTAATTGAGATAGAAATCCAAAATTAGGCTCATTTTCTTCAGCCCAACAAGTATCTGTTCCCTTATGACAGGTTGGACCTTCAGGATTCACCGAGATTAACAAGGTATCTTTATCACAGTCGTTTTTAATACTTACCAAATGGAGGTAATTACCGCTTTCTTCACCTTTTGTCCATAAACGATTTTTAGTTCTGCTAAAAAAAGTTACTTTTTTTGTTTCATTTGTTTTCAAAAAAGCCTCCTCATTCATATACCCTAACATTAGTACCTTTTTTGTAGATGCGTCCTGGATTATCGCCGGTACAAGTCCGTCGTTATTCTTATTAAAATCTATATTCATGTCTACTTTTCTTTTTATAAATGTCATCCTGAATTTCTTTTCAGTGCCTGCCCCGATTTTTATCGAGATCTAATTATATTTTTTTGAATAGGAACTTTTTTTAAAAGCTTTAAAAAACATCATCTTAGACCGTAGTTTCGGGATTAATTTCAGGATCCAATATTTTATTTTAAACCACTTAGAAGCTGAAACAAGTTTAGCTTTACGAAATATAGCACTAATCAAGCTTGTTTCTCTATTCTATCTTCTATTCTCTTTTTTCTTGCTATTATTTAAAGCCTAACTTCCACGCCATTTCTACGAAGTTCTTCTTTTAAGTCTTTAATTTCAATCTCCTTAAAGTGAAAAACACTAGCGGCAAGGGCGGCGTCTGCTTTTCCTTTTATAAAAGCATCGGTAAAATGCTGCATAGTTCCCGCACCTCCTGATGCGATTATGGGTATATTTAAGTCTGAAGATAAAACTGCCAATGCTTTATTGGCGAAACCTTCTTTGGTTCCATCGTTATTCATGGAAGTAAATAGAATTTCCCCTGCTCCGCGTTCTTCCACTTCTTTTGCCCACTGAAACAAATTTACATCGGTGGGCACTTTTCCGCCTACCAGGTGTACTAACCATTCACCGTTTACCTGTTTGGCGTCAATAGCCACGGTAATACATTGACTCCCGAATTTAGCAGCAAGCTCATTAATTAGGTTTGGTTTTTTGAATGCTGAAGAATTTATGGAAACTTTATCGGCTCCATTTTTAAGCAAAATATCCACGTCTTCTATAGATGAAATTCCACCACCAACGGTAAAAGGAATATTAACTTTTTCGGCAACCCGCCTCACCAAATCGGCCAGGGTTTTTCGTTTTTCTTCCGTAGCCGAAATATCAAGAAAAACCAATTCATCTGCACCGGATTTTGCGTAGATTTCTGCTAGTTCAACCGGATCTCCGGCATCCCTTAAATCTATAAAATTTACGCCTTTTACGGTTCTTCCGTCTTTAATATCCAGGCAGGGTATAATTCGTTTTGTAAGCATTGTTTGTATATTAAAGTTCCTTTCTTTTTTAAGGGAAAGTAACCGGGGTACATTTAATTCTCTAAAATAAACTTCTCCAATTCTTTCATTTGAATACGACCTTCATAAATTGCCTTTCCAATTATGGTGCCTTCACAACCAAGTTCAGCCAGTTTGGGTAATTCGCTAAAGGTAGAAATTCCTCCTGAAGCTATAAGTTTTAGCTTTTTATCGTCTGAAGAAGTTTCTTCCAGAATTCTGCGGTACAGTTCAAAAGAAGGACCTTCCAGCATCCCATCTTTAGAAATATCGGTACAAATCACATAGTTTATACCTTCTTGCTGGTATTCCCTAATAAAAGGAATGAGTTCTTTATTAGATTCTTCCTGCCAGCCGCTAACCGCAATTTTTTCGTTATTGGCATCAGCTCCCAGGATTATTTTTTCAGGACCAAATTTCTTAATCCAGGATTTAAAAACTTCAGGATCTTTAACAGCAATACTACCACCGGTTATTTGCTGTGCGCCACATTCAAAAGCAATTTGTAAATCTTTATCGGTTTTTAATCCGCCACCAAAATCAATTTTTAAACTGGTTTTAGAAGCTATTTCTTCCAAAATTTTATGATTTACAATATTTTTTGATTTAGCACCATCCAAATCTACCAAATGTAAATACTGAATCCCGTGCGCCTCAAAGTTTTTGGCTACTTCTAGCGGATTTTCATTATAAATTTTCCTGGTATTGTAATCGCCTTTTGAAAGACGAACACATTTACCTTCAATAATATCTATAGCTGGAATTATTCTCATTTAAAGTACAAAGTTAGAAGTTTGAAATATGAAGTATTAAAAATTAAAATTATGTTTTCTTGTTTTGTTGTTTTCGTCTTGCTGTATTTATTGAGGCTACTGTAATGGCCAAAATCTCTTCCGCTTCACGGTGTAAGTTTTGAGCTTTTTTAATGTCTTTACCTTTCATGATTTCCATAAATAATTCAAGAAAATACATACTCTCGTCTGCTTCTTCTTCAACGATTTTAAGTTTATTTATAAAATCGGCAGTAGATTTGGCACGTTGAGAAGCTCTATAATTTGCTCCCACAGAACTTGAACAACGGATGAGTTGATTGGCAAAAGCATTATACTCTCTGGAATAAGGTATTTCTTTACAGAAAAACCAGCAATCTAATGCGAACTGTTTTGTTCTTTTTTTTAAGTCGTTCATTACTTCGTACTTTTAATTTCGTACTTCTAACTTCAAAAAATTTCCCAGAATTTTCTCGCCCGCTTCACTACTTTTCTCGGGATGAAATTGTACTCCATAAAAATTATCTTTTTGGATAGCCGAGGTATATTCTACTCCGTATTCAGTAGATGATATGGTTTCTGAACATTCCTTAACGTAAAAACTATGTACTAAATACACGAATTCTCCTTCTGAAATTCCGCTAAACAATGGGGATTTTAGATCATAAATTTTATTCCAACCAATTTGCGGAACTTTTAATTTATTATCGAATTTCACTACGTTGGCGTGAAAAATTCCGAGGCCATCTGTATCTCCTTCCTCGCAATATGTACACATTAACTGCATTCCAAGGCAAATTCCCAATACCGGCTGTTCTAAAGTTGGAATTAGCTTATCTAAACCGGTAGACTTTAGCATTTTCATTGCGCTGCTGGCCTCACCTACTCCGGGGAAAATCACTTTATCTGCCGTTTTAATTTCTGCGGGATCGCTACTTAAAATCGCCTCGTAACCCAGTCGCTCTATCGCAAATTTTATACTTTGAATATTACCCGCCCCGTAATCTATTATTACTATTTTCATATTTTAGTTTTCAGTAGTAAGTATTGTGTATTGAGATTCTTTACATCTTTTAACACACTACTTATATCTGTCATTTATTGGCATTGTTAAAGGGTGTAATACCCCCAGGCTTGCCTCGAAATTAAAATTTTGTTTCCAACAAATACCTCGTGGCCTTACCTCGAGATAGTTTACTATAACATTCCTTTGGTTGATGGCAGAATCATTTTTTCGGCATCTCGTTTTACCGCCACTTTAATTGCCTTGGCAAAAGCTTTAAATATAGCCTCAATTTTGTGGTGCTCATTTTGCCCCTCAGCTTTTACATTTAGGTTGGCCTTAGCACCATCGGTAAAAGATTTAAAGAAATGATAGAACATCTCTGTAGGCATTTTCCCCACCATTTCACGGTTAAATTCGGTTTCCCACACTATCCAATTTCTTCCGCCAAAATCTATAGCTACCTGGGCCAGGCAATCGTCCATAGGTAAGCAAAATCCGTAGCGTTCTATACCAAGTTTATTGCCCAAAGCTTTGCTAAAAACTTCTCCCAGGGCAATGGCGGTATCTTCAATAGTATGGTGCTCATCAACCTCTAAATCGCCCTTTACCTGAACCGTTAGATCCATTTGACCGTGACGGGCTATCTGATCTAACATATGGTCAAAAAATGCAATTCCGGTACTAATATCAGATTTTCCGGTTCCATCTAAATTTAGTTGAATAAAGATATCGGTTTCATTGGTTTTCCTTGAAATTTCTGCCCTTCTATCCTTCAGCTTTAAGAATTCATAGATATCTTTCCAACTATCGGTATTAAGAACTATAGCTTCTTTAATTTTCTCCTGGTCATTCTTCACTTCATCGGTGGCCAAATCTTCATGTGTATCTATAAAAATACCTTTTCCACCAAAATTATAGGCAAACTCAATATCTGTAAGCCGATCGCCAATCATAAAAGAATTCTTTAGGTCGTATTCTTTTTCATTATTTAAATACTTTCCTTCTAAAAGCCCCGTATTAGGTTTTCGGGTAGGAGAATTATCTTTTGCGAAAGTACGGTCCATTAGAATTTCACTAAACTCCACGCCTTCATTTTTGAAAGTTTGAATGATAAAATTTTGAATAGGCCAAAAGTCTTTTTCCGGATAAGAATCTGTGCCCAGGCCATCCTGATTGGTTACCATCACCAATTTAAAATCCAGTTCTTCAGCAATTTTTTTTAAATAGTACAAAGCTTCAGGATAAAATTCCAATTTTTCAATACAATCTACCTGATAATCTTCCGGCTCGTGAATTAGGGTTCCATCACGATCTATAAATAATACTTTTTTCATAACTTACCTTGCAATTTCCGCAGCCTGTGCTGAATTTATTTCAGTAAAGGCGGAAATCTTTTATTTTCAAATCTTTAAACTAATATCTCTGAGTTATTTAACCAGCCAAATAATAGGCTTTATAAAATTACTTAATTCGTCATCCTAATTTTACTTCAGGATCTATGCTGTTTGGTATCGAGTATCTTAGAAGCTGAAACAAGTTCAGCTTGACGAAAACTATACTTTTTATTATTCTATACTCTTCAAAGCTTCTATTAACTTTTTATTTTCCGCTTGGGTTCCAACAGTTAAGCGTAGTGTATTTTCGCAAAGCGGTTGCGTAGTACGGTTTCTAATTACTATTCCTTTTTCTAACAATTGCCCATATCTTTTATTGGCATTATCTACTTTTACCAAAATAAAATTAGCATCAGATGGGTATATTTTCTCAACAAACCCAACATTCGCTAGAGCCTCACTTAAGAGGGTTCTTTCTTTAATTAAATCGGCTATTTCAGAAACTACCTGCTCTTTTTTAAGCACTCTATCTAAAGCCCTTACTTGCGTTAATTCATTTACATTGTAAGGAGGTTTAATTTTATTTAAGATTTCAATAATTGCTGTAGAAGCATAGCAAATTCCTAAGCGTATTCCCGCCATACCATATGCTTTAGAAAGTGTTTGGGTAACTACCAGATTTTGATATCGCTCGAGTTTATGTAACCAGCTTTTTTCTTCTGAAAAATCTATATAGGCCTCATCTACAATCACTAAACCATTAAAACTTCCCAGAATTTGTAAAATCTTTTCTTCTGAAAATGAATTACCCGTAGGATTATTGGGAGAACATAAAAAGATCATTTTTGTATTTTGATCTACCGAATTCAGAATCTCTGTTACATTAGGTTCAAAGTCTGAATTTAGCAAAACTTCCCTATTCTCTATGTTATTGATATTGGCCAGTACTTTGTACATACCATAGGTAGGAGGCAAGGTAATTATATTATCATCTCCCGGCTCGCAAAATGCACGAAACAGCAAATCCAGTACTTCATCGCTTCCATTGCCCAGTAGAATATTTTCTGAAACAATACCTTTTAATTTTGCCAATTCAGCCTTTAGGTTACGTTGCTGCGGATCTGGATACCGATTTACATCGGTTTGAAACGGATTTTCATTTGCATCTAAAAAAACCATTTCAGAACCCGTAGACTGGTATTCGTCCCTGGCGGAAGAATAAGGCTTTAAAACGGCCACATTAGGCCTTACCAGATTATTTATATTAAATTTATTCATTCTATTTGAATGGTCTTTAATCTTCATTCTGAAATTATTTCAGAATCTAATATGTTCTAACAGTCTATATCTTAGACCCTGAAACAAGTTCAGGGTGACGAAGAGAATAAATTCAGAATGAAGATATTTTTAGTATTACTTTAATTCTTTTAACCGTAAGCTCACCGCATTTTTATGGGCTGCCAAACCTTCGGCTTCTGCCATTAACTCAATGGCAGGACCAATTTCACGAATACCTTCTTCAGATATTTTTTGAAAAGTCATACTCTTCATAAAACTATCTAAGTTCACTCCGCTATATTGTTTGGCATAAGCATTTGTGGGCAGGGTATGGTTGGTTCCCGAAGCATAATCTCCGGCACTTTCGGGAGTAAAATTTCCTATAAAAACCGAGCCTGCATTCTGAATACCTTCGGTGAAAAAACTTTCGTTAGTCGTACAAATAATAAAGTGTTCCGGGCCATATTCATTAATTAAATCCAGAGCATCTTTCTCTTTTTCAACATATATTAGCCTGGAGTGGGCTATGGCCTTTTCGGCAATATCCTTTCTTGGTAAAACTGCTAATTGATTGGTTACTTCCTTCTCTACCTCTTCCATTAAACTTTTAGAGTTGGAAACAAGCACTACCTGGCTATCTGCCCCGTGTTCGGCCTGGCTTAACAAATCTGAGGCAACAAAAGCTGCATTGGCAGAATCATCGGCTAAAACAAGTAATTCAGAAGGACCTGCCGGCATATCTATAGCCACATTATAACGAGTTGCCAATTGTTTCGCCACGGTAACAAACTGATTACCGGGACCAAAAATCTTATAGACCTTTGGGATGGTTTCGGTACCAAATGTCATTGCAGCAATTGCCTGAATCCCACCAACTTTATATATTTTAGTCACACCACATAATTCTGCGGTATATAAAATGGCTGGATGTACATTTCCATTTTTATCTGGCGGCGTACACAGTACAACTTCTTCACAGCCGGCAATATTTGCAGGAGTAGCCAACATTAAAATTGTAGAAAATAAAGGAGCACTTCCACCCGGGATATATAATCCAACTTTTTGAATAGCCCTTTTTTCCTGCCAGCACTTTACTCCATTAGTTGTCTCAACCTCTATTCTATCGGTTTTTTGTGCAGCATGAAATTTTTCGATATTGCTTTTAGCCAATTTGATAGCATCTTTCAATTCGTTGGAAACCTTAGCGGCAGCAGTAGTTACTTCTTCTTGTGTAACTTTTGTTTGCAAAAGATTTATTCCATCAAAAAGTTCGGTATATTTTGATACTGCGGTGTCCCCTTTTGTTCTTACTTCACTAAAAACCTGGTTTACGGTTTCTTCAATATCTTCTATAGTTTGCGTAGGCCTTTTTAAAATTTTGGCCCATTCAGACTTAGCAGGATTATAAAATTTTTCCATCTTAAAGTACCATTTTTTCTATAGGTGCAACTAAAATACCTTCGGCACCATTTTGTTTTAATTCATCTATTACCTCCCAGAAACGTTCTTCATTAATCACGGTATGAATAGAACTCCAGCCTTCATCGGCAAGCGGAAGAATTGTAGGACTTCTCATTCCAGGCAGTAATTCGATGATCTTTTCTAAATTTTC
Organism: Salegentibacter maritimus; assembly: GCF_016236975.1. NCBI lineage: Bacteria > Pseudomonadati > Bacteroidota > Flavobacteriia > Flavobacteriales > Flavobacteriaceae > Salegentibacter > Salegentibacter maritimus. The sequence goes on from NZ_JAEHNY010000002.1 coordinate 272,267, forward strand.
ATTGGGAGCATTCAGTAAAATATATTTAGAAGTACGCGCATTTAAAACCGATTTCAATCTAAATTGCAATCTCTCTAGAATTTGCTGTCGTTCTTCTGAAATTTCAGGAGAAATAGCGAGCACGGCTTCACTCTTCAACATAATTTCTACCTCTTTTAATCCGTTTTTAAACAAAGTGCTACCGCTGGAAACAATATCACAAATACCATCAGCTAACCCAATATTAGGAGCTATTTCTACCGAACCATTAATGATATGAAGTTCGGCTGTAATACCTTTCTTCTCCAGGAATTCATTTACCGTGTTAGGATAAGAAGTGGCAATTTTTTTGCCGTCAAGATCTTTAAGGCTATTGTACTCCATAGATTTTGGCACAGCCAAAGAAACACGACATTTTGAAAACCCAAGTTTTTCACCCTGAATAATATCTTTTCCTTTCTCAATTAGCACATTCTCGCCAATTATGGCTACATCAACCACTCCATCTCTTAAATACTGTGGTATATCACCATTTCTAAGATACATTACCTCTAACGGAAAGTTACGTGATGAAGCTTTAAGTTGTTCTTTTCCATTATCTATAGAAATACCGGCATCTTTCAGTATTTTGAGGGAATCTTCATTTAATCTACCCGATTTTTGAATAGCAATCCTTAATTTTTCCTGGCTCATTTTTTAAATTTCTTTTACGCTTTAGTTGTTGGTTATAAAGTAAACTATCTCGGGGCAAGCCCACGAGGCATTCGTTGAAAACAAATTTTTAATTTCGAGGCAAGCCTCGGGGTATTACACCCTTTGGCGGTGCCAATAAAAAAACCCGTTTGAATAGCTCAAACGGGTTTCAAATATGCTGAAAATTACAACACACCAAATTTACCTCGCCTGAGCGCAGTAATAAATATGATGGTGATGTAATTGAAAATTCTTCATTGTGATTACAAATCTAAATATAAATTTTAAACTGCAAAACAGCTTTCTTATTTTTTATCAATTTTTGTCTAAAACAATATAATTAATTCTCGAATTTCAAATTAATCATCAATAGCACTAAAAAGCATTTGCCTGAATTTCCAGGCGGTTTCATCGCCGGTATTTCCTTGTGTTTGCTTCAACAAAATACCGATTACCTGCTCCTGGGGATCGGCAAAATACTGCGTGTTAAAATAGCCACCCCAATCGAAAGTACCGGCACTTCTCTGCCCTCCGGTTATTTCTCCTATTTCTGTTATCACGCCAAAAGCGAGACCGTAATACTGATTCGGAAAATTAAACTTTTCCCCAACCTGGTTCCCCATAATAATAGCTACTGTTTTTCGGCTTAACAAACGAGTACCATTATACTCCCCTCCATTTAAATACATTTGAAGAAATTTGGCGTAATCTTTTGCCGTACCCGATAGCCCTGCACCACCTGAAAAATAAGTACCATCTTTTGTTAATGGATAATTCGTATTATAAAATGTATTCGGAAAATTTCTCCAATTGCCATCTTTTCTATGCTGAATCGCCACCAGACGATCTTTTTTTGATGAAGGCTGATAAAATCTTGTGTCGTTCATTTGTAGGGGATCAAAAATTCTTTCTTTCAGAAATGTATCAAAATCCTGCCCTGAAATTACCTCGATAAAATAACCCAAAACATCTAATCCTACACTATATGTAAATTTTTCACTGGGCTCATGGTGTAAGGGCAAAGCGGCCATTTTCTTTACATTTTCACCAATGCTAATGTCTTCTTCGGTAAATAACTCGACTATTCCTGCCCTGGAGTAAATTTTCTTCATACGCTGATCGCCATCTATCCTTCCATAACCCAAGCCCGAAGTATGGGTTAAGAGATGCCGAATAGTAATTTCATTTTTAGCCGGTGTCGAGGTGTAACTACTGTCTGCTTCGTTAAAATCTTTTAAAATTACTGGATTTTCAAATTCGGGAATATACTTAGAAATAGGGTCGTCTAAACGAAACTTCCCTTCCTCCCATAGCATCATAACTGCAGTGGCTGTAATGGCTTTTGTTTGTGAGGCCAATCTAAAAATCGCATCTTTTTCAAGTTCTTTTCCCGATGCATTTGCATCTCCATAGGCTTTATGAAGAACAATTTTCCCATCCCTGGCAATTAGGGCAACTGCACCCGGTACTTGATTTTCATTTATGGCAAATTGAAGCATCTCTTCAATTTTCTGTATTCTTTCTGAAGATATTCCTACTTCAACAGGACTAGCTGTTTGAAGTGTCCCGGAATTGGTAACCGAAGTGGTTTGGGCAAAAACAGCAAGGCTTCCTATAAAAATAGAAAGCCTTGCAAAATTTAAGAAAATAGATTTCATTTTCATTATTTTAATTTCCTCCACCTAAAATTAAAGGCATTCCATCTTCACCCGAACCTATAATCACGGTTTTAGAATTACCCGATCTGGCCAATTCCAGCGTTGCCTGAATTCCTTTTTCTTTCAGGATATTTGGGGTTAAAGAGGCATTCAAGATATCGTTGGCTCGTGCTTTACCTTCAGCATCAATACGCTGTCTTTCAGCTTCTTGCTCAGCTTTAGTTAAACGAAATTCGTATTCCAAAGATTCTTGCTCCTGGCGTAGTTTACGCTCAATTGCATCTTTAATATTTGGCGGAAGGGATACATCTCGCACCAAAACTTCATTTACCTGCACATATTGATTTCTAAGTAAAATTTGAGTTTCTTCTAAAATTTCTTTCTGAATCGCTTCTCTTTTACTCGCATATAATTGCTCAGGATTATACCTTCCTACCACCGCCCTTGCGGCCGATCTAACTGCGGGCTGAAGTAAACGCTGAATATATTGCTCGCCTTTTTCTCTATGTAGTTTTCCCAGTTGCTCATAAGAAGGTTGAAACCAGGTAGAAGCATCTAGCTTAATTTCAAGACCATTAGAACTCAAAACCTGCATTTTTTCTTCTAAAGATTGTTGCCTTACTTCATAAACATACACTCTATTCCAGGGTGCTACAAGGTGAAAACCTTCATTTAAAGGCGGTTCATCGGTAACCACACCACCTCCAAAGGTTTTATACAAAACCCCTGCCTCACCAGAACCAATTGTAACGGTAGATTTTGCGACAAAAATTATTAAAATAACGATTCCTATAAGAATAGGAACTCCAAGCTTGGGTAATCTTTCCATATATAAATTAAATTTAAATTAATCCTTTATACTTTCTGTAAAACCATTCTATTGCCAGTATTAAAACCAGCAGAAATAGAAGGTAAAACCAGTCTATCAAAGGTACGTCTTTTTGTTGGCTTTTTTGAACAGGCTTGTATTTATCGGCATTTAAAAGCCTATTTATAAATTCTTGCGTTTGATTTTGGTAAAAAATCCTCGTTCCAGAATTTTCAGCTAAGGCCTGCATTGCATTTTTGTTAGCTGAAATAAATTTTTGCTCAATATTATAACTTATTACTCCAAAACTTCCCGAACGAGAAAGCCCGGTTTCTGCTTCGTTAACCTGAAAAGTATAAATACCTGGTGGTAAACCACCTAAATCTACCTGGTAGGTATTATTTTTTAAGATAAATTGGGACTCAAAGCTGTTTAAAGAATCTTCTACCGTAATTAGTAAGTTAGCCTTTGGATCGAACTGATAGTTTTGATCGAAAAAATTCGCATTAATTATAGCCGATTCATTTTCATAAAAAAAAGACTCGTAATCTAAAGTTAATCGCTCTCGTTGCTTTGTAGAGGCCAGGTTTTGAACCAGTTTTCCGAAGAAATTATCAAAAGCTTCAAAAGATTTATCTTCCAAAAAGCTAGCCGAACGCCAACGCCAGATATTTTCTCCAAAAATATAGCCTATTTTACGCTGTGCATTGCCCTGTATAGCCAATAAAGGTTGTGTGGTTTCTACATTTTCAATTTCCTGAAAATAAATACTTTCAATACTATTACTTTCAAACTCAATATTACCAAACTTATCTTCAAGCGGGGGGAAATTTGAAAAAACAGCATCTTCAAATTGAAACTGGTTGAAATTTGGATTTCTCACCGCGAATATTTCCTGATTTTGATTCGTAAAATCTTTTATTATAAAATCCTGAATATTATTTATAAAATTCCAATTGGTTTTTGTGCCGGTAATAAGAAGATAGTTTTGGTTATTCTTCTTCAACTCTTCAAAGACAGATAAAAAACCAGCATTGGGCTGGTATAATATTACTAACTGATAGTCTTCCAGGATAAGGTCATTTTCACCAATATACTTAATGGCAAGCTGCCGTTGCTTGTTGGTTTCTACAGCCTTTTTAATGGCTCCTAAATCTGGATGCGACATAGCACTTAGCAGCAAAATTTCAGTACGCTCATCAATTACTTCTATCGCGAAACTTTTAATGTTGTTCGCCTGGTTTTTTTCGGTTGCCAAAGGCGCAATTTCAGCTTTATAAGAAAGTACTCCTAAATTTGTGGCGGGAAGTTCAGCCTGGATTATTACAGAATTATTATCGTTATCTAACGAAACCTCTTCAGAGAAAATAACCTTTTCGTTTTCTTTAATAACAAACCTGGTATTTACCGCATCTTCTCCCGAGTATGAAATAAAGGCTTCTACCGGAAAACGATTATCCAAAAATGCGTAATTATTTAGGTTTAACCTGGTTAATTCCAGATCGGGATATTGTGTGGTATCGCCAATTACAAGGGGGTAAATTTCTGTATTTTTAGAATTAAAGTATTCAAAATTACGACCGGAAGTTTGATTTCCATCGGATATTAGTGCAATAACCGATTTCCTTTTTTTAGAAAGTGCTTCAACCCCTTCTAATGCCGAAAAAATATTGGTTTCAGTATCCTTAAAGTCATTAATATCGCCCGATTTGAGTTCTTTTCCGAAGTTATACTGAACGAGATCAAAACGTTTATTTAATTTTTCGTTAGACTTAAAGCTTTCCAGTATAAGTTTAAGGCTATCTTCCTGCTTAAGATGATTTATAGACCAGGAATCGTCTGCCAACAAAATAAGCATAGGTTTTTCTAACTTATAGCTGGTAAAACCAATTTTAGGGTTAATAAGCAGCAAAAGAAGTATAAAAACCGAAAAAAAGCGTAATGAAAAAAGAATATAAGTATCCCTACCTCTTTTTCTAGACTTATAGAGGTATTGAAAAAAAGCAAACCCCAGCGCAATCAATGCAGCCAGGGCGATAAATAAAATTTTAGATAACTCCATTAAAGTGAAGATAGTTAATCCTTTCCGGGTAAAAGTTAAAAGTTCTAATAACTAATCACTCTTAACTTCTAACCTATCTATGTATGCATCCCCCCATCTACGTGAAGTACCTGCCCGGTAACATAAGCACTTAAATCGCTCCCTAAAAACACACAGGCGTTAGCTATATCTTCTGGGCTTCCACCTCTTTTTAAAGGAATTGCCTGTCTCCAGCCATCAACTACTTTGTCGTCTAACTTTTGAGTCATTTCTGTTTCTATAAATCCGGGGGCAATAACGTTGGTTCTAATATTTCTTGAACCAAGTTCCTGGGCCATAGATTTAGAAAAACCAATAATTCCGGCTTTTGAAGCAGCGTAATTTGCCTGACCCGCGTTACCGGTTACACCTACTACAGAACTCATATTAATAATGCTTCCCTTACGCTGTTTTAACATGGTACGTTGTACAGCTTTGGTCATATTAAAGATCGACTTTAGGTTCACTTCAATAACCTTATCAAAATCTTCTTCGCTCATTCGCATAAGGAGATTATCTTTTGTGATACCTGCATTATTTACCAGAATATCTATAGCCCCAAAATCTTCGGCTACATCTTTTATAAGTTGTTCGGCTTCTTTAAAACTCGCTGCGTTAGATTGATAGGCTTTGGCTTTTACCCCCAATTCGCCCAATTCGTCTGCCAATGCATTGGCAGACTCAGCTGAAGAATTATAAGTGAAAGCTACGTTAGCACCGTGCTGGGCAAAAACTTTAGCAATTCCCTTGCCTATTCCACGGCTACCACCGGTTATTATGGCATTTTTCCCTTCTAATAATTTCATATTTATAAAAAGATTGATGTTAATTAAACAGTTTCAAATATAACAAAAGCTAATACCAAGAAATAAAAAATCCTCCTGTATTTGGTGAAACACTAAATACAGGAGGATTTCAATATGATTTAGGAAGGTTTTAGCCCTTCATTACCTCGGCTACTTTTTTCCCAATTTCTGCCGGTGAATCTACTACATGAATTCCATTTTCTTTAAGAATAGCTTTCTTTGCTTGTGCAGTATCTTCGCTTCCACCTACAATAGCTCCTGCATGTCCCATAGTACGGCCAGCAGGTGCTGTTTCTCCGGCTATAAAACCTACAACCGGTTTTTTGTTTCCATTTTCTTTAATCCAGGTTGCGGCATCTGCCTCTAATTGACCTCCAATTTCACCGATCATTACAATACATTCGGTTTCCTCATCGTTCATCAATAATTCTACAGCTTCTTTGGTGGTTGTTCCAATAATTGGATCTCCCCCTATACCAATTGCAGTTGTGATTCCAAGACCTTGTTTTACTACCTGATCTGCAGCTTCATAAGTTAAAGTACCAGATTTAGAAACAATCCCTACTTTACCTTTTTTGAAAACAAAACCTGGCATAATACCAACTTTTGCTTCTCCGGGAGTTATTACACCTGGACAGTTAGGCCCTACCAAACGGCAATCTCTATCCTGAATATAATCGTAAGCTTTTACCATATCTGCCACCGGAATACCTTCGGTAATCGTGATAATTACTTTTATTCCGGCATCTGCTGCTTCCATAATAGCATCTGCTGCAAAAGCTGGTGGTACAAAAATTATAGAAACATCGGCTCCAGTTTTTTCAACAGCATCAGATACCGTATTGAAAACAGGCTTATTAAGGTGTTTTTGACCTCCTTTACCAGGAGTTACACCTCCAACCACGTTGGTTCCATACTCTATCATTTGTTCAGCGTGAAAAGTACCTTCACTACCGGTAAATCCCTGAACTATTATTTTTGAATCTTTATTGACTAAAACGCTCATATTTTTTTTGATTTTGCGATTACAAAAGTAAGTTTTTAAAAATGAAAGATAAAGTGATTTATGAAGTTTATTAAGGCTTTAATCTTAAAATTAAGTAAAATTCAAGCCTAAAAATCAGATTATTTGAGAACTCAAAATTAAGTCCATGGACTACCGTCTATTTCTTCACCCAGTTGTGAAATTTGAACACCCTTAAGAAGTTTGTTATCTTTTAATTCCCAAATAGCCATAAAGTGGGCCAGTGGCATTTCTTCGTCGGGATTTTCTATTGTTTTTACATGGTAGGTAAAGTGTATGGCTATTTGATTGTCTTCTTCGACAATCTTTTCCACTTCGGCCTTAAGCGATTCGAAACTCTTTCCTAGATTATCCCTAAGCTCTAATATTTTGTCGAAATCCAGCTTTTTAAATCCGGTGGTACCGTACCAGGAAAGATTTACATTGGGATGTAAGTAATTGTCTAGAGCTCCTTTTTCGTCTTTAAATAGGGATATATAAAAATTCTCAACAATCTCTTTACTTTGTACGCCCATAAATTTATTATTTTAATTTCTCAAGCAATTTAGGTAATTGCTTTAAAAGCGCCAATTCTTTTAATTTAGCCCTGGCTTCCATTGCTGGGTTTCCTGTATATACTTTGTTTGCTTTAGTAGATTTTGTAATTCCAGCCTGCCCCATAAGAACACCACCTTTTTCTACGGTAATTCCGCTACGCATTCCTACCTGCCCCCAAACGGTCACCTCGTCTTCGATAATTACTGCCCCGGCAATCCCTACCTGACTGGCAATAAGACATCTTTTGCCAATAACCGTATCATGGCCAACCTGTATTAAGTTATCAAGCTTAGTACCCTCTTTTATGGTAGTATCTCCGGTAACACCTTTATCTATAGTGCAATTAGCTCCAATTTCAACATTATCTTCTACTACTACGCGTCCACCAGATCTTAATTTATCAAAGCCTTGTGGTCTTGTTTTATAATAAAAAGCGTCTCCTCCCAAAACAGTTCCGGAATGAATAATTACGTTATTTCCAATAATAGTATTATCGTATATACTAACATTTGAGTGAATTAGGCAATTACTGCCAATCCTTACATTATTGCCAATAAACGTGTTGGGCTGAATATGAGTACCCTTTCCTATTTGAGCCGACTCTGATATAGATTTATCAGCTTTTTTGAAAGGTTTAAAGTACTGAGTAAGCTTATTAAAATCGGAGAAAGGATCTTCTGAAATCAACAAAGCCTTACCTTCGGGACAAGCTACTTTTTTATTAATCAAAATTACAGTAGCAGCCGAATTTAAAGCCTTATCGTAATATTTTGGATGATCTACAAAAACAATATCCCCGGGTGTCACCACATGAATTTCATTCATCCCGGTTACCGGGAAATTAGCGTCACCAATATACTCGGCATCAATAATAGTTGCTATTTGTTGTAAGCTATGTTCCTGGGGAAATTTCATATACTAATTATAAAAAATTAGCCATCCTGCTCCGGTATTTGGAGATTATCTCAGAGTCTAAGCGTTTAATATCTAAACAAACTAGAAGCTAAAACAAGTTCAGTCTGGCCTAAAACTTTTTGAAAGACTAAAAAATTATTCTTTAATTCTTTCTTTATAAGTTCCTTTATCTGTTTCTACTTTAATTTTATCACCTTCATTTATAAATAAAGGAACATTCACCTCTGCACCTGTCTCTACAGTTGCCGGTTTAGTGGCATTGGTGGCAGTATTTCCTTTTACACCAGGTTCGGTATGTGTTACTTCCAATATTACACTTGCAGGCATTTCTACTGAAAGCGGTGCATTATCTTCGGTATTGATTATTACTGTAACCACTTCGCCTTCCTTTAAAAGTTTAGGTTGATCTAAAGCTTGTTCCACCAAACGAATTTGAGTGTAATCCTCCACATTCATAAAATGATAAAATTCATCATCATTATATAGATACTGAAATTTATGAGTTTCTACACGAACATCGTCTATCTTATGTCCCGCTGAAAATGTATTTTCTACAACTTTCCCTGTGGTTACACTTTTTAGTTTGGTACGTACAAAAGCAGGACCTTTTCCGGGTTTTACGTGTAAAAATTCAACTATCTTATAAATATCGTGGTTGTAACGAATGCATAATCCGTTTCTAATATCACTTGTACTTGCCATTTAAATTTCTTTTAATTTGAACTAAAGTATCCTTTCATGATACCTCGTTGTGAGTTTTTAATGAATTCTAAAATTTCGTCTCTTTCTGCCGTTGCTTGCATTTCGGCTTCAATAATAGCTACAGCTTGTGTATTATTATAGTTTCTTTGATAGAGAATTCTAAAAATATCCTGAATTTCCCTAATTTTTTCGGTAGTAAACCCTCTTCTACGCAAACCTATAGAATTGATACCAACATAAGATAAAGGCTCCCTTCCCGCTTTAACAAACGGAGGAACATCTTTTCTAACCAAAGAGCCTCCTGTTACAAAGGCGTGTCTTCCAATACTGCAAAATTGCTGAATTGCCGCCATACCTGCCAATACTACGTGGTCTCCCACATTTATATGGCCGGCAAGCGTACTGTTATTAGAAAAGATACAATTATCGCCCACAATACAATCGTGCGCAATATGGCAATAAGCCATTATCCAACAGTTTTTCCCTATTACGGTTTTCATTCTGTCTGTAGTCCCCCTATTAATGGTTACACATTCTCGAATAGTAGTATTATCACCAATAACCGTAATAGTATCTTCATCATCAAATTTTTTATCCTGCGGAATGGCAGAAATAACGGCTCCCGGAAAAATACTACAATTCTTTCCTATTCGGGCACCTTCCATTATAGTTACGTTAGACCCTATCCAGGATCCCTCGCCTATCACTACATTATTATGAATAGTGGTAAAAGGTTCTATTACTACGTTCTTAGCAATTTTGGCTCCGGGATGTACGTAAGCTAAAGGCTGGTTCATATAATTTATTTTGATTTTACAATTTGCGCCATTAATACGGCCTCGGTGGCTAATTTTCCGTTTACATAAGCAGAGCCTTGCATTTGGCAAATTCCCCGGCGAATAGGCGCAAGTAATTCTAATTTAAATATTAAAGTATCTCCAGGTACTACCTGTTGTTTAAATCTTACATTATCTATTTTCATAAAATAAGTAAGGTAATTTTCTGGGTCTGGAACAGATTTCAATGCTAAAATACCACCAGTTTGAGCCATTGCTTCTACCTGAAGTACACCGGGCATTACAGGTTTTCCGGGGAAATGCCCCACAAAGAAAGGCTCATTCATGGTTACGTTCTTCAAACCAATCACGCAACTATCGGTACAGCTATAAATTTTATCAACTAAAAGGAATGGTGAGCGATGGGGCAAAATATCCATAATGGCATTCACATCCATTAAAGGTTTTTGATCCAAATCTATTTTTGGAACATTATTCCTTTTTTCAGTTTTAATTATTTTAGATAGTTTTTTAGCAAACTCGGTATTTACATAATGTCCCGGCTTATTGGCAATTACTTTTCCACGAATACGTGTACCTATAAGTGCCAAATCTCCCAAAACATCTAAAAGCTTATGTCGTGCTGCCTCATTAGGATAATGCAGCGTTAAATTATCAAGAATTCCATTGGGTTTAACGGAAATATCATCTTTTTCAAAAGCTTTTCTTAGTTTCTTTAAGGTATCTTCGTTTATCTCTTTATCTACATAAACAATAGCATTGTTTAAATCACCTCCTTTAATTAATCCGTGGTCTAAAAGTGCTTCAAGTTCGTGTAAAAAGCTAAACGTTCTTGCATTAGCAATTTCATCCTTAAATTCTGAAAGATGGTTAATCGAAGCGTTTTGAGTGCCCAGTACTTCTGTGCCAAAGTCTACCATAGCAGTGACCTGGTACTCTTCTGATGGCATCACGATAATTTCGCTTCCACTTTCTTCATCATGATAAGAAATCACCTGATCTACTATATACTCTTCCCTTTCTGCTTCCTGGCTAACTATTCCTGCTTTCTCTAAAGCTTCTACAAAAAACTTTGAAGAACCATCCATAATTGGTGGCTCTGAAGCATCTAACTCAATTAAAATATTATCTATATCAAGCCCTACACAAGCTGCAAGCACATGCTCTGAGGTTTGAATTTTCACCCCATTTTTCTCAAGGTTTGTCCCTCTTCTTGTATTCACTACATAGCTTACATCTGCTTCTATCTGAGGTTCTCCCTCCAGATCCATTCTTTTAAAAACATAACCGGTATTCTCCGGACCAGGTTTAAAGGTCATTTTTACTTTCTGACCGGTATGCAGCCCAACCCCTTCAAGGGAAACCTCCCTATCTATAGTATGTTGTTTCGCCTGTTTATATGCCATTTTTAATCTTTTTTTCTAATTGGTTAAGTGTATCTATAGTTTTAGGTAAGTTCTTAAAATGCACGTAAGATTTATTAAAATCTCCGTAACCAAAGGCTGGAGAGCCTTGCAACATTTCATCATCTTTCACATTTCGGCCAATACCAGCCTGAGCTTGTATTTTCACTCTATCTCCTATTTGAAGGTGACCAACAATACCAACCTGCCCTCCAATTAAGCAATTTTTACCAATTTTAGTAGAACCGGCTATACCTGTTTGTGCCGCTATGGCCGTATGAGAACCAATTTCTACATTATGGGCAATTTGAATTTGGTTATCTAACTTCACCCCTTCTCTTATAATTGTAGATCCTAAGGTTGCACGGTCTATAGTGGTCCCGGCACCAATATCTACATAATCTTCAATTATCACGTTTCCAATTTGGGGTACTTTTGTATACTTCCCATCTTCTCCCGGACTAAAACCAAATCCATCGGCTCCAACAATAACTCCGCTATGAATAACACAATTATTACCCACAATGGTTTCAGAATAAATTTTCACCCCCGGGAAAACAATTACATTATCCCCTATTTCCACATTATCCCCAATATAAACGTTGGGATAAAGCTTTACATTGTCCCCAATTTTTACGTTTTCACCAATATAGGCAAAAGCACCTATATAAATATTATCTCCAAATTTCGCCGAATCAGACAGGAAACTCGGTTGTTCAATTCCCTTTTTGTTCAGTTTAATTTGATTGTAATATTCCAGCAAGGTAGAAAATGCTTTATAAGCATCTTTCACCTTAATTAACGTAGTGTTTATAGGTTCTTCGGCTACAAAATCACTATTAACTATTGCGATAGAAGCCTGTGTAGAATATATATATGAAGTATATTTAGGATTGCTTAAAAAGGTTAGGGAACCTTCGCCTCCTTCTTCAATTTTAGCTAATTCTGATACTTCTACATCGGGGTTACCCTCAATTTCTCCCTCAAGTATCTCTGCTATTTGTGCTGCTGTAAATTTCATTCTGGCAAAAATAAAAAAAAAGTGTTAATGTTTGGCCTTCGGATAACACATATAATACTTAATCACGGTTTTTGAAAGCGCTTTTAGGTTCAATTGATCCGATGCTTTCGCTACATCGCTAATCTTCCCATTCTTATGTAAAATGTTAATATTGTTATTTTCGCTTTTATAAGCGGTATTGGTAACCTCCCCACTAAAAACAAAATATGCTGCTTCTTCGGCCGATACATTTGCTTTTTCCTGAAAAGCTTGCCGGCGTTTTTCTAACTTTTCAACAGATGGTTTCTTCTTTTTAATCTTCACCTTCAACAAGTCCCGGTTAATGATCATTTTACATAAATTAGATAATACAAAGTCGTCATGATCTTGCCATTCTTTCATTGCAGAGACAATATCGTAATCGTCTAAACGCGCAAAAACCGATAAAGTTTGAGAAGTGAAGTCTTGCGGCCCAATTCTATTATGCAGAAAATAAGAAAGAGATTTACTTGCGTTTAAATCTTCCCCTTTTTCAACCAATTCCTTCGCCCGTTTTAACATTCTAATTAAAAGTTGCTCTGCCACCAAACTGGTTTTATGCAAATATACCTGCCAATACATTAATCTTCTGGCCACTAAAAATTTTTCTACCGAATAAATCCCCTTTTCTTCAATCACCAAATCATCATTAACCACATTTAGCATTGCAATAAGTCGCTCACTGTTAATATTTCCTTCAGCAGCACCGGTATAAAAACTATCTCGTCTCAAATAGTCTAAACGATCCATATCCAATTGACTGGAGATTAATTGATTTAAAAATCTGCGGCTGTAGGTACCGCGAAAAATCTGCAAAGCCAACGTTAAACTTTGGTTAAAGTCACGATTCATTTCTTCCATAAAAAGCAAAGAAATATTTTCGTGGTCTACCCCTTCCACAATACTATGTTCCATGGCGTGTGAAAATGGACCGTGACCTATATCGTGAAGTAAAATAGCAATTTGCAGGGCCTCTTCTTCGTCTTCAGAAATCACAACCCCTTTGTAGCGAAGCACTTGAACTGCTTTTTGCATTAAATGCACACAACCTAGAGCATGATGAAACCGGGTATGATGGGCACCGGGGTAGACGAGGTAAGACATTCCCATTTGAGAAATTCTGCGTAAACGCTGAAAATAGGGATGTTCAATTATACTAAAGATTCGCTCACTGGGGATGGTAATAAATCCGTAAATTGGATCGTTTAATATTTTAAGTTTATTAGTAGCAGTCAAACTTTTTATCGTGTTAATTCAAAACAAATATACATATATAGAGTTGGGGAGTATAAAAAGCACTACATAAGTTGTAAAAAACTGCAACTCTATAACAATTTATAGGAATTCACGAGTATTAAAGTCGCAAATTTAAAAAAGAGATCAAAACTCAGTTAACGCATAAAAATATAAAGAATGAATAAAATAAAAATACTTTGGGTAGATGATGAAATAGATCTACTAAAACCACATATTCTATTTCTTGAATCTAAAGATTATGAAGTAACCACCAGCCAAAGTGGGACTGAAGCTTTGGAACAAATAGAAGAAGAGAGCTTTGATATCGTTTTTCTTGATGAGAATATGCCGGGACTTACCGGTCTTGAAACACTTGCTGAAATAAAAGAAAAAAGGGAAAATCTTCCTATTGTAATGATTACAAAAAGTGAGGAGGAATATATTATGGAAGAAGCTATTGGCTCTAAAATAGCCGATTACCTCATAAAGCCGGTAAATCCCAATCAAATTCTACTTAGTATAAAAAAGAATTTAGACCATTCCCGACTTATTTCTGAAAAAACAACATCAAATTACCAACAGGAGTTTAGAAAGATTGCCATGGACCTAAGTCAGGTAAATACGTTTGAAGAATGGGGCGAACTTTATCAAAAATTAATCTATTGGGAGCTACAGCTTGAAGACCTGGAAGACAGTGGTATGTTCGAAATTTTAGAATCACAAAAAAATGAAGCAAATACCCAATTTTGTAAATTTATAGACAAAAATTATACACACTGGTTCGAAAATAGCGCTGAGGCACCTATAATGTCCCACACCATTTTTAAAGAGAAGATTATCCCTGAAATTTCCAAAGATCAACCTACATTACTTGTTGTTGTAGATAATTTAAGATATGACCAATGGAAAGCATTAGAGCCGGTAGTAGCTAATTACTACAAAAAAGAAAAAGAAGAGCCTTACTTTAGTATTTTACCAACCGCAACACAGTACGCCCGTAATGCTATGTTTTCTGGTTTAATGCCAGCCGATATGGAAAAAAGGTTTCCGCAATATTGGAAAAACGATACAGATGAAGGAGGAAAAAACAACCATGAAGCCGAGTTTTTAGAAGAGCAATTGAAAAGGTTAGGAAAAACCTTTAAACATGAATATCATAAAATTACAAGTTTAAAAGGTGGAAAAAAACTTGCTGAAAACTTTAAAACCCAAAAGGATAATGATCTTACAGTTGTGGTTTACAACTTTGTAGATATGCTATCACATTCTAAAACAGAAATGGAAGTAATTAAGGAATTGGCTTCCAACGATAAGTCTTATAGATCCTTAACTCATAGTTGGTTTAAAAATTCGCCTCTACTAGATATTATTCTACAGGCAAAACAATTAGGGTTTAAATTAATTCTTACCACAGACCATGGTACGATAAACGCAAAAAATCCATCAAAAGTTATAGGTGACAAGAATACCAGTTTAAATTTAAGATATAAAACGGGTAAAAGCCTCACTTATGAAGAAAAAGATGTTTTGGCTATTTCAAACCCTAAAAGTGTTCATTTACCCAGTATAAATATGAGTAGCTCTTTTATTTTTGCTAAAGGAGACCTCTTTTTTGCTTATCCCAATAATTATAATCATTATGTAAGTTATTACCGGAACACCTACCAACACGGCGGTGTATCCTTAGAGGAAATGATCATTCCTTTTGTTGTATTAAGCCCAAAATAAACACATTAAACACTGATTTACAGCAAATTATAGGGAATATAAAATTATTCCCTATCTTTGTTATGCCAAAAATCTTTTTTTTGAAAATGTCTATAACCTACAATTTAGCCCAAATTGACGAGGCTGTTCAATTTATATTAAATCATACAAAAAGTAAGGTCTTACTTTTTTATGGTGAGATGGGTGCAGGTAAAACCACTCTTATAAAATCTTTAACTGCAGCCTTAAAAAGTATAGATAAGGTATCTAGCCCCACGTTTTCGTTAGTCAACGAATATCACACCCCCCAGGAAAATATTTATCATTTCGATTTTTATAGATTAAAAGACGAAAATGAAGCTTTAGATATAGGTATTGAAGAGTATTTGAGCTCCAATAATTGGATTTTTATTGAATGGCCACAAAATATTAGTAGCTTTTTAGAAAATGAATTTCAAAAAGTGGAAATTTCAGCTATAGATGAAAAAACTAGATTGTTAAATTTATGTTAATAAAAACCAAACACTTTCTTAAATTAACAAAAAAGCTTTGTGTTAGCTGCAACAGATAATTTTGTTATAGTTCAAAATTAAAAACAGCAAAAAAACAATATAATTCTAAAATATAGTTATTTATTTTTTATTAGTATAAAATATATTTTGTTAAAATATCCTCATTTTTTTGCTTAAAAAAAGCTGCAAAAGTACGATTAATGTATTAATTTTTAGCGTTTTATATTTCTCTAGGTTTGCTTCAGTAAACAAAACGAAATAACAATTTAAAACCCTATATTATGAAACTTAAAGCATTACTTTTTACAGCAGCAATTTTTGGAGCAAGTTTTTTTGTAACTTCAACTTCTGATAACGATACTAATAATGACCAAATTAAAGAACAAGCTGTCGACGTACGCAAGATCAAAGTTCCTGCTGCTGGGTAGTATTATAGCCCTTTTAATAGCGTTTTCACCATATTTATTTTATTTATATGAAATTTTCCCAAACGGTCGCGTTTGGGAAACTTCTTTTTTTACTTATGAGAGTAAATATTATGAAGATGTTTTGACTGCTGCCTGGACTTTTCTAGGTAAATTAACTCCTTTATTTTTATTACTAATTTGGTTTTTCACCTGCAAACATTGGTGGTATCACTCAATACTAATACCAGTAGCAATGTACATGTACCAATTAGTAATAGCCTTTTATCAAGATGCTTACGCACATACATATACAATTGATACGAATCAACTTATTTATCTTGCACCTTTTTTTATAGTAATTCTTTCTATTGTTTATCTAATTCGAATAAAGATATTTGATCGTGTCTACGGCATCGATCTTAGCGAGATTGATGAGACCGATGTTTCTGTATTTTCTTCTGTTTCCGAAACCGATAGGCGCCAATTAAAATTCTTCCAAAGTGAAGAAGAATATTGGGAGCCCACCGAAGAAGATTATTATAGCCGACTTTAATCAGGGCTATTTTTAAAAATAGTTGTAATTTTCCTATTATAAAGTTTTAGCACCTAAATATGGGCAAACAAGTCTCGCCTTTTACCAAAGAACAATTAATTCCGCAGGAGGAAACCCTGGAAATGTATAAGAATAAGGGAGAATTGTTTATAGGAATTCCCAAAGAAACTTCTTACCAGGAAAAGCGAATTTGCTTAAGTCCTGACGCTGTGGCCGCAATAACCGCTCACGGCCATAGGGTAATGATAGAATCTGGGGCTGGAAAATGGGCACGCTTCAGTGATAAGGATTATGCAAATGCCGGTGCAGAAATTACCACAAACACTAAAAAGGTATTCTCCTGCCCTACTATATTAAAGATTGAACCTCCTTCCATTAAAGAACTTGATTTAATAAATCCGCAAACAATTTTAATTTCTGCACTTCAACTTAAGACCCAGTGCAAAGAGTATTTCCAAAAATTAGCTTCAAAAAGAATAACGGCTCTTGGGTTTGAATTTATAAGGGACGATGACGGCAGTTATCCTATTGTTAGAGCTTTAAGTGAAATTGCAGGTACTGCTTCTGTTTTAATTGCTTCTGAAATTATGAGCAATAATGTTAACGGAAACGGTTTAATGTTTGGCAACATTAGCGGTGTTCCACCTGTAGAAGTAGTTATTCTAGGAGCAGGCACTGTTGGTGAGTTTGCAGCCAGATCGGCTTTGGGGTTGGGAGCAGGGATAAAAGTTTTTGATAGTTCTCTTACCCGACTACGAAATATTCAGGCTAACCTAAATCAAACTTTTTATACATCAACTATTCAGCCCAAAAATCTAACAAAAGCAATAAAACGTTGTGATGTTCTTATTGGTGCAGTTCGGGGCAAGAATCGTTCTCCGGTTCTTATAACAGATGATATGGTTAGTACTATGAAACGTGGGGCTGTAATTATAGATGTAAGTATAGATATGGGGGGCTGCATAGAAACCAGTGAAATTACAACTCACGATAAGCCTATTTTCACCAAACATAATGTACTGCATTACTGCGTTCCAAATATCCCTTCTAGATATGCCAGAACATCCTCGCTCTCAATAAGTAACATTTTCACGCCCTATCTACTGCATATTGCCGAGGAAGGTGGTATAGAAAACACCTTACGTTTTGATAAAGGTTTACGAAATGGTTTGTATTTTTACCACGGAATTTTAACAAATAAATCTATAGCCGACTGGTTTGATCTTTCTTACAGAGATATTAATCTCCTTATTTTTTAGAATAATTTATAACCAGGGCCTCTTCAAACTATTTTAAATGAAATTAATTCATAGAATTGGATATTTCTCTGTTGGATTATTCTTTGGGATAATGCTTTTACTCTTTTTTTTGGGTGGTAAAAAAACCTCTTGTGACTATTCACCAAATGACCGGGTATTAAAAAATATAAGGATAAAAGAACGCGCATTTTCTGCGGAAGCTTTTAATTATTTTGAAACAAATAAATTAGATACCGCTCTGGTTTCTGAAAGCTTAGAAAATGGTAATGTAGATTTTAGCCGAAGCAATACGGAAGGCAAACCCTGTAATGTTTACCTAATCACCAATAAAGTTAAAGAAGCAATACTTGAGCTGCAAATAGAAAACTGCGATAGTACAGCTACTATTCGCCGTGCAATCTTAATTCAGTAAACTAACTCGGGGCAAGCCTCGGGATATTAAACCCTTTGGCGGTACCAAGAAAAAAGAGTTTGTCATTCTGTTTTTGACAAACTCTTTTTTGCTTAAAAGCCATACTACTCAGAAAGAATTTGATCTGTATGGGCTTTGGTTTTTACTTTTTTGATCA
The DNA here is from genome assembly GCF_016236975.1 of Salegentibacter maritimus. Classification (NCBI taxonomy): domain Bacteria; kingdom Pseudomonadati; phylum Bacteroidota; class Flavobacteriia; order Flavobacteriales; family Flavobacteriaceae; genus Salegentibacter; species Salegentibacter maritimus. Next base: position 290,951 of record NZ_JAEHNY010000002.1, read on the forward strand.
CTTCATCAATTTTCCCGTCTTCATCTATTATAAAAGTGGTGCGGTGTATCCCTTCATATTCCTTTCCCATAAATTTTTTAGGTCCCCAAACCCCGTAGGCCTGGATTACTTCTTTATCTTCATCGGCCAAAAGTGGAAAAGGAAACTCATATTTAGTTTTAAAGTTAGATTGTCTTTTTTGAGTATCGGCACTAACTCCCAGGATAGCATAGCCTTTTTCCTGAAAACGCTCCCAATTATCTCTAAGATTACAGGCTTCGGCAGTACAGCCCGGCGTACTTGCCTTCGGATAAAAAAACAAAACCAGTTTTTTCCCTTTAAAATCTGATAATTTAATAGTATTTCCATCCTGATCTGCTACTGAAAAATCTGGGGCCTTATCCCCGGCTTCTAATGTTGTCATAATTTCTATTTTTGTATCTATTAAATCGCGGATATTTTCCAGCGATATACTAATTTCAGTGATTGAGTAAATTTAAACAATATGACCAAACAAGAAAAGGTAGAATTTGTAATTAATACCTTAAATGATATTTATCCCGAAATACCTATTCCGTTAGATCACAAAGACCCTTACACCTTATTAATTGCGGTTTTGTTATCAGCCCAAAGTACCGATGTAAAAGTTAACCAAATCACTCCCAAACTTTTTGAAATAGCCGACAATCCAAAGGCTATGGTAAAACTTTCGGTAGAAGAAATTAGGGACATAATTAAGCCGGTTGGCCTCTCCCCTATGAAGTCTAAAGGAATTCGTGGATTATCTAAAATTCTTTTAGAAGAACATAACGGCCAGGTTCCCGTTAGTTTCGAAGCACTTGAGGCTTTACCGGCGGTGGGCCATAAAACGGCTAGTGTAGTAATGGCGCAGGCATTTAATGTTCCTGCCTTTCCGGTAGACACGCATATTCACAGGTTAATGTATCGTTGGAATTTAAGCAACGGCAAAAATGTAGCTCAAACAGAAAAGGATGCTAAACGTTTATTTCCAAAAGACCTTTGGAACAAACTCCACTTGCAAATTATTTGGTATGGCCGGCAATACTCACCGGCAAGGGGCTGGGACTTGGAAAAAGATATTATAACCCAAAAAATAGGTAGAAAAACCGTAATTAATGATTATTATAAAAAGAAAAAATAATCAAAAAAAGACCTGTGTGCAAACAGGTCTTTTTTTAATTTCTAATTGAGGATGCTTTCAAATTTAATTCCCTGAAAATCTACAATTCTTAAATTTTTTGAATAGCTCAAAAGAAACTGTATGGTTTCTTTTGAAGGTTCTAAATTCTTCAACTCATCCTTTTTAGATTGTTTTTTAGTGTAAAGTTTCCTCATGAGATATTTGTTGCGTTGGTTTCTTATTTTAACGCAATCTTTTGAGGAATATTATAAATTAGTTTGTTAAAACAAGATTATGTTTCTCAATTATTTTTCGAAGATTAATTAAAGCGTAACGCATTCTTCCCAAAGCAGTGTTTATGCTTACTCCGGTTCGTTCAGAGATTTCTTTAAAACTCATGTCTTTATATATCCTCATGGTAAGAACTTCCAATTGATCTTCGGGTAGCTCTTTTATAAGCTCCTTTACATCGTTTTCTATCTGATCTTTAATAATTTGTGTTTCAGCATTTAAATCTGAGTCACTTAAAACCGAAAAAATATTAAAGTCGCCGCTATTATCAAATTTAGGCATTCGCTTATTTTTTCTAAAATGATCTATTACCAAATTATGTGCTATACGCATTACCCAGGGTAAAAATTTACCCTCTTCATTGTATTTTCCTTTTTTTAAGGTTTTAATGACCTTTATAAATGTATCCTGAAAAATATCTTCAGCAACATCGCGATCAAAAACTTTAGAAAAAATAAAACTGTAAATTCTGTGTTGGTGTCTGTTAATAAGAGTACTTAGTGCGGCTTCGTTTCCATTCATGTAGTTGCGTACAAGAACAGCGTCAGTAATTTCAACGTTATTCATATTAGTTACTTTTGTTCAGGATGGTAGGGGCTCCCGAGGTTAGGTTATTTAGTTTCTAAAAGTAACTTTATGCGATAGGCGAGTGTTTTTTATTAAAAATCAATGGCCAAATATAGTAAGATATCTGCTACAAAAGCAAACAAAAGTTTAAAATTTTAACAATACAATAAGATTTTCAGGGCTTTAAAGCCTGCTGCTTATTAAGTATCTTTGCATCCCTGAACTAGAAAAATGAGCATGAATATTGACGTTGCCAAGGTAAATCCTAAGGAGAATATTATTATAAAAGGTGCAAAACTGCACAATCTTAAAAATATAAATGTAGTAATTCCCAGAAATAAATTGGTGGTCATTACTGGACTTTCCGGTTCCGGGAAATCCAGCTTAGCTTTTGATACTTTATATGCAGAAGGCCAACGTAGATATGTTGAAAGTCTATCTTCCTACGCCCGTCAGTTTTTAGGCAGGTTAAACAAGCCTAAAGTAGATTATATAAAAGGAATTGCTCCCGCTATTGCCATAGAGCAAAAGGTAAACTCTACCAATCCCCGTTCTACCGTAGGAACTTCCACCGAAATTTACGATTACCTTAAACTGCTTTTTGCCAGAATTGGAAAAACATACTCTCCCATCTCCGGTAACCAGGTAAAAAGAGACAGGGTTGCCGATGTTATAGACCATGTTAAAACTTTCGATGAACGTGAAAAGTTATTGCTTTTGGCACCCATTAATATTGAAGAAGGCCGTACACTTTCAGAAAAAATAAAAGTTTTAGCCCAGCAGGGTTATAGCCGTATCAAGCTTAAAGATAACGTACTAAGGATAGATGAAGCTAATCTTGAAAAGGCTAAGCCCGAAGATACTTTATTAGTGGTAGACCGAATTATCACAAAAGATGAAGAAGATTTTTACAACAGGCTGGCCGATGCTACCGATGCTGCTTTCTTTGAGGGCAAGGGCGAACTTTATATTGAAAGCTTAAAATCGGGAGAAAAGAGACATTTTAGCAATAAATTTGAACTGGATGGGATGAGTTTTCTAGAGCCCAATGTTCATTTATTCAGTTTCAACAACCCTTATGGCGCCTGCCCTACCTGCGAGGGTTATGGGGATGTTATAGGTATTGATGAAGCCCTGGTAATTCCTAATACCGGACTTTCAATTTACGAAAATGCGATTTTCCCCTGGCGCGGTGACAGTATGAGTTGGTATCGGGATCAATTGGTTAATAATTCGCATAAATTCGATTTTCCAATTCATAAGCCATGGTTTCAGCTTACGCAAGAACAAAAAGATTTAGTTTGGAATGGAAATAAACATTTTGAAGGTTTAAACGATTTCTTTCAATTTTTAGAAAGTAAGGCTTATAAAATTCAAAATAGGGTAATGCTTTCCCGCTACCGCGGAAAAACACGTTGCGGAACCTGTAAAGGAAAACGCTTAAGACCCGAGGCAGATTATGTAAAGATAGATAAGCATAGCATCACCGACCTTGTAGAAAAACCTTTAGATAAGGTTAGGGAGTTTTTCGATAAGCTTACATTAAATGAATACGATCAACAAATAGCTAAAAGGCTATTAACTGAAATTAGGAACAGGCTTAAATTCCTATCAGAAGTTGGTTTAGATTACCTCACTTTAAACAGGAAATCCAATAGTCTTTCTGGTGGGGAATCGCAACGAATTAACCTGGCAACTTCTTTAGGGAGTAGCTTAGTGGGATCTATGTATATTTTAGATGAACCTTCTATTGGTTTGCACCCTCGCGATACAGAACGTTTAATTGGAGTGCTACAAAACTTGAGAGATCTTGGCAATACTGTAATTGTGGTAGAGCACGATGAAGATATTATGAGCGCTGCCGATGAAATTATTGATATAGGCCCCGAAGCAGGAACCCACGGCGGTGAAGTTGTGGCTATGGGAACATTAAAACAAATTCTAAAATCTAAATCGCTCACCGCACAATATCTTAATGGAAAAGAGGAAATTTCGGTGCCCGAAAGCCGTAGAGAAGCTTCCGGTGAAATTAGGCTTTTGGGAGCTAGAGAGAATAACCTTCAAAATATAGATGTAAGTTTTCCGCTTCAAACATTTACGGCAATCACAGGTGTTTCCGGTAGCGGGAAAAGCACCCTGGTTAAAAAAATATTATATCCTGCAGTACAAAAGAAAATTGGGGGTTATGGAGAAAAAGCCGGGCAATACACCGATATTGAAGGAGATTTTAAAAACCTTGGAAGCGTAGAATATATTGACCAAAATCCTATTGGTAGATCTTCGCGCTCCAATCCGGTAACTTATATTAAGGCCTACGACGATATTAGAAACCTTTTTGCCGATCAAAAATTATCGAATATTAGAGGTTTTAAACCTAAACATTTCTCATTTAATGTTGAAGGCGGCCGCTGTGAAGTTTGTAAAGGTGAAGGTGAAGTAACCATAGAGATGCAGTTTATGGCCGATGTTCATTTAGAATGCGAGGCCTGTAACGGAAAACGCTTTCAAAAAGATGTGCTGGAAGTTCAGTTTGAAGGAAAAAATATAGACGATGTGTTGAATATGACCATTGACGATGCTACTCATTTTTTCGCCGAACACAAGCTGGATAAGATCGTTAGAAAATTAAAACCTTTACAGGATGTGGGGTTGGGTTATGTTCAATTAGGTCAAAGCTCTTCTACCCTTTCCGGTGGGGAAGCACAGCGAATAAAACTAGCTTCATTTTTAGTAAAAGGGGCAACCAAAGAAAAAGCCCTGTTTATTTTTGATGAACCAACTACAGGACTTCATTTTCATGATATTAAAAAGTTACTAAAATCCTTTAATGCCCTTATTAAAAAAGGACACAGCCTGGTAGTAATAGAACATAATATGGATTTGGTAAAATGTGCCGATTATATAATTGATATTGGCCCTGGCGGTGGAGTTAACGGCGGAAATATTGTTGCTACCGGAACCCCGGAAGAATTAATCAAATCTAAAAATTCGGTTACAGCAAAATATCTAAAAGAGAAATTATAAAGATTATTGTTTCAGAAAAATTTTTTTCTTAATTGCAGTTTTATTAAATATTCGATATCTAAACAATTGATTTACAATAAAAAAACCTCTAAAACAAGCTTTTTTTAGAGGTTTCCCTTTTTTGGCACGTGGTTTGTATTTTATGAAGTAATTCTCACCGAGAGTTTTCTTTAGATCACTTAAAAACGCAAACTATGAAAAATATCACCTTTTTAATCAGCTTTTTATTTATTGGCCTTTCGGCTAAAGCTTCTGAATCTATAATTCATAGAGCTTATAATGATGCTTTTATTTTTATTGAGAATGGTGTTGAGTTTGCCGTTTATCCTAACGGGGAATTTGATTTTTATTACAACCCCGATTTCAGAAGCTCAAGTGTTATAAATATTTCTACGCCAAATATAAATATTAGTTATAATTCAGGTTATAACTATGATGCTTACGTTCAATATGACGATTATGGTGCTGTAATTCAAATTGAAAGTGTTCCTATTTATTATGATTATTACGGAAGAATAATAAGAGCAGGTAATGTTTTTATAGATTATAACCGTCGCGGCCATATTGCAAGAGTTGGAGGTTTATATATTCACTACAACCGTTTTAACCGAATCACCAATTATACCGGGTTTATAAACCACTATAATAGCAGTTATGTTTACAGGCCCTGGCATAGGTATTATTCCAGGCCAAGAAGCAGTGTAAGTATTGTTTTTGGTAAACCTTACCGGGCTTATTATCAACCAAATCGCGTTACTTATGTGCAGCATGTAAGTTATTACAATAACTATTATACTAAAAACGTGCATCAAAACTTTTACAGGCCAAATCAAAAGAGGGTCTCCTATAATAAAGGAAGAAGAACTTCTGGTAAACGTGATTTAAGAAAGATTAGGAATAAAGAAGCTGAATTTGCTTCCAGGGGAAATACCCGGAGAAGTAATATAAAAGCTCAAAGATCTAATGTTGCTAAGTCCAGAGAAAACATTACGAGATCTAAACGAAATACAAGTATCAGGGCACGCGAAAACAATGTAAGATCTTATAGAGGTACAGCCAATAGAACTGCTGTGAAAAACAACAGAACACGTTCTAAAACTGAAGCAAGAAAAGTAGGTAGGGAGTCAAGGAATACTGCAATAAACAGGAGGTCTAATTCCAGAAAAGTAAATGCTTCCGGTAGAAGTAGCAGAACTGTAAAAAGTACCCCTACAAGACGCTCCAGTAGCGCCACTAAAGCTTCTTCTGCAAGAGAATCAAGAACTACTACCAGAAGAGCCAGTAATAGAAATAGTAATACAAGAGCGGTAAAAAGCAGTAATAATAAAAGATCTTCTGCTAGAACATCAAATTCTTCTTCACGGGGAAGAAGTTCGGCACGGAATGTGGATAGGAGATAATTAAGAATTCATAATTTAATTTTTTGGTTGGTTAGTTGGAAACCCCTTGAAGCTTCAAAAGTTTCGGGGGTTTCCCGTTTTTAAGAGGTTTTGATCTTTAAAACCTTATTAATTATACTATTTACTTCCGAAGAAAAATTCAGAAAATAGGCTAAAACTATATAAGTAACTCCTATTAAAATAGATTTAAGAATAATATTTAATACGGGATGAAAATTAAAGTCCCAGAAATAAAAACCAAGGGATAATAAAACTCCAATTAGTAGGATAAGCCAGGTTTTAGAAGTAAAAGGAAGGAAATTAAATTTTTTATGTACCAGCCATATTTTAATTGAATTATAAATAAAAAAAGCTATAAAACTGGCTATAGCGGCTCCTTCTATTCCAAGAGCAGGAATAAAGAGCAGATTTAATATAAAAGCCAGTAGTACCAGAAGAACGCCAATAAAAAGTACTATTCTGTAATAATCTGAATTAAAAAGAATGCTGTTATTGTTCCCCAGGAGATTATCGTAAAGTTTCACCAAAGAGATCAACAAAACCACCAGAATACTTAATTGATACTCATCTGGAATTAGCTCATAGAGTTGTTTTACATTGGTAATTATCAGAATAAAAATTAATAAACTTACAATCAATAAATTTAAAGAGCTCCTTTTATACAAATCTTTAAGACCACTAGTATTTTTTGTATTAAGAAATTCAGCCGTCATGGGGTTTGTAATTTGGTGCATTGCCTTTTGCGGCACCGAAATAACCGTTGCAATATAAATGGCAATTCCATAAATAGCTACATTTTCAATAGGCATAAAATATTCTATCATTACTTTATCAAGATCTAGTAAGGCTGTGGCAACAGATGCGGCGATAAGGATTAGGGATGTATACTTTAAAACCGGAGACAATTGCTTCGGAAATTTAAAATCAAGTTTTGGAAAATGGAGCGAGAACGCATAGATTTTCATAGCAATGAGTCGCAATACAAAAACCCCGGCAATGCAATAGATAAATTGATGCACTGTAATCCACTTAAAATATACCGCCAACAGTAACAAACTAATACAAAACCTATGAAATACTTCTTTCATAAAATTCCCGAAAACACTTTTGTAATAAAGTTTAGACCATGCAAAGAAAATTTCAAAATAAGAAGTGGCCAGGGCAATTAGAAAAATCAACCATATATAAGGCCTTACAAGTCCATTGCCTTCTGTAAAATAATCAATTAAAAAAGAATAATTTATAAAGCCAATTAGGCCTAAAACACTAGCAACCGACAAGGGCAAAAACAAGACTAAATTTAAGAGTCGGTCTTTTTCTTGTCTTGTTTTGTAAAAACTAAAGAATTTTATAAGGGTGCTATGTACGCCAAAAGCCATAAACGGCCATAATAAACTAGCCGCCGAAAGTAAAAAAGTGACCAGGCCATAATACTCCTGTTCTAAAAAATAAGTAAATAAAAACAGGGTGTTTACAGCCCCAATTGCAAAACCAAAATAGGTAGTAATTAGGTTCTTAAACGATTGCTTTATAATTACCCCCATCTTATACGCTCTTTATCAAATTAGCCAGTTGCTGAGTTAAATATTTTCTTTGATATTGCTGAATATTACCAGAAACAAAATTAGTTTCTCCGTTTTTATATTTGCTATAATGAGCTAAAATTATACTTTTAAGTTTTTCTTTTTCTGAATACTGAAAATATGCTCCTGAACCGGTCACATTTAAAATTCGTTCAACATCCCATTTTCTGGGGCCAATAGCTAAAATTGGCCTTCGTGCCATTAAATACTCAAATAATTTACCTGGAATAATCCCCCTGGTTTCTTTGCTGTTAATCTCAATTAATAGCAATAACCGACTTTCTTGTTGAAGCTTAATGGCTTGTGAATGATCTACATAACCTAATACTTTAAGTTTCTCACCTAAACCTTCAGATTTAATTGAAGCGATCACCTCTTCGCTTAATGTACCTGCTAATTTTAGCTCAAGGTCTTCAGCAAACCTAGAATTCTCTTTACACAGCTCGGCTATGGCCTGCCACAGGTTTAGCGGATTTCTTTCAGAAAGTAAAGAGCCAATATGGGAAATACTGAACTTTTTATCTAATTTACCAGTATTTTTTAGATCGTTTTCTGTTGCATCAAACCCATTGGTGATTACACTAATTGGTTTACGGGTTTTTTCTGCAAATTCGGCTTTTGTGGTAAAACTGGTAGTAATAATATGATTGGCTGTATTTAGTACCTCCTGCTCCAACTCTATATGCTTTTGCGCACTTTTTTTGGTAAGTCTTAACTTTTTATGATAGCCAATTTGCGTCCATGGATCCCTAAAATCGGCTATCCATTGTAATTTCAGTGCTTTCTTAAGTTCTAATCCAATAAGATGTAAGCTATGTGGCGGGCCGGTTGTAATTATTTTTTTAATCTTCTGCTCTTTTAAATAAGTTTTCAGAAATTTTACCGAAGGTTTTACCCAAAATTTTCGAGCATCGGGAATAAATAGGTTACCGCGAATAAAAAGTAACGACTTTTGTAGCAAAGATTGATTTTCTTCTGCAGCAATAATTCCCTTACTTATAGTTTCTGTTTGATTTTTAGCAAATATTCCGGCTAGTTGATAAGGCTCAAAAATAGGTTTTTTCAGGATTGTGATTCCTTCCGGAATTTCGGCCTCAAAAGAGGCATCCAACATAGGATAATTAGGATTCTCGGGAATAAACACCACAGGCTCAACGCCAAAATCCCGTAAGTACTTTACAAACTTTAGCCAGCGTTGCACACCGGGACCTCCGGCCGGTGGCCAATAGTAAGTTATAATGAGTACTTTTTCCATGAAAAGAGCTTATTCCCTTTTTCGGGATTTATACTAAACTACCTCGGGGCAAGCCCACGCAGCATTTGTTTGAAACAAATTTTTAATTTCCAGGCAAATCTCAGGTTTTTACAGCCTTTGGCGATGCCAATATAATCCTCCTAAAATAATTAAAACCAAAAGAATAGAACTGGCAAGGGCAATGCTACTACCGGTATTTACTACTTCGGGCTCAAACCTAAAAGTTAGGGTATGCTCCCCGGCCGGAATATTCATAGCACGCAACACGTAATTTACACGCACATGCTCCACTTCTTCTCCATCGAGATACGCCTGCCAACCCGGCTGATAATACATCTCGGAAAAAACTGCAAATTGAGCTTCTGATGTGTTGGTTTTGTATACCAATTCGTTAGGCTGATAGCTGGTTAATTCAATTTCAGCTTTTTCAGCAGCCTTAAAATTTTTAGAAACTTCCTCCTTAAATTTTGAATTTATAATTGCAGTCTTTTGAAGATCAACCTCTTTTAAACTTAATATTTCTTCATTAGCAGATTCAACCCACTTAATATTATTTACAAACCATGCATTACCAAAAGCATTCGGATTTTGCTGCGCCTGTGGTTGGCCACTTTCAGAAGGAACAATAAAGTACTTTGCATTTAGCATATTTAGCACTGCCATATTATTCTTCGAAATATAGAAATCATATAAGTCCTGTATCCTTCCGGGTTTGGCAGCGTGATAACCACCTATGGCATTATGAAAGTAAGAGGTACGCCCTGTATTAAAAGGGCTACCGGAAACATCAAAAACCCTGTAATGCCCTTCATCCTGTAAAATTTGCTGGTCGGCTTCATTTGGTTGAAATGGCCTATCCATTTGACTTGCATTTACAAAATCGTCCTTATTTACATAGCGCTTATCTACAGGAATCAAATCTATAAGAATTAAGAGTCCCAAAGCCGGAACCAACCAATTCTGTGTGATCTTCTTCTCAATATATAGCCAAATTACGGCTGCTGTTAAGGCTGAAAAAATAAGCGACCTAATAAGATCTTCGGTATAAATAGCTTTTCTATCTTCTTTAAGCGCTCTTACAAAATCGGCACCCAGTTGTTGAATTAAAGTTGAATCTCCTGCTCCGCTAAAATCAAAAAGCACAGATCTGAAAAGCAATAAAGCAAGACCCACTCCTCCAACAATAATACCTGACCATTTTAATGCGTGCAGCTTGGCTTCTTTTTGAAGCTTTGGATCAAATAATTTATAAAGTCCGTAAACGGCCAGTATGGGCACACATAGTTCTATAATTACCTGTATAGATGAAACCGCTCTAAATTTATTGTACAAGGGCACATAGTCTATAAAAAATTCGGTGAAAAACCTGAAATTCTTACCCCAGGAGAGAACAAGTGCCAAAACACTTCCGCCAACAATCCACCATTTTAAACGGCCTTTCACCAGATATAGGGCAAAAATAAATAGGAATAATACTGTGGCGCCAATATAAGCAGGAGCACCCACATAAGGTTGGTCTCCCCAATAGGTAGGTGCGTTTTCAGCAAAATCGCCCGCCTGAACCGGGGAAGCTCCTAATTTAAGCAGGGCATCATAAATTTCGGTGTCTTTACCAATATCTTCAGCATTAGAGCCACCCATAAATCGGGGGCTAAAAAGATTTAAAGACTCCATTATTCCGTAACTATATTCAGTAATATAATTAAAGCTTAAACCAGCCGCAGGCTTATCAGATCCATCTGGTGAAATTGTTAAACCGGTATCTCCCCGGGTACTGTAAGCCGTATATTCCTGGGTGGCCAGTAAATTAGTAGCATTTGCTCCTATGGCTAATATCACAGCCCCTACCATTACCCCTAAAGCCTTAAAGAATTTAGGAAGTATATTTTTTCGGTAGGCATCAATTAAATATGCGATTCCCAGTACAATAACCAAGAGGAGCAAGTAATAAGTCATTTGAAAGTGATTGGCTCCAATTTGCAAGGCCATTGCTAGTGATAGCAATAAGAACCCCCACAAATACTTTTGCCTAAAAGTGAGAATAATGCCGCCTAAAACCATAGGCATATAGGCAATTGCGTGGGCTTTAGCATTATGCCCAACACCAAGAATAATAATTAGATAGGTAGAAAACCCGAAAGCAAGCGCACCTAAAAGTGCCAATCTAAAATCTAGTTTTAAACAGAGTAAGAGAATATAAAAGCCTAAAAAATAAAGGAAAAGATAGTCGGCCGGTCGTGGTAAAAACCGTAAAACATTATCTAGTTTTTTCACATAGTTATGCGGATAATACGCTCCTAACTGAAAAGTGGGCATTCCTCCAAAAGCCGCATCGGTCCAGTAAGGTTCTTCCCCGGTTTGGTCCCGAAAATCATTCTGCTCTTTGGCCATCCCGATATACTGAACAATATCGCTTTGAAAGATTTTTTTCCCTTCAAGAACAGGACTAAAATAAAATAAAGAAACTATTACGAAGCCTACCAAAACAAGAAGATGTGGTAGAAACTTTTTAAGATTGGCCATCTGATTTTTTTTAGATCACATTTATTAAACCTGAAAGGGAGCTACCTCCCTATTCATTATAAAAAATTGATCCCGAAATTAATCAATTTCCTCGTAATCTATATATTCACCAACGTTTTTATTAGATTTTCTACCGCTTTTTGGGCCTTTATCAATACTAACTTTTCCCTCCTTTTTTTGAGAGTTAGGGTCTTGCTGCTGCCTAAATTGTTGTTCAAAACGCTTTCCCACTTTTCTTAGAAAATATTTAAGTATAAGTGGCCCAAACCATTTAATTAGTATTTTAAAAGCAAAATATACTAATAGAATGATTAGAATCGTTTGTAATACATCGGAAAAAGAAGCTTCTAACATTTTAAGGTCTTTTTGCAAAAGTAAAAATAAGCCTTGAGAATGGTCGCTTTCTATTCCTAAAAAAATAATAAATCTGCTATCTTTGAAAGTAACAAACCAATCTAATATGCACTATTTAAAAGTAGGTATCGCTTTTATCTTCTTCGGAATTTTTACTGCAAACGCACAATACACTGAAACCATTAACTCCAATAGACCCGGGGAATCTCAGGGAGCCTATGCCGTGGGAAAAAATGTACTACAATTGGAAGCAGGTGGATATTTGGGAAACGATAATCACACACTTTTTAATAGTGACACAGATATTCTGGGAGCAAGTTACGGTATTCGGTTTGGGTTTTTAACCGAAATCCTGGAGCTTAACTTATTTGGTTCCTTTCAGGACCAGGTAACTTCTATTCCTTCAGGAAATGGTGTAGATGAATTTAAAGTAACCAACTTTAAGACAAATACTATAGGTGGTAAATTTTTAATTTTTGATCCCAATATAAGTGTTAAAAAACGAGAAGTAAATCTATATAGCTGGAAAGCTAACCAACGTATGGATTTACGCAGTCTAATCCCTGCCGTTTCGGTTTATGGTGGCGCCAATTTTAGCTGGTGGGAAAACCCATATATGTTTGAAGGAGAATCTTCGATTAGTCCCAAAGCAGCCATTATTACTCAAAACAACTGGGGACGTTGGGTATTGGTCATGAATTTTATAGCCGATAAATTTACGGAAGAATATCCTTCTTACGGAGGAGTGTTTACCCTTACCCACGCGGTTACCCCCAGATTTGCCGTTTTCGGGGAATTTCAAACCTATATAAGCGATTTATATGCCGATGAGTTATTAAGAGGTGGGGCTGCTTACTTATTTGGAAAAGATTTTCAGGTTGATATCTCCGGACTTGTAAATTTTAAAGACACTCCTTCCAGGTGGCAGGTAGCTGCAGGAGTTTCTTATAGATTCGATTTCCATGAAGATGACGAATATATTGAAGACACTTACGAAGGAAAACGCAATCAAAGAGGGGAAGAACTGGAAGAAACCGGTTTTTATAAAGAAAAGGAAGAAGAAAATGGTTCAGGTAAATAGATCTTAACCTGATTTTTCTTGAAAACAAGAAACAAAAAACCGTTTAAAGAATAATCCTATTGACGGCAAACTGAATTTATTTCAGCTTCTAAGTTTAAATGAAACTAGACCCTGAAACAAGTTCAGGGTGACGTAGAAAAATAACTTCTAAACGGTTTTTTAAGCTTTATTCCAATAAATTAATACCTACTCTTTACTTGCCATTGCGGCAGAAACTGAAGCAGATAATCTTTTGTAGGTTCCATTTTCTAAACGTTCTCGAATAGCTGAAAAAGCTTGTAGGGTTTCTTCTACATCTTCGAGAGTGTGAGAAGCGGTAGGAATCATTCTCAATAAAATAAGTCCTTTTGGAATTACCGGATATACCACAATAGAACAGAAAACGCCATGGTTTTCCCTAAGGTCTTTAACCAAAGCCATAGCTTCTGGAATACTACCCTTAAGGTACACAGGAGTTACACAGCTTTGTGTAGTTCCTATATCGAAACCATTATCCTTAAGTCCGTTTTGAAGTGCATTTACATTCTCCCAAAGCTTTTCTTTTAGCTCAGGCATTGTTCTTAACATTTCCAAACGTTTCAATGCGCCAACCACCAATTGCATTTGTAGGGATTTAGCGAACATTTGAGAGCGCAAATTATATTTCAAATAATCTATAATTTCTTTATCGGCGGCAATAAATGCTCCTGTACTGGCCAAAGACTTCGCAAACGTAGCAAAATAAACATCTATTTCATCCTGTACTCCCTGCTCCTCACCGGCACCGGCACCTGTTTTTCCAAGGGTACCAAAACCATGAGCATCATCTACAAATAACCTAAAATTATATTTTTTCTTAAGCTCAACAATTTCCTTTAATCTTCCCTGCTCTCCACGCATTCCAAAAACCCCTTCAGAAATCAATAAAATCCCTCCTCCTGTTTGTTCTGCAATTTTCGTGGCACGTTGCAGGTTTTTCTCTATACTATCAAGATCATTATGCTTGTAAGTAAAGCGCTGCCCCAGGTGTAGTCGTACACCGTCTATAATACAGGCATGAGCATCTACATCATAAACAATTACATCCTGTTTAGAAACCAGCGCGTCTATGGTAGAAACCATTCCCTGGTAACCAAAATTTAACAAATAAGCAGATTGTTTATGAACAAAAGAAGCAAGTTCATCCTGTAGTTTTTCGTGAAGATGCGTATGTCCACTCATCATTCTGGCTCCCATAGGATATGCCGATCCATATTCTGCAGCGGCTTCAGCATCTACTTTTCTTACTTCGGGATGATTAGCAAGCCCCAGGTAGTCATTAATACTCCAGGTAATTACTTTTTTCCCTCTAAACTTCATTCTGTTTGAGATAGGGCCTTCAAGTTTTGGAAATACAAAATACCCCTCTGCCTGCTCTGCCCATTTTCCTAATGGTCCTTTATCCTTATATATCTTATCAAATAAATCCCTCATCAAAATTTTTTTAGTCAAGCCGCAAAAGTACTTAAAATTGGCTCAATTGTACAAAGTTATTTTTTTCTTAAAATTCAAATAAAAGAAAAGCATCCTAGGGGGATGCTTTTTTAGTCTCTATTTCTGAATCAATTTCAAAATATTCTTTATTTAATTATTTCTATAGGTTGTGCCTCAATTTCATTTTTGGTGTCAAAAAAGCCTTGCTCTTCCATCCAATTATCACTAAAAACTTTTCCCATATAACGTGAACCGTGATCTGGAAAAATAACCACTACTTTACTATGCTCATCAAATTCGCCTTCTTCAGCAAGTTGTTTTAAGCCTTGGGTAGCAGCTCCACTGGTATAACCTACAAAGAGTCCTTCGGTTTTAGCCAGCTCTCTTGCCGTATGGGCACTATCTTCATCACTAACCTTTACAAAACGATCTATAATTTCAAAATCTGTAGCCGAAGGAATAAGGTTTTTACCCAAACCTTCTATTCTGTAAGGATAGATTTCATTGGCATCAAACTCTTTAGTTTCATGATACTTCTTTAAAACAGAGCCATACGCATCTATCCCAATAACCTTCAAATCAGGATTCTGCTGTTTTAGATACCTTGCAGTTCCCGATATTGTACCACCTGTACCACTACAAGCAATAAGATGAGTTATTTTTCCTTCTGTTTGATTCCAAATTTCAGGACCGGTAGAATTAAAATGCGCGTCTATATTCAAATCGTTAAAATATTGATTGATATAAACCGAACCTTTTGTTTCTGCGTGAAGGGTTTTTGCCACCTGGTAATAAGACCTGGGATCGTCTGCCGATACATGTGCAGGACAAACATAGACCTTGGCCCCCATGGTTCTTAACATGTCTATTTTATCGTTAGAGGCTTTAGAGCTTACCGCTAAAATGCATTCGTAGCCTTTAATAACACTTACCATAGCAATGCTAAAACCGGTATTCCCGGAAGTAGTTTCTATAATAGTGCTACCAGGTTTTAGAATACCTTTTCTTTCTGCTTCTTCTATAATATAAAGTGCAATACGGTCTTTTGCAGAGTGTCCCGGATTAAAGGCTTCGACCTTAGCGAAAAATTCTCCTTTAAATTTTTGAGTGATTTTATTAAGTTTTATCAAAGGTGTATTGCCTATAAGCTGCAATACGTGATCGTATACTTGCAAATCTTCTTTCATAAATCGAAGTTCTTTACAAAATTTGGGTTAAAGATTTTGCCCAATTCTTGAGCGTGAAAACATTTCAGAAATACTGAAAAATATCTTATTTTTTATTCCGAACCAATCGAAATAAAACACTGACATTCAATGCCAATTTTATTTCTATTCTATTATAAACCTTCGAATATTTAGAGGCTTATCCCTCTATATTCAAATTCTCTTTGCAATACTTCTCAAACCTCCAAAGAGGCGATTTTTCCTAAAAACACAGAAGTAAAACCGTCCAAATTTAAGGTAAATTTTTTAATTAGTGGTCAATTCCTTCCAAATCCAGTAAAAATGCATATTCTTCAGCCACCTCTTTTAAAGCTTCAAAACGTCCTGAAGCCCCACCGTGGCCTGCATCCATATTGGTATGAAAAAGTAACAAATTATTGTCGGTTTTCAGGTCCCTTAATTTAGCTACCCATTTCGCAGGTTCCCAGTATTGAACCTGAGAATCGTGCAAGCCCGTTGTTACCAACATATTAGGGTAGTTTTGCGCCACTACATTATCATAAGGTGAATACTGCATCATATAATCATAATAATCTTTGTTATTAGGATTACCCCACTCATCATATTCACCGGTAGTTAATGGAATGCTATCATCTAACATTGTTGTTACCACATCTACAAAAGGTACGGCAGAAATAACACCATTGTACAGTTGCGGAGCCATATTTACAACCGCCCCCATAAGCAAACCACCTGCAGAACCACCCATAGCATAAAGATGTTCTGCAGAAGTATATTTTTCCTGAATTAAATATTCTGAAACATCTATATAATCGGTAAACGTATTCATCTTATTGAAAAGCTTCCCATCTTCATACCATTTACGACCAAGGTATTCCCCGCCACGAATATGTGCTATGGCATAGATAAAACCACGGTCTAACAAGCTAAGCCTCACTGTAGAAAAATAAGGATCTATGGTAGAGCCATAAGAGCCATAAGCGTATTGTAAAAGCGGACTATTCCCATCTAATTTGGTTCCCTTTTTGTAAACCAGGCTAACCGGAATTTTAGTACCATCTTTTGCCGTTGCCCAAATTCTCTGTGAGGTATAATTATTCTTATCAAAATTTTTATCTAAAACAGCTTGCTCTTTTAAAACCGTCTTCTTTTGGGTTTCCATATTAAAATCTACCACCGATGTTGGCGTTGTCATGGAGTTATAGGTAAACCTTAAAATTTCCGTATCAAAAGCAGGGTTTATTGAGGTATAAGCCGTATAGGTCTCATTATCAAAAGGAATATAATATGCATCAGAATTATCCCATCGCATTACTTTTATCTTATTCAAGCCATTGTGTCTTTCACTAACCACCAGGTACTTTTTAAAGATATCTATATCTTCCAATAAGTAATCTTCCCGATGTGGAATTACATCTACCCAATTTTGCTGACTTGTCTTTTCAACCGGAGTTTTCATCAATTTAAAATTGGTAGCACCATCTTTATTGGTCATCACGTAAAAGCTATCTTCAAAATGTGCAATGCTATATTCCAGGCCACGTTCCCTGGGCTGAAAAACCTTAAACTCGCCATTGGGGTCATCAGCTTTTAAAATGCGGTATTCAGTAGTTAAGGTACTATGGCTCCCAATAATAATATACTCTCTGGATTTCGACTTATAAACATAGGTGTTAAAAGTTTCATCTGCCTCTTCATAAACTAGCTCATCTTTAGAAGAGTCTGTACCTAAAATATGTTTGTAAATTCGATAAGACCTTAAGGTTTGATCGTCTTTTTTGGTATAAAAAAGCGTTTTATTATCTGCGGCCCAGGTAGAACCACCGGTAGTATTTTCTATCTTATCAGGATAAATTTCTCCGGTTTCCAGGTCTTTAATCTGAATGGTATATTTTCTTCTACTTAAGGTATCAACCCCAAAAGCGACCATTTCATTATCCGGACTCACATTTAATCCGCCAAGGCTATAATATTCAAAGCCTTCGGCCATTTCATTTACATTAAAAAGCAAATCTTCAGGCGCTTCCAGGCTTTCTTTTTTACGCGAGTAAATAGGATAATCTTTTCCTGTTTCAAACCGGGTTAAATACCAATAACCATTTAATTTATAAGGAACCGACTCATCGTCTTCCTTTATCCTGGACTTCATTTCTTCAAATAACCGCTGCTGAAAATCACTGGTGTGAGCCGTCATTTGTTTATTATAAGCATTTTCCTGATTTAAATAATCTATTACCTCGGGGTCTTCCCTATCGTTCATCCAGTAATAATTATCTACTCTCACATCTCCGTGAAACTCCAGCTTTTTAGCTATTTTCTTCGCTTTAGGCGGTATAATTTCTTTTTTCAAATCTGCATTATTTTGAGCGCCTGCAAAGGTAATGCTTCCCAGTAAAATACATAATAGTCTCTTCATATTAACAGGATTAATCCTGTAATTTAGTAAATTTGCCTTTCATAAATTTTAAAAAAAGAGACTATGTTTGGAGATATGATGGGTATGATGAATAAAATAAAAGAAACCCAGCAAAAAGTTGAAGAAACTAAAGAACGATTAAAAACCGTTAGCATTGAAGAGAAATCAACCGACGGCTTACTAAGTGTAACCATTACCGCCACTCGTGAGATTAAAAATATAAATATTGCCGACGAGTTACTTGAGGATAAAGAGCAATTAGAAGATTATTTGGTACTTACTTTAAACAAAGCTATTGCCAAAGCTTCTGATATCCATGAAAAAGAACTTGCCGCAGTTGCCAAAGATGGAATGCCAGACATTCCGGGAATGGATATGCTTAAGTAGTTTTATTCGAGAATCGAGATTTATCCCGATAATTATTGAGACTTCTAAGAGGCTCACCACGGGTTATTTACTATTCAGTTAAAAAAATAAACACCTCACAGACTCTAAAATCTGTGAGGTGTTTATTTTTAGGTTAATTCATCTAAGTCTCTTATAGTTTAAGTTCCTTAAACACCTTCAAAAATTTCTGGTGCATTTCTTCGGAATAATCTAAATGGGTGACTATTCTTAATTTTCCCTGCCCCATATTGCTTATCCTAATATTTTCTTTTGCCAGATTTTTCATAAATGCAGCTTCATCTGAAGCCTTTTTAAGATAAAAAATAACAATATTGGTTTCTACTTCTTCCACTTCGCCAACATAACTAGCGTTTTCCAGTGTTTTGGCTATATCGGCTGCCCTTTTATGATCTTCGGCCAGACGTTCTACATGGTTATCCAGAGCGTAAGTACCGGCTGCTGCCATAAAACCAACCTGTCGCATTCCGCCGCCTAAAACTTTACGAACCCTAATGGCATTTTTCATTATTTTTTCGCCTCCAATTAGCACAGAACCCATAGGGGCTCCAAGTCCTTTTGAAAGACAAACCGAAATAGTGTCGAATAATTTCCCGTAATCCCTGGGATCTTCATTTTTAGCAACCAACGCATTAAAAAGCCTTGCCCCATCCAGGTGAAGGCCCAGGTTATGGGTATTACAAACTTTTCTTATTCTTTTAATCTCCTCCAAATCATAGCAGGCTCCGCCCCCTTTATTAGTAGTGTTTTCCAAACAAACCAAACTGGTAAGCGGGCTATGATAAAAATCTGGAGGGTTGATACTTCCTTCAACCTGTGCAGCAGTAATCATTCCACGGTCGCCGTCTACCAATTTACAGGAAACTCCGCTGTTAAACGAAGCTCCTCCCCCTTCATAATTAAAAACATGCGCCCATTTATCACAAATAAGCTGTTCGGCCGGTTGTGTATGTAATTTTATAGCGGCCTGGTTCGCCATACTCCCGGTTGGAAAAAATAACGCTTCATCCATTCCAAACATTTTTGCCAGCTTTTCTTCCAAAGCATTTACACCAGGGTCTTCCTTGTACACATCATCACCAACTTCAGCACCTATTATGGCTTTTAACATCCCACTGGTAGGACGGGTTACAGTATCACTTCTAAGATCTATTTCTTTCATAAAATATATTTTGACTTAATTCGAAATATAAATATTCATTTTTTATAGGAAGTATAAGCTCTTAAGCTCTAAAAATCCAATTTAATACTTTCCCTATTATTCTCTTAAATTTTCCTTCTTCAAAATGAAATGATCAAATTTTAGCAAGTGAGAAACTGACTAACAGGAGAATAAGTCTAAAGCCTTTCTTTTAGGGCAATTTCAGGAAATTTTAAAACTATAAAAATATCGTTAAATAGTTTCCCGGCCTATTCTTAAATTCTATTTTTACTTTAAAATTTAGATGTATGATTACACACGAGCATATTAGAGATCTTAGAGAGCGCCTTGGTGCGTTAAGGAGGTATCTTTGACATTGATGCCAAGAAAATAGAAATCACCAATCAGGAAGAAAAAACTTTTGCTCCAGATTTTTGGGATGACCCAAAAAAAGCCGAGATCATTATGCGTGATCTTAATTCTGAAAAACAATGGGTGGAAGAATTTGAGAAATCTGAAACCCTGGTAGAGGACCTGGATATTCTTTATGAGTTTTATAAAGAAGGTGAAGCAGGCGAACACGATGTTATTGAGAAGAATGAGCAGGCTTTGTCGCTTATTGAAGACCTTGAGTTTAAAAATATGCTTTCTGAAGAAGGCGATAAGCTAAGCGCTGTTTTACAGATCACTGCAGGCGCGGGTGGTACCGAGAGTTGCGACTGGGCTCAAATGCTTATGCGCATGTACCTGATGTGGGCCGAAAAACGCAATTTTAAGGTCAAAGAATTAAACTATCAGGCAGGGGATGTTGCGGGCATAAAAACAGTTACCATAGAGATTGAAGGGGAATTTGCATTTGGATGGTTAAAAGGTGAGAATGGTGTACATAGATTGGTAAGGATTTCTCCATTTGATAGCAATGCAAAACGACATACTTCTTTTGCCTCCGTTTATGTGTACCCACTGGCCGATGATTCTATAGAAATAGACATCAATCCGTCAGAAATTTCCTGGGAAACCATGCGTTCCTCAGGTGCGGGAGGACAAAATGTGAATAAGGTAGAAACAGCAGTTAGGTTGCGCCACGCTCCTACCGGGATTGTTGTTGAGAATTCAGAAACCCGATCTCAACTGGAAAACAAGACCAAGGCTATGCAGCTTTTAAAGAGTCAGTTATATGAAATTGAACTTCAAAAGCAACAGGCACAACGTAGGGAAATTGAAGATTCTAAAATGAAGATAGAATGGGGATCACAAATTAGAAACTATGTGATGCACCCATATAAACTGGTAAAAGATGTAAGAACAGCAAAGGAAACAGGAAATGTAGATGCCGTAATGAATGGAGAAATTGATGTTTTCCTGAAAGCTTTTTTAATGATGATGGGACAACGGCAGGAAGATTGATAGATTTCTGCCATTATATTTTAGATTTAAAATTTATTGTTTATTTTAAAATCGTAAAAAACAAATTATGATTACTGTTTATCACAATCCAAGATGTAAAAAATCTAGAGAGGGCTTGGAACTTGTAAAAAACTCTGGAAAAGAATATCAAGTTAGAGAGTACCTAAAAGAGCCTCTTTCAGAAGAAGAACTAGGTAAAGTTTTAGAAAAATTAAGCTTTTATCCAATGCAACTAATTCGTAGTAATGAGAAAATTTGGAAAGAAAATTATAAAAACAAAGATTTAAGCGACAAAGAGTTAATTACTGTAATGGTAGAGAACCCAAAACTTATTGAAAGGCCCATTGTAGAAACATCTAATACAGCTGTAGTAGGTAGACCTAGCTCTAATATTGAAGATATATTGTAAGTAAAGTAAATATATCAAAGCACTAAAGAAATGAAAACTCAACATAAAATAGCAATAGTAGGTGGTATCGCCGGTTTTATAGCGGCAGGCTTTATTTATTCCCAATTTCACCTAAACAGAAAAAGCAGAAAAGAACTTATTGAAATTGCCAGGGAGCTTGCCTATACCTGGAAAAAAGAACTGGATCTTAATTTTGAACAAACCGAAAAACTTGAGGATCTAATAATTGAATACACGCTTAAGAAAAATGAAATTATAAATGCTACTGCATTACATGAAGATGATATTATTTTCAAACTAAAATCTATTCAACAAGCAGAACACACAAAGCTGCAAAAAATAATGACAGGAAAACAATTTCAGAAATACTTAGAATTAAATAAAAAAATTAGTCAAAGGTCTTAAGAACTGATTTTCAATCAAAAAAACTCGATTTAACAATCTAAATCAATATTTAACGTGAGTTTAACCCACATTGCGTTAAACCATTTTAAGAATTGAAGGTCTAAGAATAAAAAATTCTATGACCACCAAAATCTTTTACACGCTAAGCCTGGCGTTTTTTCTTTGTTTTAATTTAAGCAGTTTTGCACAAACTTCCGGGAATTCTTACGAAATCTCCGGAAAAGTAATGGACAACGAACTAAATGTTCCATTAGAATATGCAACAATTTCTGTTGTTGATGTTAATAATCCAGAAAATGTTAATGGAGGCATCACTAACAATAAGGGTGTTTTTAAAATTGAAGTAGCACCCGGAACTTATAATATTGTTGTAGAATTTATTTCTTACGAAACCAAACGATTCAATAATCGTAAGATTAATGCAGATTTAAATCTACAAACCATAGAACTTGGAGTAAGTTCTGATAATCTGGATGAAGTAATTGTTCGTGCTGAGACCACTCAGGTTGATATTAGGCTGGATAAAAAAATATATAATATCGGAAAAGACCTTACCACTGCAGGTGGTACTGTAAGTGACGCCCTAAACAATGTCCCTTCTATTTCGGTAGATATTGAGGGCGGAATAAGCTTAAGGGGAAATGATAATGTGAGAATTCTTATTAATGGTAAACCTTCAGCAATGGCAGGTTTTGGCAATACCGATGTTTTAAGTCAATTACCGGCTGAAGCTATAGAGCGCGTAGAAGTAATTACATCTCCTTCTGCCCGGTATGATGCCGAGGGTACTGCAGGTATTATCAATATTATTCTTAGAAAAAAAGAAACACTTGGCTTTAATGGCTCTGTTACTGTAAATGGTGGGATTCCTGAAAATGGGAGTATTTCTGCCAACCTAAACTATCGTACCGATAAATACAACCTGTTCACCACTACAGGGTACAGGTATTCAGAGTCGCCCGGTTATGGTTACTTCGACACACGATTTTTTGACCCAAGAACAGATATTATTTTAGACAGCCTAAAGTACGATCGAAATATTGAAGATAGGGACTACAACAGGATAAACCGTGGTTTCAACACTAATGTTGGAATGGAATACTACCTATCTGACATGTCTTCAATAACCGGTGCTGTATTTTATAGACTTGGTGATGACAGAGATGTTACCAATAATATGAACGACTACCTATTGGGAGATACCGAGCTTTTAGGAACTAACAGAAGGGAAGTTGAAAATGAAGAGGATGAAAGTATCCAGTTCTCCCTTAATTATGTAAAAAAGTTCGATAATAAAGGGCATAAACTTACCGCCGATTTTCAGTTTGAAAATGATAGTGAAACTGAAGACGCTTTCATAAATGAGTTCACCACCTATAACAATACAGAAAATGCAACTATAGATATACCATCTGAATCTACCCTTACCAAAGAAGATAAAAAAGAATATTTAATACAGGCAGATTATGTATTACCTATTGGCGAGGAGTCACAATTTGAAGCGGGATACCGTGGTAATTTTGAAAACGAAATAACAGATTATAAACTATTTCAGGAAAACAATCCTGGCGAGTTTATACTGAATAAAAACCAGACCAATGTTTTTGACTATTCTGAAAATGTGCAGGCTTTGTATACACAATACGGTACTAAATTTGGAAACTTCAGCTTTCTTCTTGGTTTAAGATTAGAAAACACTAACCTACAAGGAAAAATTGATTCAGAATTAACTGAAGCCGAATTGCAGGAAGAGTTTTCATTCGATATAGATACAGATTTTGACAACGACTATCTTGGCCTATTCCCTACCCTAAATCTTATTTATGAGCTTGGTGAAGATGAAAATTTGACCCTGGGGTATAACCGAAGAATAAACAGACCAAGAGGTTGGTATATAAACCCTTTCCCCTCAAGAAGCAGCCGTAATAACATCTTCCAGGGAAATCCAAATCTAAATCCGGCATTTTCTAACGCTTTTGATTTAGGCTACTTGAAAAAATGGGATAAGTTCACCCTAACTTCTTCTATTTACTATCAAAGAGAAACCGATGCTTTCCAAAGAGTAAGAGAAGAAGTCTTTATTAGCGGCCCATCTGGAGAACAAATTGAGGTGATAAGAAGCATCCCATTTAATCTTGCGACAAACGACAGAATGGGTGGTGAATTAGGTTTTCTTTACAATCCGGCAGATTGGCTAAGACTTAACGGAAGCGTGAATGTTTTCCGTTTTAAACTGGACGGAGAATTTAATGGAAACGATTATAGCCAGGATAACTCAAGTTGGTTTGGTAGGTTTAGCTCAAAAGTTACCTTACCACTAAAAATAGATTGGCAAACCAATTTATTTTATCGCGGGCCTTCAGACGAAATTCAGGGAACCCAGGATGGAATTCTAAATGTGGACCTGGCATTCAGCAAAGAAATTCTAAACGATAAAGCTACACTTTCCTTAAACGTAAGGGATATATTTAACGGTAGAAAAAGAACCAGCTTTACCTCTACAGAATTTTTTAACCAGGATAGTGAATTTCAGTGGAGACAGGGACAGTCTGTAAATGTTTCTCTAATTTACAGGTTTAACCAACAAAAACGCGAACAGCGACGTAGTAATGGAAATCAGGACTTTGATGAAGGTTTTGAAGGGTAATTATAAGAAGCTGTCTGAAAAGGTTTTAAAACCGTCATCTTGAATTTATTTCAAAATCTACCGTGTTGGTAATTAAAAACATGTTAGAAGCTGAAATAAGTTCAGCTTGACGAGAATAGACTTTTCAGACAGCCTCCTTCTAATTTCACAAAAACAAAGCATAAAAAAAGGGACTTTAATAGTCCCTTTTTTTATGCTTTTTCTTCTTTTGCCTTTTTCCTTGCTTCTTTCTTTTCTTTAAGCAATTCTCCAACCGAACCGCCTATCCAATAAGGTAAAATAGCCATTAGGAAAATCATAAGCCAGAATCCCATAGTTAAAATAACCAGGAAAGCCAGAAAACCGAGATATTGATCGAATTCGAACATAATTACCAAATTTTTTTGATCTGGTCAAATATACTAAGCTTTGGCGGCTTATCACAATTAAATTTTCAGAAATTACAAAAGACCTGATTAACATTAGGAAAATTAAAGTCTAAATTCTCTTTATTTATTCCTTTAAAATGCCGTTAACTTGTAAATTTGTGTTGTCACAACTAATATAACAATTATGGATTATAGAATAGAGAAAGATACCATAGGTGAAGTAAAAGTACCCTCAGATAAACTTTGGGGTGCTCAAACCGAACGTTCCAGAAACAATTTTAAAATTGGGCCTGCCGGGAGTATGCCATTGGAAATAGTTTACGGCTTTGCTTACCTAAAAAAAGCCGCTGCATATACAAATAGCGAACTAGGTGTTTTACCTGAAGAAAAAAGAGATTTAATTGCCCAGGTATGCGACGAAATACTTGAAGGCAAACACGACGATCAGTTCCCATTGGTTATTTGGCAAACCGGTAGTGGAACTCAAAGTAATATGAATTTAAACGAGGTAATTGCCAATCGTGCCCACCAATTGGCAGGAAAAAAACTTGGAGAAGGCGAAAAAACACTTCAGCCTAACGACGATGTAAACAAATCGCAATCTTCTAATGACACCTTTCCTACCGGAATGCATATTGCCGCGTATCAAAAAATTATAGCTGTAACACTTCCAGGTGTAAAACAATTACGTAATACACTTAAGAAAAAATCAGAAGAGTTTAAAGAGGTTGTTAAGATAGGTCGAACCCATTTTATGGATGCCACTCCCCTTACCTTAGGACAAGAGTTTAGCGGTTACGTAGCCCAGTTGGATTACGGTATTAAAGCACTTGAAAATACCCTACCGCATTTGGCTGAATTAGCACTTGGTGGCACCGCTGTAGGAACCGGACTCAATACACCCGAAGGCTATTCTAAAAAGGTAGCTGAGTATATTGCCAAGTTCACCGAACTTCCTTTTGTTTCTGCCGGAAATAAATTTGAAGCTCTTGCTGCCCACGATGCATTTGTTGAAACTCATGGTGCCTTAAAACAACTGGCCGTATCTTTAAACAAAATAGGAAATGATATTAGAATGCTTTCTTCAGGGCCTAGAAGTGGAATTGGAGAAATAAACATTCCTGCAAACGAACCCGGTTCATCTATTATGCCCGGAAAAGTAAATCCAACCCAATGTGAAGCTTTAACAATGGTTTGCGCCCAGGTTATGGGTAACGATGTTGCCATTGGTGTTGGCGGAATGCAAGGCCAATTTGAATTGAACGTTTTTAAACCGGTTATGGCCGCTAACCTTTTACAAAGCGCAGAACTAATTGGTGATGCCTGTGCATCTTTTGATGTAAATTGCGCAAGTGGAATTGAAGCAAATACACCAAGAATCCAGGAGCATTTAAATAATTCTTTAATGTTGGTTACCGCTTTAAATACTAAAATTGGGTATTATAAAGCTGCAGAAATAGCCAATAAAGCTCATAAAGATGGAACCACCCTTAAAGAAGCTGCGGTAGCATTAGGCCATCTTACTGAAGAGCAATTTGATGAGTGGGTACAACCTAAAGACATGGTTGGAAATATAGAATAATTAATTCAAATTTCATAAAAACTAAAAAGCCTGTCTAAGAATTTTAGACAGGCTTTTCTTATTAATATTCTTCATCCTGAATTTATTTCAGAGCTCGCCCCGATTATTTATCGGGTATCTAAGTTGTTGACATTCGAAGCACATTAGAAGCTGAACCAAGTTCAGCTATACGAAAATAGAATTCAACAACTCTTCTCTAATTTAAGCTCAAAACTTATTTCGTTATATTCTTCTTGCCTTTTTTGGCATAAAACTTTTGAAATCTCCAGTAAGACACAGCTCCCAATAATGCTACTATTGCAACGGCATAGTAAATAAATGTTGGAGTAATCACTTTATCCCCACTAGCATACGAGTGTAAACCGGCCAGGTAGAAATTCACTCCAAAATAAGTCATTAGAATACTGGCAAAGGCAACAATAGACATAAAATTAAAGAACCATCTGCTTCTAAGTCCGGGAACTAAACGCATATGAATCACGAAAGCATACACCATAATACTAATTAAAGCCCAGGTTTCTTTAGGATCCCAACCCCAATAACGTCCCCAGCTTTCATTGGCCCACTGTCCCCCCAGGAAATTACCTATAGTTAGCATAACCAAACCTACGGTTAAGGCCATTTCAGTAATAATAGTTATCTCTTTAATATTAAGGTCCATTTTTTTCTTATTCCCCTCTGTGGTAAAAATCATTAACAATAATGCCACGGCACCTAGAATCATTCCCAGGGTGAAAGGACCATAACTTCCCACTATTACCGATACGTGAATCATTAACCAATAAGAGTCCAAAACAGGCTGTAAATTGGCAATAGAAGGATCCATCCAGTTCCAGTGCGCAATCATTAAAATCATAGAAGTTACAAATGCTGTAGAAGCAATAGTTAAACTACTCTTTCTTCCAAATGCTAAACCAAAAAACATGGTAGCCCAGGCAACATAAATCATAGACTCATAAGCATCACTCCAGGGAGCGTGCCCCGAAATATACCACCTGGCAATTAAACCTAAGGTATGTATTACAAACAGAACTATAATTACACCGCCACTTATCTTAACCAGCCATTCTGTAATCTTGTTGTCTTTAAAGATTCGAACAATAACTATTACCAGCATAAATAGCCCTGCAACCATGTACATCCAGAAAAGATTTCTAAAAACATCGTATTTATTGTAAAGGATTTCGGCGTTTATCCTGTCTTTTGATGGCATTACCTCCTCTCCAAATTTCTTTTGAAAGCCTTTAATGCTTTCAAGATATTGATTGGCTTTGCTATAATCCCCGGTTTCACTTGCATCGGAAAGGGCTGTCATATATAACGGTAGAATTTGTTTGGTATAAACAGAATCCATCCCCTTAAATACCACACCTTCATCTTCCAATT
Organism: Salegentibacter maritimus; assembly: GCF_016236975.1. Lineage (NCBI taxonomy): Bacteria > Pseudomonadati > Bacteroidota > Flavobacteriia > Flavobacteriales > Flavobacteriaceae > Salegentibacter > Salegentibacter maritimus. The sequence continues at coordinate 318,954 of NZ_JAEHNY010000002.1, forward strand.
CAGGATAGGAAACCCATTTGTTGTTCTCATGTCCCGGAATTGGGAAAATTCGAAGTATTTTTCCCTGTAGAGCCCTGTATAATAAGTTTACCTTTTTATCGGTATTAATAAAATCTTTTTCAAATTTATTGGGTACTGCAGCTTTATAAGCCTTCTCCAACATTGGAGAAAGTTTATAGTTCCCCATTTCATCAAAAAAATTACTAAGGGTTAAGTACTTTTTACCTTCTTCTACATCCAAAATATGATGTAAACTATCATTATGCTTTTCAACATAAATGATAGGTACATTGTACCAAATCATTGGATTTTGGGTTAATGATACCAATACCTGGTCTGAACTTAAGCCTTCATATTCATCAGATTTACTTAACTTTCTAAGTAATTCAGAAGAATAAGTATTAGCCGGTTTCATCCTACCACCTGCATCCTGAATAACCAAACGGCCAAATTCTGCTGCATGTTCTTTGCTTATAGCATTAGACTTAAGAATAGAGTCTACTTCTCTCTTTGCCGATTCAGCATGTTGATGGCTATCATTTGGAGCCTGGGCAAACATAGAACCTGCCAGCATAAAGAAAGCCAGCACTGTGGTTAACCTGCTCTTTTTACTTTTTACTTTTTCCAACATTTCTTTCAGCTTTCCAAATCTTGACCCCCTATCAAACAGAATAAGCATAAGGCCTATATAAAGTAGCGTATAGCCAATATACGTTACCCAGGTTCCCCAAAAATCATGATTTACAGAAAGTACTGTTCCGCTCTCATCTGGCATAAAACTAGCCTGGAAAAACCTAAAACCCTTATGGTCCAACACGTGGTTCATATAAATTTCATACGGCACATTTTCCTTTCCTTCTTCAACTATTTCCACTTTACTTTTAAAAGAGGAGTAGCTATTTTCGGTACCCGGATATTTATCAGCAATAAAATCATTGAGTTTTAATGCAAAAGGAAGTTCAATTTCCTTACTACCGTAATTTAGGTAAAACTCGAGACCTGCCAGTTCTACTTTATGAGGCTCACTGGGAATTCCCTGGCCACCCATTATAGTTACTGTTTCAGACTCCCCTTGTGAAGAAACCTTCACTGTTAAGGCATCAGACTGGCCATCTGTTTTTTCTGGTGTTTTAACAATATCATATTTCCCTTTAATTACGGGCTCGGGTATTACAAATTGCATAGCACCAATATTATAAAGCGAACGCAACATTAAAGTTTGGGTAGAATCCTGCAACAAATTTCCTCGCTCCTGGTCGGCCATTCGCATATAATCACCTTCAAAAGGTGAGTTTATGGTATATTTACCTGTTTCTTCATCATATTGTATATTAATAGCGCCATCTGTAGGTTTATTTAAGGCAAATAATACATTATGAACATTTTGTACCTCCCCTTCTTTTAAGTAGTGATCGTGACGTCCACCACCACCACCAGATTCAACCAGTTTAAGGTAAACATCGCCATCTTCAGTAGGAACCAACTCTTCCTTAGCACCATAAATAAAATTAGTTGCCTCTATAGTAACCGGCTGCCCGTTATAATCGGTATTCAACACATATTCATTCTCTGTTTCCGGAGCAAAAAGCACCGGTTCTTCCAAAACCCTTCTGCGAGGCTCTCCATCTATTTCGCCGTCTATAAAAGCGCTAAAATAGGTTTTTTGAGAAAGCATAATGTTAGTGGTTTCCCCTTCTTTAATAGGCATTATCCCCTCATAACTAATATAGCGGGTTATAAAAGCCCCAACTAAAATTAATATAAAAGACAAGTGCAGTAAGAGGGAAGACCATTTTTCACGTTTATGAAGATTATAACGTTTAATATTACCTATAAAATTAATCACAAAAAACAGCATAATACCTTCAAACCACCAGGTGTTATAAATTAACACTCTTGCCGTTTCTATACTATACCAACTTTCTATAAATGTTCCGAACGCCATGGCCACTGAAAAGACCACAAACAAAACTGCCATGATACGGGTAGAAAATATGACAGAGGCTATTTTATTTTGCATGAAGTAGCTATTTTAAGCCTGCAAATTTAGGGATTTTTAATGGTTTGCATAAGGAAAAACAAAGACATTTCCCGACACAAATGTTAATTTTATTGCCTGATTATTTTTAATAATTTAGCCGAATGTTAGAAGTTGTCATTTTAGGAACCGGGAATGTTGCATCTCATCTATTCAAAGCTTTTTCTGAAAAAGAAAATATAGATGTTATACAGGTATATAACCATAATAAAGAGAGCCTAAAAAGCTTCTCCAATCTTACAAATACTACCACAAATATCCAGCAATTAAAAAAGGCAGATTTTTACTTTATAGCTATAAAAGATGATGTTATTGCTGAAATTGCCCAGCAACTAAACAAATACAAAGGCATTATTTTACACACCTCGGGAGCCGTAGGTATAAATAGGTTAAAACATACAGCCAACTATGGTATTTTTTATCCTTTGCAAAGTTTTTCCAGGAATACTACTATAGATTTCACTGAAATTCCAATTTGCATAGAAGCAAATTCCGCAGAAAACCTGGAAAAAATAAAGACCCTAGCTCTTACAATCTCAAAAGATGTACGTGAAGTTAATTCTGAACAGCGAAAAGCTTTACACGTGGCCGCAGTTTTCATAAACAATTTTAGCAATCATCTATATGCTATTGGAGCTGAAATTTGTAATGAGCACGCTGTAGACTTTAGCATTTTAAAGCCACTTATTAGTGAAACGGCTTCAAAAATTCAAACTTTATCGCCTTACGAAGCCCAAACCGGTCCTGCACTAAGAAATGATCATAAAACAATAGAAACACATTTAGCAATTTTATCGAATAAACACAAAAACCTATACAGGGAAATAACCCAATCTATTCAAGATTTACATGGAAAAGAACTATAAAGAATATCTAAATCACATCAACACTTTTGTATTTGATGTAGACGGCGTGTTAACAAATGGAAGCATTCAGGTTAGTACTGGCGGAGAACTACTGCGCACTATGAATATTAAAGATGGTTATGCACTTAAAGCTGCAAAAAATGCCGGCTATACGGTTTGTATTATTTCTGGCGGCAAAAATGAAGGAGTAAGAAAAAGGCTAAGAGATCTTGGAATAAATGATATTTATTTGGGTATTCACGATAAAGTGGAACAAATGGATGAATTCTTTGATATTTATAATATAAATGCCGAAAACGTACTCTATATGGGAGACGACATCCCAGACTATTACCCTATGAAACTTGTTGGCCTGCCTTGTTGCCCGCAAGATGCAGTAGCAGAAGTTAAAGAAATCTCCAGGTATGTTTCTCATAAAAAGGGAGGTAAAGGTTGCGTTCGCGATGTAATAGAACAAGTAATGAAAGTTCAGGGTAAATGGATTGACAAAGCATAATGAACTGGGTTTTATTAATTCTCGCCGGACTTTTTGAGGTAGGCTTTGCCTTTTGCCTGGGAAAAACAAAGCTTACCACCGGTTACAGCTCTAATCTTTGGTTTGCAGGTTTTTTAATATCCCTAAGCATCAGTATGTTTTTGCTCTATAAAGCTACCCAAACACTACCCATTGGCACTGCCTATGCAGTATGGACAGGTATAGGTGCCGTTGGCACTGTTTTACTTGGGATTTTTATATTTAAAGAACCTGCCAACTTTTGGCGTATTTTCTTTCTAAGTACGCTAATAATTTCAATTGTAGGTTTAAAGTTTGTTTCTGAATAATCTAGTATATGATCGCCTATTTAAAGCTGGTAAGATGGCCTAACCTTATTTTTATATGCCTCACCCTGCTCCTTATAAAGTTTTCGTTTTTTGAGGGCTTTGGTGCTGCTATTACACTAAATGCGTTTGGCTATTCGCTTTTAACCCTGGCCACCGTTTGTATTGCGGCCTCGGGCTATGTGATTAATGATATTTATGATATCCAGGCCGATAAAGTCAATAAACCCGAAAAACTAATTGTTGGAAATAAGATTTCAGAAAAAAAAGCGAACAACCTATTTATAATTTTAAATATTATTGGCGTTGGGTTGGGCTTTTACCTGGCAAACCTGCTTGAAAAACCCGGTTTTGTAGCCATATTCATTTTTTCTTCGGCGCTTCTCTATTTATATGCGAGTTATCTAAAACAAATTCCTTTTTTAGGAAATATTATCATTAGTTTTCTGGTAGCTTTCGTAGTACTATTGCCCGCTATTTTTGATCTTTTCCCGGCAATTTCCCCTCAAAACAAGCAAATACAATCCTTATTGTTTTCTATTCTAACAGATTACGCAGTATTCGCCTTTTTACTAAATTTATTACGGGAAATGGTAAAAGACCAGGAAGATATTAAAGGAGATCATAATGCCGGTATACAAACACTCCCTATTATTTTAGGACATAAGCGCACCAATAAGATAATTTTTGCACTTGGCATCCTACCAGTAGTTTCGATTATATATTATATCTATAATTATCTTTTTGAAAATACTTTTCTGGTAATCTACACCTTAACCTTTATCCTGGCGCCCCTACTCTATTTTCAGGTGCGTATTTGGGAGGCTAAGAAAAAGAGTGATTACTCTCACTTGAGTTTAGTATTAAAAATTATTTTATTTTTCGGACTTATTTCTATCGGTTTTCATCAATTTTTACGTTAATCCTATTATGTTAAAAGAACTTTTAAAAAATAAAGAAATAATTCTTGCTTCGGGCTCACCAAGACGCCATCAATTCTTTAAAGATCTTGACATCCCTTTTAAAATAGATGTAAGACCGGTCAAAGAAGTTCATCCAGAATATCTTCAAAAGGAAGAAATAACCGATTTCCTCGCTCAATTAAAAGCCGAAGCTTTTCAGAAAGAATTAAAAAAAGACCAAATTTTAATTACAAGCGATACTATTGTTTACAATGATAGCAAGGCAATGGGAAAACCGTCTACCGCACCTGAAGCTAAAGAAATGCTTAGATCTCTTTCAGGTAAAAGCCATAGCGTTTTCACTTCGGTTTGCTTTACTACATATACGCATCAATCTACGGTAAATTGCGAAACCAAAGTAAGCTTTAAAGAGCTTACGCCCGGTGAAATTGATTATTACGTAGAAAATTTTAAACCTTTTGATAAAGCAGGAGGCTATGCAATACAGGAATGGATTGGACTTATAGGAATCACTAACCTGGAAGGAAGTTATTTTAACGTGGTAGGCCTACCCACACACCTGGTATACCAGGAGTTACTAGATCTAGCTTAAGGTATTTGTTGTTCTGGTTCTACAGCAAAAGTTTATAAAAGTCAACCCAAATTTTAAATAGCTTTTACCTTGATAATTTTAACCGGACAGGCATTTGCTGCCGCTTCAGCCGGTGCCAGGATACTATAATCTGGAGATTTAAGGGTATGAAAACCTTTATTATCTTTAGCTTTTAGCAAAACCGATTTCCCATCTTTTTTAGACATCTGAAATTGTGCAGGGGCAAGCTCTACACAATAATTACATCCAATACATTTATTGCGCTGTAGCGTTACTACCACCATTAAGCTTCTACTATTTTATAAAGTTTATCTGAAAGCCTTACCCTAAAAGGCAGTTTTATTGTGCAAGAATCTCCTTTTATGGCTTTTTCCACACTGGTTTCATCTACAAATAACTCTTTCAAATCAATTTCTTTGGCTCCTGTACTGGGGCCGGTAATTAATAGCTTATCACCTTTTTTGATATCGTAAGCTTCTATTTTAAATTCAGCCACTTCCGCTTTAGGGAAGTAATGTACACCTTTGCCCACATAAATCTTTTTCTGGGTGGCCTGAGATCCCGAGGTATTGTTCCATTCTCCAAGTTTTTGCCCTAAATAATAACCACTCCAAAACCCCCGATTATAAACCGTAGTCAACTGCTTCATCCAAATTTCAACCTTTTCAGAAGTAAATGTATCTTCATATAGCGCATCTAAAGCTTCTCTATACACCCTGATTACGGTAGCTACATATTCAGGTGCACGACCACGTCCTTCAATTTTTAAGATATTTATACCGGCACCCATTACCTGGTCCAGAAAGTCTAAAGTACAAAGATCTTTTGGTGACATCATATATTCATTATCTACCTCAATCTCAAAACCGGTTTCCTGGTCTATAACGGTATATTTCTTTCGGCAATTCTGTTTACAAGCACCCCTATTTGCAGAAGAATTATGTGAATGAAGGCTTAAATAGCATTTTCCTGAAACCGCCATACATAAGGCACCGTGGCCAAAAACCTCTATCTTCACCAATTCGCCTGAAGGGCCTTTTATTTGTTCTTTTTGAATCTGTTCTGTGATCCTTTTAACCTGTCTCAAACTTAACTCCCGGGAAAGCACCATAGTTTCGGCAAAAAGACTGTAGAATTTCACCGTTTCAATATTGGTAATATTAAGTTGTGTAGAAATGTGTACTGCTATTCCCTGCTCTCTTGCAGAAGCAATTACCGCCTGATCGGAGGCAATAACAGCCGTTACCCCGGCATCTTTTGCCTGCCTTAAGAGACTTTTAATAAGCGATAGGTCGTGATCGTAGATAATAGTGTTAAGGGTAAGATAGGTGCGTACATTTTTAGCACTACATCTTTTAGTAATTTCAGGTAAATCTTCCATCGTAAAATTCACAGAAGCCCTGGCCCTCATATTAAGCTGGTCTATTCCAAAATAAACTGAATCTGCGCCATTATCCAAAGCCGCCTGCAGAGATTCAAAATTTCCCGCTGGGGCCATTAGTTCCATCTTTGTCTTCATTCAAAAATTTATTAGTGCTTACTTTACCAGGATTACAAAAAGTATCTTATCTATAAAAAACACTGCAAAAAAAGTAAAAAGCCAATTTTCACATACTGACCACGATCATATTTTAGCACATTTTTGGTTCTTTTTTAAAATTTCTATACACGCTTTTAAAATTAACCTCGAGTATAGAATTAGTAATTTACTTTGTTAGCTATACTTCATTAATCTGCATATACTAGCCACCTAAAAATCGAGCTTCTGTATTATAATTGAAAGTATACAAAACACCATCATTCACGAATAGGTTCAAGCTATAAAAAACAAACAAGACACGCACATAAAATAACACAAACACCTAATTAAAAGCAATTTAAACTTACTTACATTAACTTATAATTCACGATAATAATTTAAAAAATTGTTTCTTCTATTTCTATTTAGAACTGGCTTTTTAGATTAACTTTGTATCAAAATTTAGTATAAGTTATGTACGAAGTGTTTTCAATATATAAAACCGAAATCTCCTATACGGTAGCCACCATTTTTGTTTTATTAATTGTTCAATTTCTTTTAAAAAAAGCAGCCCATAAAGTAGGGAAACGCAGTGAAATTAATTTTACGAGAACCAGGCTAATGTTCAAGTATATTAATATTTTAATTCTACTTATTGCTGTATTCTTACTTTCATTAGCCTGGGGGGTTGGCCTTACAGAAATCTCCCTTATCTTTTCTTCGGTTTTTGCAGTGCTGGGAGTAGCACTTTTTGCCATCTGGTCTATACTGAGTAATATTACTTCGGGGATTATTCTATTCTTTTCTTTCCCATATAAAATTGGGGATAAAATAAAGATTCATGACAAAGACCTACCTGTTGAAGCTGTTATTGAAGATATAAAGGCTTTTCATTTACACCTCAGGACATTAGACGGTGAACTTATCACATACCCCAATAACCTTATTTTACAAAAAGCAGTATCCCTGGTGGCCAAAGACGTTTTTCTTGATGAAGGTAAAAGCAGCCTGTAATTTTTATTAAAAGCACTCTTTTCAACTTAGGTCACCAATAATTCAACGATATTTTGCGACCTGAAAAAGTTCAAAAAACGTTTTTAAATCGTTTAACTCAAAAACTTAAGATCTTAGGCTTAAGCTCCTGCTTTATAACAAACAAATATTAAATTTAATGAAAGTTCCCAGACATTTACCTCCTATTATCCGGTAAAATCTTATCTTCAGGCGGCTAAAGTTTTTATATTTGGTAACCTCATTTAACTGCCTTAAGATTTATGCGTAACTTACTTAGTTTACTTTGCTGCTTTTTTTTGCTGAATATACACGCCCAGCAACCCGAAAAATTAAATGCTTCTGAAATTTTTCAGAAAATAAAGAAACTAAACTTCCTGGGATCTGTCTTATATATTGGCGCTCATCCAGATGACGAAAATACTCGCTTAATCTCCTATTTTTCTAACGAGAAAAATGCAAGAACTGCCTACCTCTCTTTAACCCGGGGCGATGGAGGCCAAAATCTTATTGGGTCCGAATTAAGAGAACAATTAGGCGTAATTAGAACCCAGGAATTGCTTGCAGCCAGACGAATAGACGGTGGTGAACAATTTTTTACCCGCGCTAACGATTTTGGCTATTCTAAAACCCCGGTAGAAACTCTAAAAATATGGGATAAAGAAAAAGTACTTGCAGATATGGTATGGATTATTAGAAATTTTAAACCCGATATTATAATTAATAGGTTTGATCATAGAACTCCGGGTACCACCCACGGGCATCATACATCTTCTGCTTTATTAAGCCTGGAAGCTTTTGAAGCGGCAGCAAATCCGGCCAAATTCCACGAACAGTTAGAATTTACCAAACCCCATCAATCTAAACGCGTTTATTTTAATACTTCCCCCTGGTTTTATGGCGGCCAGGAAGCTTTTGAAGAAGCCAATAAAAACCAATTTATAAGTTTTGATACCGGAACCTATTTCCCACTTCTAGGGCTATCAAATCCAGAAATTTCTTCTTTAAGCCGAAGTCAACACCAATCTCAGGGCTTTGGGAGTACGGGCTCTCGGGGCAGTCAAATGGAATACTTAGAACCTATTAAAGGGGATACCCTCCGGTCACAAAATGTGTTTAAAAACATTGATACCTCCTGGAATAAGCTAGAAGGTGGTAAAGCCATTGGTGAAATCCTAACCCAGGTTGAAAAAGATTTCAATTTTAAAGATCCCTCAGCTAGTTTGCCAAAACTTTTAGAGGCTTATACTTTAATACAGAAACTTCCCAATAGGCACTGGCGAGAACAAAAAACCAAAGAAATTAAAGACATTATCTATGCAAGCGCAGGTTTATTTTTAGAGGCAGTAGCCAGCCGGGCTTCGGCTACACCGCAAGATAGTGTTCAGGTAAAACTAGAAGCGATAAATAGAAGTGATTTTCCAATTAGTTTAAATTCTGTAGAGTTAAGTCCGAATAACACCAAAACCCACCCCCAAATAAACTTGAAAAATAATACCGCCTGGCACAGTGAAGTAAGCCTAAAAATCCCTAAAAACACGCCATACACCACGCCATATTGGTTAAAAGAAACTGCCAATAACGGAATATATATAGTAAAAGACCAGCAATTAAGAGGACTTCCAGAAACACCTGAACTTAGCAAAAGTCTTTTTGAACTGGATTTTAATGGACTTAGCCTAACTTTTGAAAGGCCAATAGTTTATAAATTCAACGACCCTGTGTTTGGAGAAACCTACCAGGCATTTGAGGTGATACCCGAGGTTTCTATTTCTTTTGAAGAGGAGGTTGTAATTTTTGAAAATGCCGAACCCAAAAAAATTTCGGTAAAACTTACTTCGGGAAAAGCAAATGTACAGGGAGAAGTTAGTCTTTCGGCCGGAGAAGGCTGGACTATAAAACCTGAAGAACAAAAATTTCAGCTTCAACAAAAAGGTAGCACTCAAATACATTCTTTTCAGGTTGTACCGCCCAAAAATCAAAACGAAACATTTATTAGCCCCACGGCCCTTGTGAACGGAAAGGAATTTTCAGAAAAATTAATCACCATAGACTACAAACATATTCCAAAGCAAAACCTGGTAACTCCTTCAAAATTAAAAGTTGCTCGTTTGGAGATTGAAAAAAAAGGAAAACTCCTTGGTTATATTGAAGGCGCAGGCGATATGGTTCCCGAAAGTTTAGAGCAAATAGGCTATAGTGTAGAAAAATTAAATGCGGCTTCAATTTCCGCTTCTTCCTTAGAAAAATACGATGCTATCGTCCTGGGGATTCGTGCATTAAATACGCTTAAAGACTTAAAATTCAAGCAAAAAATACTTTTTGATTATGTAAAAAGTGGCGGAAATTTAATCGTACAATACAATACCAGTCGCGGTTTGGTTACCAATAAAATAGCTCCCTTCCCATTAGAATTATCTCGCGATCGTGTAACCGATGAAACCGCTGAAGTTAGGTTTTTAGCCGAAAATCATCCGGTTTTAAATTTCCCCAATAAAATCACCAAAAATGATTTTGATAACTGGGTTCAGGAGCGCGGGCTTTATTTTCCGGATGCCTGGAGCGAGGAGTTTACCCCTATCCTATCTATGCAAGATGAAAACGAGTCACCTAAAAATGGAAGTTTATTGGTTGCGCAATATGGAGAAGGTTATTTTATTTATACCGGATTAAGCTTTTTTAGGCAATTCCCCGCTGGAGTAGCCGGAGCTTACAGGCTTTTTGCTAATATGATTTCAATTGGAAAATAATGAAAAAACCCGAAAAATTTACATGGAATAAATCCTATACCATGGTTCTTCTAGCCAATGCTGTTTATATTCTAATTTTTTATTTCATCATGTCCCTATTCTCATAATATGCAATTAATAGACTGGATAATTCTTTTTGGTACCCTGGCCTTTATTGTGGCATACGGCGTATATAAAACAAAAAATGATAAAGGTGCCCGCAATTTTATTGGCGGTGGAAGTGAAACCCGCTGGTGGACCATTGGGCTCTCTACCATGGCCACGCAAGCCAGTGCAATCACCTTTCTTTCTACTCCTGGGCAGGCTTTTAACGACGGAATGGGCTTTGTGCAGTTTTACTTTGGGCTGCCCCTGGCCATGGTGGTTATTTGTATGTTTTTTATTCCCATTTATAAAAGGCTGAATGTTTATACCGCCTACGAATATTTAGAATCTCGTTTCGATAGAAAAACCAGAACACTGACCGCTATTTTATTTTTAATTCAACGAGGATTGGCAGCCGGGCTCACCATATTTGCCCCGGCCATAATCTTATCGGCTGTTTTGGGCTGGAACCTTTCTGGCCTTACTGTACTTATAGGTTCGCTTGTTATTATTTATACGGTTGCAGGGGGCACTAAAGCTGTAAATGTTACCCACAAACAGCAAATGGCCGTGATCTTAACCGGGATGTTTGCAGCATTCTTTATTATTCTAAGTTACCTTCCCGAAAACATAAACTTTAGCAATGCATTAGAAATTGCCGGTGCCAGTGGTAAAATGGAAATTTTAGATTTTTCATTCGACTTTGAAAACCGCTATACTTTTTGGAGCGGAATTATTGGAGGTGGTTTTTTGGCCCTTTCTTATTTCGGAACAGACCAAAGCCAGGTACAACGCTATTTAGGCGGTAAGTCGGTTAAAGAGAGTAGAATGGGAATGATTATGAACGCTATGCTAAAAGTACCTCTACAGTTCTTTATTTTGCTTGTGGGCGTGATGGTTTTTGTGTTTTATCAGTTTAACAATGCTCCGCTTAATTTTAATCCTGCGGCTACCGAAACTGTTTTGAATTCAGATTATGGCCGGCAATACGAAGATTTAATGCAGGAGCACGATGCCATTCAGCAAAAAAAGCAAAACCTTCATATAGCATTCGCAGAGAATAATGATTTTAATAAGGAAAATAATGCAGTATACCGTGAAAATCTAGCTTCGTTACAGGCTTCTGAAAACAAAACCAGACAAAAAGCGAGGAAATTAATAGATGCTTCAGATAAAGATGCAGAAAGCAACGATAAAGATTATGTTTTTATTCACTTTATCCTTAATAATCTGCCAAGAGGACTAATCGGGCTCTTACTGGCGGTAATCCTGTCGGCTGCCATGTCCTCTACCGCATCAGAACTAAATGCTTTGTCCTCTACTACTTCTATAGATCTTTATAAAAGAAGTAGAAAAACAGAAAAATCTGATGAACATTATGTAAAAGCATCTAAATGGTTTACGCTTATTTGGGGACTTATAGCTATTGCTTTTGCCAGTTTTGCTAATTTATTCGACAATCTTATTCAGCTTGTAAATATTATTGGCTCTATTTTCTATGGCAATGTTTTAGGTATTTTCTTACTGGCCTTTTTTATTAAAAGAGTGAATAGTAATTCTGTTTTTATAGCGGCTATAATTACACAGTTTATAATAATTGTCATCTTTACTTTAGATGTAATGCCCTACTTATGGCTTAATTTGGCGGGATGCTTACTGGTTATGGCACTTGCCTTAATTTTAGAATTATTCATAAAAACCCCCGAACATAAAATAAAAGAGTATCGCTAATAATGCCGTTCATTAAATTGATGGCAAAAGACAAATTATATTTTAGATGAAAAAAATTAAATGGGGCATTCTTGGCCTCGGAAAAATAGCAGGAAAATTCGCCACTGCATTAAAAGATGTAGAAGGTGCCGAAATATATGCGGTAGCCAGTAGGTCTAAAACCAAAGCTGAAAGTTTTGCCAAAACACATGGAGCTACAAAATTATTTCCCAGCTACGAAAGCATGCTGGCAGACGAAGCATTAGATGTGGTTTATATTGCCACTCCTCATGTTTTTCATTATGAACATACATTACTATGCCTGGATAATAAAAAAGCGGTTTTATGCGAAAAACCTTTTGCTATCAATAAAAAACAGGTAGAAGAAATGATTGCCAGGGCACAAAAACAGCAAGTTTTTCTAATGGAAGCCATGTGGACTCAATTTTTACCACATTTTAAATATGTACTTGATTTAATTGAGTCTGAGAAATATGGGAAGATTAAGAGCTTAGAAGCAGATTTTGGTTTTCCGGCACCGGTAGATTTAGACAAACGACTCTATAATAAAAGCCTGGGAGGTGGTAGTTTGTTAGATATTGGGATTTATCCGATTTTTATGGCGCTAAGTGCATTGGGAGTTCCGGAAGATATTGAAGCACAGGCAATATTTAGTGAAACCGGCATAGATAAAGAATGTAACATGGTTTTTAAATATCCAAAAAATGTTAAAGCCAATTTGCGCAGCTCTATTATAGAACAAACATCTACTGCGGCCATCATTCAGTTTGAAAATGCTAAACTTACCTTACATAAAAGGTTTCATGAACCTACAAGTATCACTATTCAAACTCCAGAATTGGAAGACACCAAAGAATTTAACGTAAGCTCCAACGGTTATAATTTTGAAGCCGAACATGTTCAAAAAATGTTGTGTGAAGGCAAAACCGAAAGTACCGAAATGACTTTCAAAAAAAGCTTGCAACTAATTGATTTATTAGATAAGGTTAGAACCAAAATCGGTTTAGAATATTAGTAGAACTAATTGGCAAACATATTCCAAAAACAAAAAAAACCTCACAGCTCTTATAGATTTGTGAGGTTTTTTACTATAATTTTTCAAGAAATTAAGCTCCTACTTTTTTGGTAGTTTTCACTTCTTCTCCTTCTTCGCTTTCCACTTCTGCCAAATAACGTTCAGCATCTAAAGCAGCCATACATCCGGTACCTGCTGCCGTTACCGCCTGACGATAAATCTTATCCTGAACATCACCCGAGGCAAAAACTCCCGGTACATTTGTTTTTGTAGATTTACCTTCGGTAATAATATAGCCGGTATCATCCATCGTTAATTTGTCTTTAAAAATATCGGTATTTGGCTTGTGGCCAATAGCAATAAACAAACCTGTAATCTCAATTTTCTCTTTTTCACCGGTTTCTTTATTCAGCATACTTAAACCTTCAACCACTTGCTCCCCAATAACTTCATCAACTTCGGTGTGGTAACGAAGATCTATATTTTTAGTGTTATTTACACGATGCTGCATAGCTTTAGACGCACGCATTTGATCACCGCGAACCAACATCGTTACTTTATTACAGATGTTTGCCAAATAGGTCGCTTCCTCGGCAGCGGTATCTCCACCTCCAACGATAGCAACATCCTGACCTTTATAGAAAAAACCATCACAAACAGCACAAGCAGAAACTCCACCACCTCGTAAACGTTGTTCACTAGGCAAACCTAAATATCTTGCAGTAGCGCCGGTAGAAATAATAACAGACTCGGCTTCAACCCAGGTAGAATTATCTATACAGGCTTTATGAATTCCGCCCACCTTATCACTAAAGTCTACTTCGGTTACCATTCCCATACGCACTTCGGTTCCGAAACGTTCGGCTTGTTTTTGCAGATCCATCATCATTTTTGGACCATCTACGCCTTCGGGATATCCAGGGAAATTATCTACTTCGGTGGTTGTAGTTAACTGCCCTCCGGGTTCAAGACCGGTATACATTACAGGTTTAAGATCGGCTCTTGCTGCATAAATCGCCGCAGTATATCCAGCTGGGCCAGATCCTATAATCAACGTCTTTATTCTTTCTAGTTTATCGCTCATTTTATATTGTTTTTCTATGTTACAAAAGTAGTAAGTTTCCTTATAAACTTACACGAATCTAATTAAGTTTTACTATTCAGTAATAATTGGAAGGTATAGATTTGGTTCAAAAAAAGAAAAAATTCTTAGCTTTTCATAATTAACTATACCTTTGCCTAAAATCATCTATCAAAAAGATAGGCCAAGCATTTGTATTATAACCTATAATTTCGGGAAAAGCCCCGGGATTTTTAATTCTCGAATATCAAGTAAATGGAATTTACCTTATTTAATATTCTAGACATCCTGGGAACCATAGCCTTTGCAATCTCCGGTGCCCTGGCAGCTATGGACCGCAGGCTGGACCTTTTCGGAATTTTTATTATTGGGTTTGTTACTGCCATTGGTGGTGGTACCCTAAGGGACACCCTTATTGGCAATACTCCCGTTACCTGGATGGAAAATACCATTTATGTGTATTTAATTGGAGCAGTTACCATTTTAGCCATAATTTTTCGGAACAAAATTAATTATCTTAAAAAGTCGCTATTTCTTTTTGATACTATTGGTTTAGGAATCTTTACCATTACCGGAGTAGAAATAGGCATAAGAAATGATCTCGATCCTATAATTTGTGTTGCCATAGGAGCCATGACAGGTACTTTTGGCGGTGTTATTCGTGATATACTTTGTAATGAAATTCCGGTTATCTTTAGAAAAGAAATCTACGCTACTGCCTGTATCGTTGGCGGACTGGTTTTTGTAATTATGCACGATTTGGAGGTTAATCGGGATATTATATATCTCACCACCTCAATAATTGTAATTGCCATTAGGTTAATTGTAGTAAAATATCATATTTCACTCCCCTATTTCTATATTTCTTCCGAAAAAAAGTGACCTACCTAGGGGCAAGCCCAAAAGGCATTCGTTGGAAACAAATTTTTAATTTCGAGACAAGCCTCGGGGTATTCTACCCTTTGGCGGTACCAATAAATTAAAGTACCTAATGCCCCCCCGGCTAATTAAATTCAAAATATAGCCGGGAAACATTTTTATTTTAATGCGGAAGTTTTTTACGAAGTAAGCCATATAAAAAAGTACCGAGTAGTGATCCGGCAAAAACAATTAATATAGGCATAAAACCTGCACCTATTAAGGTAAAGATGGGGCCGGGACAGGCACCTGCAAGCGCCCAACCTAATCCAAAAATAATCCCTCCATACATATAACGGCTAAAACTTTTCTCCTTAGGAATAAAAGTGATTCGTTGCCCGAAAAAAGATTTTAGGTTATTCCTTTTAATAACCTGAACACCAATTACACCTAAAACCAAAGCAGAACCTATAATTCCATACATATGAAAAGATTGAAACTGGAACATCTCATAGATTCTAAACCAGGAAGCAGCTTCAGATTTAAACATTACGATTCCAAAAAATATACCTATCAATAAATATCCTACACTTCTCATAATTTCAATTTAAAATATTAACGGAAATAAAATGTGCACCATTAGTAACCCACCTACAAAAAAGCCGATTACGGCTATTAAAGAAGGTAATTGCAGGTTACTTAAACCTGAAATTGCGTGACCAGAGGTACAGCCCCCGGCATAACGCGCACCAAAGCCAATTAAAATTCCTCCAACTAAAAGAATGATTAAAGCTTTGATACCACCTACAGATTCCCAGGTAAAGAGTTCGGTAGGTAAATAAGCCTCTCCTGCACTATTAAAGCCCAGTTCCTTTAAGTTGCTAACGGTTTCTGGATTTATAGCCACAGAAAGATCATTGCTTAAAAAATTTGCGGCAATAAAACCACCAATGATGGCTCCAACAACTACAATAAGGTTCCAACGTTGCGATTTCCAGTCGAAATCAAAAAAATCGGCTTTAGAATCTGCCCCGCAAAGCGTACACATAGTCCTTAGGTTAGAAGACATCCCAAAACCTTTACCGATAAAGATTAGTAAAAACATTATTAAAGCAATAAGTGGTCCTGCTACATACCAGGGCCACGGCTCAAAAATCCATTCCATAGTTTCTTTTTTTTTTTCGAAATGCAAATTAACTGCAAATTTTCAATTAAGACAGTAACAATTGTTACAGGAAAAACCTATTAAAAAAATAGATTGTCTGAAAAGTTTTTAAAATCGTCATCCTGAATTTATTTCAGAGCCTGCCCCGATTATTTTTTCGGGGATCTAAGATTTTGATAATCAAAACATCTTAGAAGCTGAAAACAAGTTCAGCTTGACGAAACCAGCCTCTTCGTACTAATGTCTATAAATATTCTCTCGAACTAATTAAAATAAGATTTTAAATTCTCCAGTACTTTTTTAGATAGACGCTCCTGGGTTTCGGCAGTCCAGCCGGCACTTTTTTGATAGGAAATAAGTCCACTCATCTCTTTTACAGCTTCAGAAAGTGACGCACCTCCATCCCCATCAAAAATCCCATAATTAGTCTCAATTTTTAACCAATCAACAAAAGCTTTTTCATTAAAAGGTAGCCCCAATGAAGTATTGATTAGGATTTTACCTGAACCTAAGTGTTTAAACTCTCTCGCTCCCAATATCCTGGTATTTTTAGGAAGATGTAGCGAGATTATTTCTGAAGTTTTTAGTAGTTCTTCCAATGGTAAATAGGTAAGGCCTTTAGCTTCCCAATCTTTTTTTCGGGTTCTGCTAAAATAATAAATATCGGCGTTGAGGGCCAGTAAGGCTTTCGCCAATAATTGACCGGTAGTACCCAAACCTATAATTCCAATCTTTTTACCGGTGATCTCTACCGGCATTTCACGCCATTGGTTTTTACCAAATCCATGAAGCAAACGAATTAATTCAGAGATTATAAACTCTACCACTCCGGGATCTCCATAGTCAAAAATTCCTTTTACGCTAATTCCTTTTTCCCTCGCAAAATCTACGGCTACATTCGCCGATTCATCGTCATAAAGACTGCAAGCCATGCCTATATATTTAAGCTGACCGCATTTTTTAATTACACTTTTAGGGATTTGTGTTTTCCAGGAAACGATAATTGCTTCGGCTTCCCCAATCCTGTCAATAAGTTCCTTTTCTGAATCGGGGCTATCTTTAGAGACGGTAACCTCAGCGCTACTATATTCCTGGAGCTCTTCTATGGCCCAATCTTTAAGTTTAGTATGGTCTACACAAACAACTTTATTGAATTTCATATAATCTACACTAACGTATCCTTGAAAATTATCTTAAGAATGGTATTCTAAGCACATATTTAGGGCTTTTGGACTTTTTTATTCTAATTGAATTATAAACAATCAAAGTTACATTCAAAATATAAAGAATAACAAAATATGCCGTAATCACTAACGGGTTTAAACGCAACGAAATAGAAATATCAAAAATAATCCTAACAAAAATTAACAGGTAAAATAAAAATATGAAAAGACACCACGTTATTTGAAAATTGACTACTTCCTTTCCAACTTCGTCCACTTTATGAACATTATTTTTCTTAGAAACCCACATCACCAACGGAATTAGAACACCTAAAATTGGGAAGAAAAGAAAGCTTAGTGCCGAAGTATTAAGCAAAACCAAATAAGAGCTGTTCTTTTCTAACTTCCAATCAATAAGCTCCTCTGAAGTTACACCAAGCCCTTTAGCTATGCGTTGTAAAGTATCTCCTCTTGGTTGGGTCTCTCCTTTCTCAATACGTTGAATGGTTCTTAAACTAATACCGGATTCTTCTGCTAAAAACTCCTGGGAAAAACCTTTTCTCTTTCTTAGTTCAATTAATCTATTTGCTAACTCATTATCTTTCATAAATATTATTTAATGTTTTAGCAAATCTATACTGAAGCCTGGAAAAATCTTGCGACACACTTATGACATATTTACGCCAGGTCTGTCCCACAGCAGGATAAGACACATTTTTGTTGGTTTAAATTTAAGTAAACTACCTCGAGGTGTTACACCCTTTGGCCCTGCCAATAAACCTAAGTTTTAATGGTACTTATAAAAAATCTTATATGTATTATTATTCCCATTCAGGAAGGATTGTTTCATCGTAAGCCTGGCTTAATAATATATCGTCTTCATAAACTCTATGAGCGATTTCAAATTCCAACTCTAACTTTTTTCTTTCAAGCTTTATATTTGATGTAGTAATTTTAGACATATTCTTTAATCTTTATGTGTTAGTTGTTCTAAAAATAAACAAAAACAAATTAATTTATAGGGGAATATTCCCATGTTTACGCTCTGGCCTTAGTACCTCCTTGTTTTCCAGCATACTAAAACCTTTCAGCAATTTTCTACGTGTTTCCTGTGGCATAATCACCTCATCTATAAATCCGCGTTGCGCAGCTTCAAAAGGATTGGCAAAAGTCTCGGCATATTCAGCTTCCTTTTCGGCCAGTTTTGCTTCACTATCTTCAGCTTCTTTAATTTCCTTTCTAAAAATAATCTCACTAGCTCCTTTGGCTCCCATTACGGCAATTTCGGCAGTTGGCCAGGCAAAATTAAGGTCGGCACCAATATGCTTGGAATTCATTACATCGTAAGCCCCACCATAAGCTTTTCGGGTAATTACGGTAACTTTTGGTACCGTAGCTTCACTAAGTGCATAAAGTAACTTGGCCCCGTGTAAAATAATACCGTTCCATTCCTGGTCTGTACCCGGCAAAAACCCCGGAACATCTACCAATACCAACAATGGAATATTAAAGCAGTCGCAAAACCGGGTAAAACGAGCTGCTTTTTTAGACGAATCTACATCTAAAACCCCGGCCAGGCTCATGGGTTGGTTGGCAACAATTCCAATACTTCTTCCGCCCAGGCGGGCAAAACCAACAATAATATTTTCGGCATAGTCTTTATGGATTTCAAAAAACGAATCTGTATCAATAATTCCCTTTATTACCTCATGCATATCATAAGGCTTTGTAGAACTGTCGGGTACAATACTATCCAGTTCTTCCCGAATTTCGTCTCCCATTGTATAGGGAAGTTTTTCCGGTGTTTTTTTGTTATTCTGCGGCATATAGCTTACCAGTTTCCTGATATCTTCCAGGCAGGCAATATCATTAAAAGAAGTGATATGTGTAACCCCAGATTTTGTGGCGTGGGTGGAAGCCCCGCCTAGCTCTTCGGAAGTCACTTCTTCGTTGGTTACCGTTTTTACCACATTTGGACCGGTTACAAACATATAGCTGGTATCCTGCACCATAAGGGTGAAATCTGTCATGGCAGGCGAATAAACAGCTCCGCCGGCACAAGGCCCCATTATAGCTGAAATTTGTGGAATTACACCTGAAGCTTTTACATTTCTATGAAAAATATCGGCATAGCCTCCCAAAGATTTTACTCCCTCCTGAATTCTGGCTCCTCCTGAATCGTTTAAGCCAATCATGGGGGCTCCTACCTTTACCGCAAGATCCATTACCTTACAAATTTTCTCTGCATGTGTTTCTGAAAGAGAACCACCAAAAACGGTAAAATCCTGGGCGAAAATATAAACCAGTTTTCCGTTAATGGTACCGTATCCGGTTACCACGCCATCCCCATAAAATTTTTGATCTTCCATTCCGAACCCGGTAGTTCTATGGGTTACCAAAATCCCCATTTCTTCAAAAGAACCTTCGTCTAATAGATAATCTATACGTTCGCGGGCCGTAAGTTTCTTTTTCTCATGTTGCCTGGCTATTCGATCTTCTCCTCCACCTAGTTTCGCCTTCTTAATTTTATCCTGTAACTTTTCTATATTCTGACTCATCAATATTTTCTTTTACTCAGTTATCGAGATTCACATACTTCAAGGTATCACTCGAAATTGATTTTTTCTTTAATATTTTATGGACAAGAGATGCTTTATGCTAACTCAAAAAGAATTATTATTTCAGTTTTGAGGGATACGCAACTGCTGCTTATCTTCAAGGTATTTTTTTAAAGCTACCAATGCCGCAAGTTTTGCTTCTTCCTGAATTTCATCTTCAAGTTTTTCAGCGGAATAATACTTTTTCACAAAATGTGTGTCAAAGTTTCCACTCCTAAAAGCCTCATGTTCAAAAACAAACTTACCAAAAGGAAGCGTGGTCATTAACCCTTCAACTTCGTATTCATGTATGGCCTTCAGCATTAATTGAATTGCTTCCTCGCGGGTTTTCCCGTACGTAATTAATTTTGATAACATGGGGTCGTAATAAATAGGAACTTCCATCCCTTCTTCAAAACCATTATCAACCCGAATATTTACTCCTTTTGGAATAGTATATTTTTTCAATTTACCTACGCTTGGCATAAAATTATCCATAGGGTCTTCAGCATACACTCGAAGTTCAACTGCGTGTCCTCTAATTTTTAAGTCTTCCTGTAGCAAATTTAATTTTTCGCCCCGGGCTATTTTAACTTGCTGCTCTACCAGGTCTATCCCCGTTATATATTCGGTAACGGGATGTTCTACCTGCAAACGGGTATTCATCTCCAGGAAATAAAAGTTTTTATGTTCGTCGAATAAAAATTCAACCGTACCGGCACCTACATAATCACAGGCCTTTGCCACCTTTACGGCTGCTTTTCCCATTTGTTTCCGCAGTTTGTAGTCTAACACCACCGAGGGTGCTTCTTCTACTACTTTTTGATGTCTACGTTGAATACTGCACTCACGTTCAAAAAGATGAAAGTAATTTCCGTGGGAATCGGCCAGCACCTGAATTTCTATGTGCCTGGGTGATGAAACATATTTTTCGATAAAAACGGCCCCATCACCAAAAGCCGACTCAGCCTCGCTAATAGCACGTTTCATTTGGTCTTCAAGGTCTTTTTCTTCTTCTACAATACGCATTCCCTTTCCCCCACCACCGGCAGAGGCTTTTATAAGAATAGGAAAGCCAATTTTCCTGGCAATTTCTTTGGCTTTATCCACATTGGTTATGGCCTTGTCTATACCGGGAACCATAGGAATATCGTATGCTTTTACTGCATCTTTAGCGGCCAGTTTACTTCCCATAATTTTAATGGCTTTAGAGCCGGGACCTATCCAGGTAATACCATTCTTTTCAACATTTTCGGCAAAATTGGCATTTTCACTTAAAAAACCGTATCCCGGATGAATGCCGTCTACCCCTAAATCTTTCGCAACTTCAATTATTTTATCTCCTTTAAGGTACGACTCGTTAGACGGTGCTTCACCAACGCAAACGGCTTCATCGGCAAATTTTACGTGGGGTGCATTCCTGTCGGCTGTAGAAAAAATGGCCACGGTTTTAATTCCCATTTTTTGAATGGTCTTCATAAGCCTAAGTGCAATCTCTCCCCTATTTGCTACTAATATTTTCTTCATTTTAATAATTTTGAATTTAAATTCAGTAAAAGCTTTTTAAACCTTATTTTCTGAATTATTCCATTTCAATTAACAACTGATTCTTTTCTACGGTTTCCCCTTTTTGAACTGAAACAGATTTAACTACTCCATCTCTGGGAGCTACAAGTGTATTCTCCATTTTCATGGCCTCTAAAACCAACAGGTAATCTCCTTCGTTTACCGTATCACCTTCCTTAACATTTACTTCAAGGATAAGTCCCGGCATTGGTGCTTTAAGATCATTGACCTTTTGGGCAGCACCAAGGGAAAGCCCCATTTCTTCTATAAGTAAATCCAACTCGTTAGAAATGGCCACTTTATAGGTATTAGAATTAATTTTGATGTCGTATTGTCGCTGCAGGAAATCTTTGGAAACAACTTCAGCTTTAAAACTGCGGTTTTCCTGCAATAAGTGGTAATGTTTATCTGTAATTTGTTGAGTATCTAGAGAAGCAATCTGGTTTTTAGTAAATTCAAATGTATAGGCATCATTTACGGTAACCTTATAATTTTTATCCATAGTTTCTTTTTTCAAATTTAATTTGAAGCTTGTTTTGTAAATATAGAAAATCGTTTGAAACTAATTTAAAGACAAATCAGAATTACCCGGTATAAATTCACAAAAGTTTAAAATAACCCTGAATTACATTTCTTATTTTAGGGTAAAACCAAAAAACTAAGAATTATGAAAAAATTATTTTTAACAGGCTTATTGGTATTTTTAGGAATCACTTTTGGGCATGCTCAAAAATCTGAATTACCCGAAATGGTATCGGCCTACGTTTCGCAACTTTTTCCGAATGAAAAAATTAAAACTGTAGAAATTGATAAAGGAGATAATTGGAAAAAATTTGAAATTAAAATGTCTGAAGGTACCGAACTTAGTTTCGACCAGAATAACCAGCCAACTGAAATAAAGTGTAAAAGCGGAATTCCTGCACCAGCTTTACCCCTTAATATTGCTGGTTACATAACTAAAAACCATCCAAATATCAAAATTATAGAATATGAAATGGATAAAGAAGGACACGAAGTTAAACTGGAAAATGGAGATGAACTGGAATTTGATTCAAAAGGAAATTTTGTAGAAATGGATTAATAGATTTTTCCCTTTAAATTAAAAAATCCCCGTAGAGAATAATTTTACGGGGATTTTTGATTAAATAAGTGCCTAAAGATTATTTGTCGCTAAACTCTTTAATTGCTTCGCTTAAATCGTATACTTTAGCATCTTTGAATTTATTTTCAAGAATACTGCTTCCGGCAGCCGAACGATACCCACCTGCGCAATGCACCATAAAAGGTTTACCTTCGGGAAGCTCATCGGCACGGTTTCTTAGTTCGTTTAATGGAATAGCTACCGCATCTTCAAAAATCTTACCTTCTGCAACTTCACCTTCATTTCTAATATCTACAATGGTATAGTTTTCTTTATTTGCTTTAAAATCTTCCAGGTCGAAATTATCTGAAGTTTTAGAAGCTTTTTCAGATAAAGTTAATACACCTTTCATCTGCTTTTCATAACCAATTTTTGCAGTTCTTTCCAATAAATCATCAATTTGATCTACACTTTCAACTACCAGGTAAAAAGCTTCATTGGGCTCTATAATTGCGCCCAGCCAGGTTTCGTATTTATCACCTTGAGATCTGGCCATAATATTGATACTGTTGGATAGATGACCTTTTTTGTAAACATCTCCATCACGAGCGTCTACAACAGTTACCCCCTCTTCTGGTGCTTCATCTACATTAAGTTTTACCGGCACGCCATATTTTGCTTTTTGTACATTTAAAGCACCACTTCTATTCAAGTCTACATTAAACCCAAAATAAGAAGGAATAAAAGGCTGATCTTTTAAGATTTCTGCTACAAACTCTTCTTCGGTTTGGTCTTTAAAAGCCCAGTTACCCTGGCGCTCATTACCTAAGGTACTGGAAGAAGCATCACTCATATTTTTCCCACAAAGGGAACCTGCACCGTGTGCCGGGTAAATTAAAGTATCATCGGGCAAATGAGTAAACTTGTTTTGCATGGTGTGGTACATTTGCTTTGCCAATTCTACGCGTTTTGCCTTCATATTCCCGGCTTTTTCGCGTAAATCTGGTCTTCCTACATTACCAATAAACAGGGTATCTCCACTAAACATAGCTGTTTCGCCATTTTCTTCAGCTATAAAAGTTAAACTATCTGGCGAGTGACCCGGCGTGTGCAAGGCTTTTACACTAACACTGCCTATTTTAACATCATCTCCTTCATCAAAAGCTGTATGTGGATAGTCTACCCCAACTTTCTCGCTGATATAAATTTTAGCACCGGTTTCTTGCTGGATTTGTAAATGCCCACTTACAAAATCGGCGTGCGGATGCGTTTCAAAAACTGCCACAATTTTCGCCCCGTTTTCTTCGGCATATTTGTAATACTGCATAGGATTACGGCTGGGATCTACCAGTGCCATTTCACCATTACTTACAAGGGCATAAGAATAATGCGCTAAGGCTTCGTCTTTAAATTGTTTTATTTTCATTATATATACTCTTTTTATTGTTATTAAATTGATTCTTTACTTTACTTTTTCTAAATGGAAAAGCCATTTGATTTTTAAAGTCTTCAGGAAATTCTTCATCTCCTTCAAAACCCAATTCTATACTCTTCCCTTCCTTCGGAATATAAGCCGTGCCAAATAAATAATCCCAAATACTAAGGCTTAAGCCAAAGTTCATACCGTATGGCCTATCTTCCGGAAGCGCTTTTGCGTGATGCCAAATATGCATCTTCGGATTGTTGAGAAGATACCCAAACACCCCATAGTTCCAACCTACATTGGCATGATTTAGATGTCCTATAAAGACTGCGAACATATGTACAACAAAAAATTCCTGAATTCCAAAGCCTATCATAGCCAGGGGAATATACTGCACCGATTTATATATTATGGTTTCCATAAAATGAAACCTAAACTGTGCTGCAAAACCCATTTCCTTTACGCTGTGATGTACTTTATGGAATTCCCATAGCCAGGGCTGTTTATGCAATTGCCTATGAACGTTCCATTGTATAAAATCTGCAATCACAAACATAATTAGTAACTGTACCCAAACCGGGAAATCCTGAACTTCGATAGCTACAATATTGGTAATTCCAAAAAGCCCCAGAAAATCATTAAATAATTCTACAGCCACATTAGAAAGTGCATTATAGCCAACCAACGAAAACAGGAAAAAATTAAATAAAATATAGAACGTATCCAGCCAGAACCCTTTACGGAAAAGCTTTTGATCTTTTCTCCAGGGAATCACTATTTCCAGCATCCAAACCAGAACTGACAACCCTATAAGCCAATAAAAATAATTGGTCCAGGATGGATTACTAATTTCATTTACCAAATAATTAAAATATCCGGTAAAAGAATTGGTTATTATTTGAATGTACTTTTCCAAACAGTTAAAAATTTCTTGCAGCAAAAATATAATAATCTTACACTTCGGGCAGTAACTTTTGTTACAGTTGCCATAAAGCAGCTTTGTAAACTACCTCGGGGCAAGCCCACGAGGCATTCGTTGGAAACAAATTTTTAATTTCGAGGCAAGCCTCGGAATATTAAAGCCTTTGGCGGTGCCAATAATATGACTTTAAAAGCTTAAAGGCTGTATTAGTTCCGGGATATATACTAATAAAATAGAGGCTGTCTGAAAAGTCTATTCTCGTCAAGCTGAACTTGTTTCAGCTTCTAACATGTTGTTAATTACCAACACGTTAGATCCCCGATAAAGAATCGGGGCAGGCTCTGAAATAAATTCAAGATGACGATTTTAAAACCTTTTCAGACAGCTTCACCCAACAACAAGTTCTTCTTTTTAAAGTTGAATAGAATTCTAAAGCCTATATTCTTTAACAACTATTTGTAACATTTGTAACAAATAGCTTATACGGTTTGTTTTATCTTCGCGCATTAAATGCAGTTTAAAACTTACATAGCAATTTTTTTTGCCGCTATTTTCCTCGGAAAATTCCTGGTACTGGATGCCCGAATGCTTCACAGCGTAATGGATGCCGAAGGTATTGCATTGATAAATCCCTTTTGTAAGAAAAGTGCCCAACAAACTACCGACGATATTTTAAGTCAGGATTCTTCTGTTTTGGTCATATCCAGTGATGCTGTATGCAATAGCTTCTTTTATTTTAGCAGTCCTTATTTACCTGGACAGGAGATTAAAAATAATTTTCACGATTTTAATTATCAAAACCCAGCTGTAATTTCCAGCTATTTCTCCAAAGACTACCCCCCTCCAAAGGCATTAGTGACATACATGATATAAAATCTGGGACCTTTTCCCGGAACCTATTATTATTCACTAATTCTAAAGTTTTATGAATTCACAAATTTTAGTGAGTCGTCGCTCTATTCAATTATTACGGGTGATGCTCAGCGGGATATTTCTCGTGGCCAGTTTACATCATTTACTTAATATCGAAAAAACAGTAAAAAGAATAGACCAGGCCAATTTTAAAGGAATCGCCTATTTTTTTGGAAACCCCGAAATATTGGTAATTCTGTCTGGTGTAGTTATGCTTATCGCAGGTTTTGGCCTTCTTATAGGCTTTAAAACACGCTGGGCAGCAATAATTCTAATGCTTGTTTTAATCCCGATAACCCTTACCGTACAGGTTGGACAAATTACGAGCCTGGGGCCACTTTTTAAAAACATCGCCATTGCAGGCGGACTCCTGTTTTTTATCCTAAACAATTTTAAAGATCAACAAACAACAAAAATATAAACGGCTGCTTCAGCCATAAAATTTATCAAAAATGAAAAATTCAATTTTAATATTCACGGCCTTAATTATGCTGTTCTCTGTAGGCTCACAAGCCCAAGATCACAATCCTAAAAAAAACAACTATGTGGTTTTAACCAAAAAGATTCCGCAGCTAAAACCTATTTTAATTACAGTAGAAGAATTACAGAAAGAAGATGGGCATCATTTTGGTGACTTTCAGATTATTGTTTGCGGTAAGACCGTAAAAGGCTTAACCGATAAAAACCAAATACAAGGCTTTGTGCAACAGGCAAAAGAACTGGATATTAGTCTTATGGCCTGTGGGTTCTCTCTCAATAAATTTGGTGTAGACCCTAAACAAATTCCGTCTGAAATGGATATTGTGGAAAATGGCATTCTCTATAATTTTCAACTTCAGAAAAAAGGATATACCAGTATAGAGCTATAAAAGAATTTGATTTTAACGAAATAATATAATAGAGATGAAGAATAAAATAGGAATTCTATTCATTTTAATAATCTTGGGGGTTTCGGGGTTTGCACAAACCCAACCAGCACCCAATAAAAACAATTATGTGGTTTTAACCTCAAAGATTCCACAGTTACCCCCCATTATACTTACCGCTGAAGCTTTAAAAAAAGAAGACGGGAACAAGTTTGGTGATTTTCAGATAGTGCTTTATGGCAGCAATGTAGAAGGACTAACAAATAAAGAGCAAATGGAGAGCTATACCAAAAAAGCTGAGGCTGCGGGTGTACAAATTTATGTTTGTAAACTCTCTATAAATCACCTAAACATTAATCCCAAAGACCTACACCCGCATATAAAGGTGGTTAACCATGCATTTACCCATCTTTTACAATTGCAGAAGAATAAAAATTATTACAGTATAGAGCTTTAGGGTCTCAGCTCTTATAGATAAAACTGCTAAAAGCACTGGTTGATTAAAGTTTAAAAACAATACTTATCATATGAATTTCAAAAAAAGAATAAAGAAAATTTCACTCTTGTTTTCCGGGGTTATAGCCATTGGGTTATTTGCCTCGTGTAAAGATGTAGAGAAGAAAGATCAGGAAAATAATAAAGAAAAAGCTACTAAAATTACCATTTTACAAACCGCAGATATTCATGGGCAATTAGATGCCCACCCGGAATTGTTTTGGGAAAATGAAGAAATTGTATTTAAAGAACGTGGTGGTTTGGCACATATTAAGACCTTATTTGAAAAAGAACGAGCCAACAATCCTAATACAGTTATTTTTGACGGTGGCGATCTTATTC
This sequence comes from Salegentibacter maritimus, assembly GCF_016236975.1. Lineage (NCBI taxonomy): Bacteria > Pseudomonadati > Bacteroidota > Flavobacteriia > Flavobacteriales > Flavobacteriaceae > Salegentibacter > Salegentibacter maritimus. The sequence goes on from NZ_JAEHNY010000002.1 coordinate 346,773, forward strand.
AGGGAAGTGGCTATGCAGCACTTTCTGAGGGAAAAATATTCCCAGAAATTATTAAAAATATGGATTATGACCTTATTGTACCCGGAAACTGGGAAGTGGTTTATGGCAAGAAAATAATGATGGACGTTTTGCAGGGCTTTGAAACTCCTGTTATTGTTCAAAATATGTTTCACGAAAAAGATAAAAAAGAGCTTTTTCCTCCTTATTGGATTAAAGAAATTGAAGGTGTAAAACTAGGCTTTATTGGAATAAATGATCCCGATGTTCCTGTAAGGCAAAATCCTATTTTTAGTAAAGGCATTGACTTTAGCGGATTGGAAGATGGTGTAAAAGAATTGATTCAGAAAGTAAAAAAAGAGGAAAAAGTTGATGCCCTGTTCCTGGTGACCCATTTTGGTATTTTTAAACAGGTAGAATTGGCCAGCAACCCAATTGCCAAAGATGTAGATTATATTTTTGGGAATGACACCCACGAACGTGTTAGGCAACCCATTAAGGGCAAATATGCCAAAGTAACCGAGCCAGGTGCATTTGGTTCGTTTGTAGGAAAGCTTAACCTATACTTTAAGGATGGAGAAATTGTAGATGAGGAGTATGAACTGATAGAAGTAGACCCTAAAAAATATCCGGCCGACCCCGAAATTGCCAAACTGGTAAAAGAGGCAAAAGCACCTTACAAAGAACATTTAGAAACTGTGGTTGGTTATACCACAACCCCACTTTACCGATATTTAACGGCAGAAAACCCTATGGATAATATGATTACCGATGCAGCAAGGTGGAAAACCGGTGCCGATATCTCTATTTCTAACGGTTTTCGTTTTGGAAATCCAATAGTACCAGAAAATGGTGAGCCTGCTCCCATCACTAGGGCCAATTTATGGAATTTGCTTCCGGTAAACGAAAAAATAAAAACCGGAAGAGCCAGTGGAAAACAAATAAAAGATTGGTTGGAGAATGAAATGCACAATGCATTTGCCCAAAACCCCACCGAACGCTTCGGCGGTTGGTTGGTAAGATTCTCTGGCATGGAAGTAGATTTTAATTCTCAAAATGAAAAAGGAGAACGCATACAATCGGTTACTGTAAACGGAGAAGAAATGCAAGAAGAGGAATATTATACTATTTCAGCTTGTGTGCGCCCCGGTGACCCCATAGATAATTTATGCCGAATGCCAAACGTAAAAGATGTAGAGGTAAAAGATTATACTATTCATGAAGTGGTAGAAGAGTACCTACAAAAAAACTCCCCTGTTTCGCCAGGTTTAGATGGTAGGTCTTACTGTGAGTTTTTGGGAGAAAAATCATTCTCAACCGTACCCGGCACAAACTATGAGTTTCACTAAGTAAACCACCTCGGGGTGTTATACCCTTTTGCGGTGCTAATAAAAGAAAAGACCGGATGAAAAGCCTGTTATCGTCAATCTGATTCGGGAAATAATGAAGATTCTATAAGCTTTTCATCCGGCCTTGTTTATTTGGATAATTTTAAATGTTTTCTATTTTTTTCTAAAGCAACAAAACGTAAAATTCTGAACGGCTCCTGTTGGGGTTGTATGGTCTATATTTTTACTCTTTAGAAGATTAAAATTATCTGCCAATAAATTTTTGAGATCTTCATCATTATATTGTTTGATAGTACGGCCGCTGCATTTCTCGGGCCCATTTTTTGAGAAGGTTGCTATAATCACATAACCCCCGGGAATAACCGATTTTTCCAGGATTTGCAAATAATTTTCAATTTGTTGGTCTTCCGTTAGAAAGTGAAAAGCAGCCCTATCGTGCCAGAGATGATAAGTTTTTGTAGGTTTAAATGAAGTGACATCGGCATTTATCCAGGTTACTTTTTCGGCCTCCTCCCCTAATCGGTTTTTTGCCTTTTCCAAAGATGCTTTAGAGATATCCAACACTGAAATATCGCGATAACCATCTTTCAATAAAAAATCTACCAAATTAGAGTCTCCTCCACCAATATCTACAATCTTAGAAGTAAAGGGCAGTTCCAATTCCTGAATAAAACTTAATGAAGTACCGGGTTTTTCTTGGTACCAACTTGTTTCAGGATAAGATTTCTTTGTATATACATTTTGCCAATGTGATTCTGCTTCATTCATAGCTGAATTATTTAGAGTTATTTTTTTGAGGTTTTTCAAGTACTTTAATCATATTAAAAGAACGCATTAAATGAAAAAGGCCCGGTAAAATTATAAAACCACCAATTAAGAGCATAATTGCCAGGTTACTAATGGTAGCATCTGGCGCAAGATTTTCCAACAGACTTACTTCCTTATCTGAAGTAATTATAATATAGGGAAAATGAGCATAAAGTGCTGCAAAAAGAATTAAAATAACCTGGGAAATGGCCAGATATCTACTGGCAATTCTATATTCCTTTTTAATAGCTTTCCAGAGTGGAATTAACAAAACTCCAGATAGCGCTACACACGCCAGGGAAACCGGGTTATGTATAAAATCTTTTATAAATTTTACGTTGTTGAGATATCCAAAACTAATTAATATAAATCCCAGCCCTACCAAAACCGAAGTAAAAAAAGCTGAATTTTTCACATAGTGTTTTCGGGCTTTGCCATCGGCCTCTCCAATTAAAAGCGTGGAAGCTAAAAACGCACAAAGCGCAGCATAAAATAAGCCCACTAACAAACTAAAAATATTAAGCCAGTGTTGCATAAAAAGATCGTAAAACCCATAGTTTTCATAATCTTCGGTAATAATAATCTTACCGCCAATTAATGTTCCAAAAGACATTCCTAAAAATACCGGGGTTACAAAACTTCCTATTCTAAAAAGCCAGTTATACCAAAATTGGGAACCATCTACAACGGCATCATAATGTCTAAAAACAAAAGCAACCCCACGCAAGGTAATTCCTAACAACACCAGGGTTAAGGGAATATGTAAATATATTATCATAATGTTGAAGTAGGCCGGAAATGCTACCCATAAAATTACAAGCATAATGATTAACCAAATATGATTTGCTTCCCAAATTGGCCCCATAACCCTATAAATGGTATCCTTGGTTTGTTCCCTGTTTTTTGCAGAAGAAAAGAGCTCTACAATTCCGGCACCAAAATCGGCACCACCAAGCAGCACATACAGGAGTAATGAAAACAACAGAAAAAATAAAACTACATACAGCATAATTAATCTTTAGTTTGATTTAGGGATTTTATTTGTCGATTCATCAACCAGGTAACTGTTAATCCTAAAACTGTATACAAGAACAAGTAAAAGAAAAAGCTATATTTCATACCCGGCATTGGTGTCACTGCTTCCTCTGTACGCATAATTTGGTGAATTATCCAGGGTTGGCGACCAACTTCGGTAACTATCCAACCGGCTTCTACAGCAACAAAGCCCAACGGTGCCACTATTATAAAGAGTAACCAATAATATTTGCTATGAAGCCAATTTTTCTTCTTTAAACTAATAAAATAAATAAGTCCGGCAAACATCAATAAAGTTCCAATCCCTACCATAATTTGAAACGCGTAATGAACAATAGCAACCGGAGGCAGCTCATCATCGGGGAAATCGTTTAATCCTTTTACCTCTGCATCAAAATCACCAAATGCCAGAAAGGATAAAGCTTTCGGAATTTCAATTTTATGGGATACTGTTCTATTTTCTTCATCTACTATCCCTCCAATATAAAGTGGCGCACCTTTTTTAGTTTTATAATGTGCCTCCATAGCCGCCAATTTTACCGGTTGGCGTTCGGCTACATCTTTTGCAGAAAGGTCTCCACTAAGAGGTTGTAGGAAAGCAGCTATTGCCCCAAAAACAATTGCGATTTTAAAAGCTTTAGTGTTCAATTCTACATTTCTTTTTCTAAAAATTTGAAACGCATGCACCCCGGCTACCCCAAAACTGGTGGCTACAAACGCAGCTAAAGTCATATGCAATGCCTGGGTGAACCAGGCAGGGTTTAGCAAGGCTGCCACGGGGTCTATGTTAGTAAATTCGCCATTAATATAATCAAAGCCAGAAGGGGCATTCATCCACCCATTGGCCGAAACTACCAATATACCTGAAGCCACACCCGAAATACCAATAATTATCCCGGTAAACCAATGAAATTTCTCGGGCAATTTATTCCAACCGTAGAGATAAAATCCAAGCGCAATGGCTTCTACAAAAAATGCAGCACCTTCTAAAGAAAAAGGCATCCCTATAATAGGGCCTGCATGCTTCATAAATTCTGGCCATAGCATTCCAAGTTCAAAAGAAAGGGCGGTACCAGAGACTGCCCCGGTAACAAAAAAAATGGCAACTCCTTTTAGCCAGGCCATAGTTAATCTTTTATAGATAGGATCTCTGGTTTTAAGCCACTTATGATGCGATAATACCATAAAAAATGGCATAACCATACCAATACAGGCAAATATAATATGAAAGCCAAGGGTAAAGGCCATTTGTAGACGGGCGTAATCTAAATTTTCCATCAACTTTTAGTTTCGTATTAAGGTGTAAAGAAATTTCAATTTTGAACCCATAAATTTAGGGAAAAACCTGGCGGTATCCTGACGGTAATCGGCATATTTTGGATACTTTAAGCACAATTGTTCTTATTCATTTTAGAATGTATCAAAAAATAGCTGAATAAGAATTTGATGCTATTTTTATAGGTCAAAATTGCATAGAGCCTAATTGAATCCCTAAGCCTCCATCGCACATAATACAACGGCTTTTTTATTTAATCCCTGAAGAACAGATAAATCCAAATAGATCTTGATAATTTAAAATTAACCGTACACAACAAAAATGCGACTAGAACAATAATAAAGAAAACTCTTAAAGGTGATAAATCAATAAGCCACCAAAACAATACAAGGCTCGCTATCATTTGCGCTACAGAAAGGGAATAACTTACATACATGGCTCCAAAAAAAAAGCCGGTTTCTATCTCAAATTTATAATTGCAAACAGGGCACAAATCATTCATTTTGGGAAATCTCAATAAAAGCAGGTTTCCACTATTCCTAAAAATATTACCTTTTTTACAATTAGGACATTTACATTGCAAAGCATTTATAACTTTATTCATAAAAGCATTTATTTTATTGCAAAATTAAAGCAGTACTTAAGAGTTGTCCTTGTAATATATTCGCAACATTTTGTACTTTTAGGACATTTGTATGAAAATACCAATTTTAAATATTAATCAGTTTAAAGAATCTGCCTCTATAAATGATGTATATGTAAATACATTCTCTAACCATATACAGATTAATAAGAATTTGATTAATAAACCACATAGTCATAACTTCTACTTGTGTGTACTTTTTACCGAAGGTACCGGAACGCACGAAATTGACTTTAATTCTTATACTATAAAACCCGGCATGGTTTTCTTTTTAAAGCCGGGGCAAACGCATTTTTGGAAATTTAAAACAGCTCCCGAAGGATTTATCTTTTTTCACTCTCAAGAGTTCTATGACCTTAAGTTTTTGGAGCATACGCTTTTTTCTTTTCCGTTTTTTTATTCATATCAAAATCCTCCGGTATTAGAACTAGATTCCCAGAAAAATTATGAATTACAGCTTAAGTTTCTAGAAGTTTATAAGGAGTATTCACAAAGGAACCTTCTAAGGGAGCTAAAAATTGTAAACTTACTTAACAACATTTATATAGAGCTAACGAGAATCTACACACTTAATATTGATTTAGAAAAACTTAGTTCCTCAAATTATCCCAACATACTTGCTACTCTGGAGAATTTAATAAATACGAATTTCTATAATGAGAAATTCCCTAAATTTTATGCCGATAAATTAAACATAACCACTAAGCATCTTAACAGAGTGGTAAAAAAAACAATAAATAAAACGACTAGCCAATTAATTTCCGAAAGAATAATTCTGGAAGCAAAACGCTTAATTGTACATTCTAATGGAAATCTTGCAGACACCGCATTTACACTTGACTTTTCAGACTATGCCTATTTCTCTAAATTTTTTAAATCAAAAACAGGCATAACACCTTTAGAGTTTAAAAAAAGATACTTAATGAAGTATTGATATTATTTCAATTTTGTTCTCATCTAAGCTTATAAAATTCTAGGCAATCTCTGCCCAGATTATATAGATTCCCATAAGTAAGACAAACCAACCAAAACCTTTCTTCAATTTTTTTCCGTCTATAAATTTATTGAGATATATTCCTATAAACATTCCTATCATAGAAAGTCCCGTGAAAATAGCTAAAAACGCCCAGTTGATATTCATATTTTGAACATCACCAATAAAGCCTATAAGCGATTTAATTGCAATAATTAATAATGAAGTAGCCACCGCTTTTTTCATGGGCAATTTAGCCAGAAGTACCAGGGCCGGAATAATTAAAAATCCGCCACCGGCACCCACAATCCCGGTTAACACCCCTACTACTATACCTTCAATTATAATTAATAGATAGTTATAACTTACTGCCACTTGCTCTGACCTTTTCTTTCCGTTTTCACGAATCATAGAAACTGAAGCCAGAATCATGATAATCGCAAAAAACAACATAATCCCGATGTTTTTTGTGATTTCAAAATCCCCAATGCTAAATAATGATTCTGGAATAGCAGGTACTATATATTTTCGTGTCGCATATACGGCTATAAAAGCAGGAATAGAGAACACAATAGCAGTTCTAAAATCTACCAGTTTTTTTTGCATATTTTTAAGCGCCCCAACCAGGGCAGAAGTACCTACAACAAAGAGAGAGTAAGCTGTAGCCGTTACAGGGTTCACAGCCAGTAAATAAACCAGCACAGGAACGGTTAGTATAGAGCCTCCACCACCAATTAAGCCTAAAACAACGCCAATAATTAATGCTCCAAAGTAACCTAGTATTTCCATATTCTATTTTTAAGTTTGTGCAAAATTAATTGCAATATGGGGTCTTTACAGTAACAAGGGTTACAGAAGGCTAAAGTGCCATGACTTCTATACTGTTTCTTTGCAGTTTTATCTTTCCGTCTAGTTCAAGTTTTTTGAGCAACCTGGAAATAACCACCCTGGAAGTGTGTAAATCGTAAGCAATTTGTTGGTGGGTAACGCTAATTACTTCATTTTGGTTAATTTTTGCTTTATCTTCAAGATACTTCATTAAACGCTCATCCATATTCATAAAAGCAATGGTATCTATGGTGTCTAGCATTTCTGTGAGACGAGCCTGGTAACTTGCAAAAACAAAATCACGCCAGGACTTGTACTTAGAAGTCCATTCTTCCATTTTTTCAATAGGAATCATCACTAATTTTGTATCGCGTTCGGCTACAGCCCTTATTTCACTTTTTGTTTGACCAAGACAACAGGAAAGCGTCATGGCACAGGTATCGCCACGTTCCAGGAAATACAACAAAAGTTCATCTCCCTCTTTATCCTCACGCATTATTTTAATAGCTCCTTCAATCAATAAAGGCATCATTTTTACATAATCGCCAATTTCTATAATTTTTTCGCCTTTTGCTTTGAATTGAAGTTGGCCTACACTATTAATCTCTTCAATAAGTTTATCTTCAAAAATAAAACCGTAAGCTTCTTTTAATTCCTGTAACATATACTAGTTTCCGCTATTTATAAATATTATAATGATGCTTTTTAAAAGCTAAAATTAGTGTTTAAATTGATAATTAAATATGTTTTTGATGGAAAGTCTATCCGGGCAACACATAAAAGTAAATTGAAAGATAGTGGCAAAAGGTTCCAAAAAGTACGAAAATATGAAAAATAGCATGGTTAAATTTCATTTTATCCAAACTAAACAATACAGCCCCAATAGTATAAGAAATTCCGCCACCAAATAGCCACCATAAACCTCCCGAACTTAAATTATCGTATAAAGGTTTGATGGCTAAAACAATAATCCATCCCATTAAAACATACATAATAGTAGACAGGGTTTTATACTTTCCCGTAAAGAAAAGTTTAAGAACAATTCCGGTGAGGGCCAACCCCCAAACCACCCCAAAAATTGTCCAGCCTATCCAGCCTTCTAAAGTTACAAGTGCGAAAGGGGTATAGCTTCCGGCTATAAGTACATAAATAGAGGCATGATCCAGGATGTTTAGTTTATACCGAAGACTCTTTTTGGTTGCACTATGGTAAAACGTAGAAGCCGCGTACAATAAAATCATACTCGCTCCAAAAATGCTAAAGCTTACAAGGTGTACCGTTTCGCCAAGTTTACTAGCTCGTATAATTAATAAAATGAGTCCAAGAACACTTAAAAACAGACCAAAACCGTGAGAAATAATATTTAATTTTTCTTCAAGGGCATCGTATTTTTGATGAGGATTTTTTTCCATAGCATCGGCCATTTGCTCAATAATTAATATTTAATAATAAAAGACCTGCCGAAGTTCAGCTATTCAATTAAATAGCTCTTTGCCTTGCCAGCAGGTAATTTTCTTAAATACTTAAAAGTAAAAATATTCAAGATGAAATGGAATCATTTAAACGATCAATTTTTATTATTTTCGGGCTTTCACTCCAGCACAATTCTTAACCGAATCCTATGAAAATTTTGCATACCGCCGATTGGCATATAGGTAAAAAACTGCATAAGCATAGTTTACAACCCGATTTTGAGCTTTTTATAAATTGGCTTTGCCAGTGTATTATTAAGAACGATGTAAAGGTATTATTGGTTTCGGGAGATGTTTTTGACCTGGCTAACCCTTCTTCAGAAGCAAGGCAACAATATTTTAAAGCTTTAATGAAGCTAAAGCGTCTGGACTGCAAAATAATACTTACCGGTGGAAATCACGACTCCCCTACTATGCTAAATGCGCCTCAGGAAGTGTTGCGGGAATTAGATATACATATTATTGGCGGTTTGCCTCAAGAACTTTCAGAGTGCATTATTCCTGTTAAAAATGGTAAAAACGAAACCGAACTTCTTATTGCAGCTATCCCCTATTTACGGGATGCCGATTTAAGAACAGCCTCCCAGGGAAATTCTTATGAAGATAGATTAGAAGCTTTACGAAAAGGAATTCAACAAACCTTTGTGGACACCGCTAAGATTTGCAAAACCAAATTTCCGGAAGTAGACTGTATTGCTATGGGGCATCTTTTTGCGGCCGGTGCAGAAACTTCAGAGAGTGAGCGTGATATTCAAATTGGAAACCAGGCGGCTTTTAATGCGCTTCAGTTTGGCGATTATTATAAGTACATCGCACTAGGGCATATTCACAAACCACAAAGGGTAAATGCCGCCACTCCCACTTTTTACAGCGGTTCCCCTATTCCACTTTCATTTAGTGAACGCAGTAATAAAAACCGAATCCTTCTATTGGATACTGAAAACAATTGGGAGCCTAAAAGTATAGAAATACCAGGCTTTAGAGCATTAATAAAAATAACCGGAAACCTGGAAAAACTTCAACAAAAACTAGGGGAATTAAAAGACCGGGAAGGCCTGCCTTCTTTAATTGAAATTGAACTTCAAGAAGAACATTTTGATGCTAACAAAATATATGAACTAGATCAATTAGTGGGTAATTTTGAGGTTAAAGGTTATGAGATTGTAAAGCATCGCGCAAGTTTTAAAAATAAAATAAGTGGTAGCGGCGAACTCTATGAAGAAAAAAAACAACTAGAAGATCTGCAACCCTTAGATGTCTTTAAAAAATTAGTAGAAGTACAGGAAGAAGATGAAGAAACCAGGAAAGATTTAATGAGTGCTTTTAATGAAATTTTTGAGGAAGTTCACCAATCTAAAAAAGCTTAACCTATGAAGATTTTAAATATAGCCTTTAAAAATATTAATTCACTAAAAGGTGAGAACTTCATAGATTTTGAAGCAACTCCTTTTTCGGGAAATACGCTTTTTGCCATCACAGGCCCCACCGGAAGTGGAAAGAGCAGCATTCTAGATGTAATCTCGCTGGCACTTTTTAACCAGGTGCCCCGGCTTGGGAAGATTAGTAAAAAAGAGATTAGGGAAAAAGGCGCTATCCTTACCCGAAACCAAAAAGAAGCTTATGCTAAAGTAACTTATGAAACGGGAGCAGGTCGTTTTACCTCTTCCTGGAGCATAGAAATAAACCGTAACGGCAATCTCAACGATTACAATATGGAAATTGCCAATCTTATAGATAACTCGTTATTAGACCTTAAAAAATCTGAAGTACCTACTAAAAATGAAGAGTTAATCGGTTTAAATTACGATCAGTTTATTAAGTCGGTTTTACTGGCACAGGGGGATTTTGCCAAATTTCTTTCGGCTAAAAAAGAAGAACGTGGCGAACTACTGGAAAAAATTACCGGTACAGGCATTTACCGTCAATTAGGTATGATGGCTTTTGAACGTTTTAAAGCCGAAACTAAAGAAATTGAAGCCCAGCAAAATGAAATAAAACTCTTTGAATCCTATTTACTTTCTGAAGAAGATCTTGAAAATTTCAATAAAGATTTAAAAGAAAATACCGCTGATACCGAAGCTTTACAAAAAGACCTAAAGCTTATTGAAAAACAATTAGAATTAAAAGAAAATATCGGGAAACAGGAAAAAGAAATCAATAAACTGCAGGAGCAGGAAGTTAATCTGCATCGGCAATTTAAGGAGTTTGAAAGTGAATACGGTACGAGTCTCAACCGACACGAAAAAATACAAACTATTGCCGAAGAATTACAATCCTGGAACCGATTTCAAAAAGAATTAAAAGACTTAGATAGCAACCTGGCAAAGACATCCTTAAAAATTAATGATACTAAAAAGAATATCAGCAGTTTTATTGAACAGGTAAAAGAATTTGTTCAGGAAGATGTTCAGACTGAAAACCTTAAACAGAAACTGAATTTTTTTACCGAAAAAATAGGGAAACTTCAGGATGAAAAAAACTCACTTGGCCTGGAATATAAAAGTAAATTACAGCTATTTAAAGCTGAAGTAAGAGAATTAAAAATCAACTTTCCAGAACATGATTTAAAAACCGGGAAGGAACTGTTGGAAGAACTTCAAACTGAAAAACTTCGGGAGAAAAAGCAACTTGAAATTGCGCTAAAAGAAGTGGATTTAGAAAAACTGAGTTCCGAAAAATTGCGTTTAAAAAACCATTTAGAAAAGACACGTGAAGCACGGCAATTTTCTGAAAGAAAACTTCAACTTGAAGAAAGCGGTTTAAGAATAAAAAAAGATATTGAGGCTAACCAACCGGAATTTGAAAGCCTGCCCAAAACCATAACGCTACAAAAAGACCATCTTTCTTCATTAAAAAAAGATTTAGAAATTCTTAAGCTTAAAAAAGAAAATCAGCTAAAAACCGCAAAATTAGAAGAACTTAGAAAGTCGCTAAAAACCGGGGAAGCCTGTCCGCTTTGTGGTGCTTTAGAGCATCCCTATTCTGAGCATGTTCCAGGCTTTGAAGATGAGCTTGAAATAAAAATAGCAGCAAAAAGTAAAGAAATAGAAGATAAAAACACGAAACTTACACAGGCTCAATCTAGATTTGAACATATAAAAGACTCTTTGCAAAAAGCTAAGAAAGAATTAATTGAAATTGAAAACCGCATTTTGGAAAACAAGCAACGATTTAGTGAAAAATATCCCGATTTCAATTTTAGTGAAGAGATTGATTGGGAAAACTATATCGGAAAAATTAATTCAAAACTTGAAAGTCTAGATGCCTTTGAAACAATAAAACAAAAACTAACCGCTATTGCCGGCGGTTTACCAATTTTAAAAGATTTAAATGATATTTTGAAAAAAGGCACTTTGCTAAGGCGGCAACTGGAAGCCAATTATTCAGGAAATAATATCCTGGACGACCACCGAAAGCTAACAGATAAATGGAACGCTTTAAATCACGAAAAAAAATATCTTGGAGAAAACCTAAAAGAACAAAAACAAAATTTAAGTGAGCAGTCTAAGAAATATGAAGCACTATCACGAAAGCTCGAACCGGAAGTTACAGAAAAAGGATTTACGTCTATTGAAAATGCATTCCGGGCTTTATTACCGGGTCAGAATTTTCTGGAGTTAAAGGATAAAAAAGATGCTATTTTAAAAGAAAAAAGTATTGTTGCCACCGGAATTTCTACTCTGCAAAAGCAATTAAAGCAGTTTAAAGAAAATGAAAGTGAACGTACTACTAATGATTTAAGGATTGAACAATCTAAAAAACAGGAGGAATTTAAGTCCAAACAGTCAGTTTGTGAAGAATTGCGAAGAAAACTTGGAAATAATAATGAGTACCTGGCCAGGTTAAAGCAACTGAAAAAGCAAATTACAGAAAAGGAAAAACAAAGTAAACGTTGGCGACTTTTAAATACACTTATTGGAGACCGACAGGGGAAAAAATTTAATGATTTTGCACAAGATCTTACGCTTTCGCAATTAATTTACCTGGCCAATAAAAGATTAAAGGACCTGAGTGAACGATACAAAATAGATAAAGCAAATGAAGATGAAGACGACGGACTGATTGCCATTGATGAAGATATGGGCGGACAAAGAAGATCTGTTAAAACCCTTTCGGGGGGAGAGACCTTTCTACTAAGTTTGTCGCTCGCGTTGGCCTTATCTGATCTGGCTTCAAGAAATGTTGAGATTAACAGTTTATTTATAGATGAAGGTTTTGGGACTTTAGATCCTGAAACTCTGGACCAAACCCTTGATACTTTAGAAAAATTACAGGCTGAATCTGGAAAAACCATTGGAATTATTAGTCACGTGGCCTCTTTAAAAGAGCGTATCGCTACTCAAATTCAGCTAACCCGAAACGGACAGGGATATAGTAGTTTGAAGCTTAAGTTATAAGTTCATGACAACAGATAACTTTTCTGTGCAATACTTATTACTTTTTAAACCACTTCTTTCGTTAAAACCTCTACGGTACATCCCAGTTTTGGAAGTATAAGCCTCATTTTTCGTTTACCTACTTCACGAATAATGGCTTCCTGATTTTTGAAAACACCACTTTTAATACTTATATGGTCACCTTCATTTAAGCAATCTACTTTTGCATCATCTACATTTTCGCCATTCAACCATTTCCGAATAACTTCAATCTCTTCGTCTTTTACAATGGCTGGTTTTCCAAGCCAAAATAAATATTTTACCACACCAGGAACATCAAAAACCAAATTACGTTCCTGTTCCTTTAATTGAATAAAAACATAAGACTTAAAAAGGGGGCTTTTTAGCTTTTTTTTACGGTCTTTCCACTGCTTTATTTCAGTGATTAGAGGACAATAAACTGCTACTCCCATTTCTTCCAAACGTTGAGCCACTTTCTTTTCGGTTCTAGGTTTGGTATATAAAACGTACCACGCCATAATTAAGTTTTATCAGTCTGTATGCAATACAGGACTTCAAACTCCCTTGCTTTAAATTAGAGGGTTCTGAAGATATTTAGGTTAATTAGTTAATTCAAAAATACAAAGATTTTAATGAACATTAGATAGCAATAATTGATGAAAAGGTAAATAAAACATTGAAATACTGATAGCGAATTGATTAGAAAAATCCTTAAACACAATAAAGCACAAGGCAAAATTTTCGGGCAAAAAGTGAAGTGAATTACCACGAGGTAAGGGAACGAGGCATACTATGGATATATACTTTTATTTCGAGGTAAGCCCCGGATTTTGGATTATCAAATAAAGTACTCGTTATTCTAAAATACAGGTTTCAGAATCCAATTCAAACTGTACCGTAAAATGTTCAAAATTATAGGATTCGAGAGTTTTTAAAACTTCAGCCTTCAATTTTAAATATTCTTGAAACCCATTTACATTGTGAAGTTTAACGTGAGCTGTAAAAACGTGGTGTTCACCTTCCTGAGACCAAATATGTACGTGATGTGTAGAAGCAACCCCCTTAATACTTTCAATTCTCTCCCTTACCTTTATTAAGTTAATATCCCGCGGCGTTCCCTGTAAAAAAATAAAAAGCGTTTCTTTTAACCTTTTAAATACATTCCAGAGAATATATAAAGTAATAGCAAGTGAAAGCGCGGGATCCAGATAATGAATATCCTTAAACTGTAAAATAATAGAGACCACCAATACCGCAACCCAACCTAATACATCTTCCATTAAATGCCAGGATACTACTTTCTCGTTTAAGGTTTTACCACTGCTTAATTTATAGGCGGCAAACCCATTAACTGCCACTCCTATTATGGCAAAAAACATCATCCCTTGAGCATCAGAATGTTCTGGATACATCAACCTTTCCACCGCTTCATAAATAACATAAACAGACCCTCCAATAAGTACTACACTGTTAATAAGAGCTCCCAACAAAGAGAACCTTCTATAACCAAAAGAAAATTTAGAATTGCTTTTTTGTTTAGATTTATGATCCAGGTACCAGGAGGTTCCAAGCGAAAGGCTATCTCCAAGATCGTGTACCGCATCTGAAATTATAGCGATACTATTTACATAGATTCCGCCAATAAATTCAAGAATAGTAAATCCCAGGTTTAAGAAAAACGCCAGTTTAAGATTTTTTCCTGAAGAATGCTGATGATGCTCGTGCCCCATAATGACGAAATGAATGTAATTATGCCTCGTTTTCGAAATTAGTTATTTTTTTAGTTTATTATCAATTCCTACCAAACAAAACAGCCCAATTTATTTTCTAAATATAAAATCTACTATTATTATTTTTTTCATTTTTTTCGTATATTAATATGAATATCAAAACCTTATAGCTATGAAAAATATAAAAATCCTACTACTTGTTGTTTCGGGTATGCTTATTGGCTATATATCCCTGGATACAAAAGCTTTTTCACAAACCAATTCCCAGGATTTTGTAGAATATAAAGGTGAAGTACTTAATGCCGATAATAAAAACACCATTGCCAATGCTCATATATCGGTAAACGAGACCAATATTTCTACAATTAGTAATTCTGAAGGAAAATTTTCCTTAAAAGTACCTAAGGGTTTAGCTCCTGCCACGGTTAGTATTTCCTATTTGGGCTACCTTAGTAAAAACTTACCTTTAAGCTATTTTAAAGCGAAAGGAACCCTAATTTACCTTAATCCGGTAGTAGAAGAGCTTTCTGAAATAAAAGTTTATAAAGCCGGCGATGCCAGAAAACTGGTGTATAATATGCTGGAAAATCGTGGGGAAAATTATATTAACCGCCCTACCGAAATG
This sequence comes from Salegentibacter maritimus, assembly GCF_016236975.1. Lineage (NCBI taxonomy): Bacteria > Pseudomonadati > Bacteroidota > Flavobacteriia > Flavobacteriales > Flavobacteriaceae > Salegentibacter > Salegentibacter maritimus. Next base: position 361,905 of record NZ_JAEHNY010000002.1, read on the forward strand.
ACTGCTTTCTACAGAGAAAGTATTAGTAAAGGCAACAGAAATGTTTCCCTAAGCGAGGCTGTTGTAAAAATTCATAAAAAACCTTATAGCCATTATGGCGATGAGGATATAGAATTGGTTAAAGCTCGCAAAACTGCCGATTATGACCGCTTAGACACATTAGCCCTAAAATTACGTGGTGGGCCATTTAACACCTTATTTATAGATGTTATGAAATATCCCGATTATCTTTTTTATGAACAGAATTTAGAAAATTATGAATTTAACTTTGAGGAGCCCACACAAATTGATAATCGCTACCTGTATGTAGTAAGTTTTAATGACCGGAATAAAGATATGCCCTGGTTTTATGGAACTCTTTTTATTGATGCAGAAACCCAAAGCCTGGTAAGGGCAAAACTAAATATGAATGTAGATAATAGACGGGCAGCCACCAGGATGTTTGTAAATAAAAAACCGGGAGGAACCAAAGTTTATCCCATTGAAGTAGAATATGACATAGATTATCATCAGCAAAACGGCAAATGGTATTTTGGCTATTCTAATGCAAAGCTACTTTTTGTAGTAAACTGGAAACGCAAATTGTTTAATTCGCGGTATCAGGTAAATTCTGAGATGGCTGTAACTAATTGGCAACCTGAAACCGAAGACCGTATTAAAAGAAATAAGAATTTTCTTAATAAAACAGTAGTGATGGCCGATGATATATCGGGTTTTACAGACATACAATTCTGGGGAAGCAACAATATTATAGAACCCGATAAATCTATACAAAATGCTATAGAAAAAATTAAACGGAATATTCAATAGACATAAATTAGCAGAAAAACTAAAAGCTTTTTTACAAATCTTTTAGTATCCAAAAACATCTAATTTAAACTGCTTGATTTTGAGATGAATCAGGGATAGAATCTCAATTAATTATTCTTTTAAATACTAAAAATAAGTAGTACGTACTTTAAGCTACCATTAAAAAGTATATACTGATTATGAGCTTATTAAAAATAAGATACAATTAAGCCCTCAAAAAACCAGCTTTTCATTTTGAAAATAACAAATAAGCCCTTTAATTTGTAACTCAATTTATGTAGCACTATTTAATAAGATTAAACCAGAATCTATAGCTGTTTTCTTAAATTGAAGTTTTAATCGAGATGTGGCGCAGTCTGGTAGCGTATACGCCTGGGGGGCGTGGGGTCGCAGGTTCAAATCCTGTCATCTCGACTTTTGGTTATTAAACCACACCACAGAAAATTAAACTAATGATTTTCAGATTTAATCAAATCTGGAAATCATTTTTTTTGATATCAATTCAAAAAAAGAATGTAATTGATCCTTGATCTTCTAAAGATTCAATTATTTTGAGCGACCTTAATTGGTTATCTTTTTACAATCAATTTCAAATCTATATAGGTATTCTGGTTTGTTTTCAATTTTAAAATATAAACTCCAGTTGGTAGTGTGGAGATATCCAGATTATAAATATCTGAAATATTTTTATCCGGAAAAATATAAGTTTTTGAAAGTACACCGCTAAAATTATAAACAAAAATTTCATGTAAAACTATGGCCGGATCTAAAATTTGAATACTTACCTCATAATTTGCTGGATTCGGGTACAGTATGGCCTTATAATCATTGTTGGTATCCAAAATATCTTCTTGAACTTTAGTCACATCGGTCGAGGAGGAATTTAGACTTTCGGTAGACACCCCTAAAATCTCTATACCATTAATCAATGGATTTTCTACCGCACCGTGAATAAATACAATCTCTAAAAGGCCATCGGTTACTTCTACTTCTTCTACAAACACCCCTCCTACCTGGTGACCAAATTGTGCAGAAAGGTCTACAGCCTGAAGG
>NZ_JAEHNY010000020.1:0-15926 GCF_016236975.1 Salegentibacter maritimus
CTAATTTCATTTTTTCCGGATCCCAGTTTATAAATTCATTCTTTTTATAGCTTTCATTACATAATAAAGCCGGTGCGGCTGCACGGAACCCAAAAGCAGGATCTTGGGCTACCGAGCCATTTTCACGAATTGCCATAAAGAAATTGGCAAAATGGTCATAATGCGCTCCTTTGTAGCCATCTTCTGCCCGGTAAACGGTTTCTAAAGGTGGAACCAGCTTTTTACGATCTGGCCTGCCTGAATTTTCTTTTGCTTTTTCTGCCAGGAAAGGATCATCACTTCCTCCACCGGCATTGCGCTTTAATGTAAGGCTGTCCCAGGCTATATCCATAGAACCTTTACTTCCTACCAGTTTTAAGAACGTACTTCCGCTGGTACCGTCAACAAAATTACAACGCAAGGAAAGGTTAAATGCCGGGTGTTGTTTTGTATCGGGGTAATCAAACATTCCTAAAAGTACATCCGGTACTTCACGCCCGTCATCCCAGTGGCGCAATCCACCGGTTGCCGCAATTTTATTGGGGCCATACGAATTGGTAATAAAATGAAGACTGGAGAATAAATGCACAAATAGGTCGCCGGCCATACCCGTACCGTAGTCAAGGTAATTTCTCCATCTAAAGAACCTTAAAGGGTCAAAAGGCATGTCTTTGCTTATAGAAGTATACTTCTCCCAATCTACGGTTTGGGTAGAGGCATCTTTGGGGATTGGATACTGCCAGGCACCCAAGGCCGAATTCCTGGCCCAAAAGCCTTCAGCATAATTAAGCGTTCCTATAGCACCGGCTGCCAATAGTTCTCTGGCCTTTTCATTACCCAAAGAAGACATTCCCTGGCTACCTACCATGTAGATTTTTCCAGATTTCTTCCAGGCTTTTATGATATCGTTTCCTTCTTCTACACTATGTACCATTGGTTTTTCACAGTACACGTGTTTACCTGCATTAAGCGCATCAACACTCATTTTTTTGTGCCAAAAATCGGGGGTGCCAATTATTACCGCGTCAATATCACTGCGGTTTAGCACTTCCTTATAATCTTTGGTAAGGAACAAACTGCTGCCCCAACGTTTTTTAGCATCTTCTAAACGCCCATCGTATAAATCACATACGGCCACAAGTTCTATATTCTCGTGCTTTAATGCCGTATTGGTATCGGCAACACCCATTCCCCCGGCACCAATTAAAGCGATTTTAAGGATTTTGTTTGTTGAAGTCTTTGCAGCTCTATTCAATAAATTTACTTCTTTCGCTTCTGCAGCAAAACTGGACGGGATTACGGCCGCAGTTGCGCCCACTATTCCTAAATTCTTAATAAAGGAACGTCTGTTATTTTTCATTATTTAATAGTTAATTGATTAATTGATTTTCGGTATTATTATTCTTTGAAAATTAAATCGAATTCAAAATTTTCGATATATACATAAGTAGGTTTCGAATTTATAGAAAAACTCTTTAAAATAAAAGATGTTGTTTTGTTTTCATACAAAATTTATCTTTTATATCAGTTTTTCTTGTTTTTTATAAAACAGGCCAATATTCTATTATTATTGGCCTGTAATTATCTTATTATTCTAGATTTAGAAAGCTAGATTAGTACCCTGGGTTTTGGGTTAAGGTTGGCTCTCCATTTGAGTCTAAACTCAAATCTATTTGTGCTTGTGGAATAGGGTAGTATTCGCTTTTGCCCGAAATAAACTTACCGCCTCTAACATCGGTAGTTATTTTTCCCTGATAGTCGAAATAAGCGTTTAAGGTCTCTTCGGCAATTCCCCATCTTACCAGGTCAAAAAAGCGATGTCCTTCCATGGCTAATTCAAGTTTACGCTCAAAATAAATAGCCTCTAGCGCATCTTCTTTGGAAGAAAATTCAGAACTGGTATATAGGCTAATATTATAATTAGCTGCATTTTCTGCATCATTAAAACCAGTTAAGGGACTGTTTTCATCAATATACTTCTTTAAGAAACCTTGTGGGTTTGCAGCCCGCTCCCGAACTCGGTTTACATATTGCATGGCCAGATCTAAATTTCCGGTTTGTGCTTCAGCTTCAGCAGCCATCAATAAGACATCGGCAAAGCGAATAATATGAACATTAATTGCGGTACCTGGTGCCCATGAGCTTTGATCACTATATAAGTCTTGTGTGGCTTGCCAGTAAATATTCTTTTTTGGAGCATAAGGTCCACCGTAAGATTGGTCTCTTATCCAGGTAGCACCGGGATGGTGTCCCCAATCATGATATGGTATTCCACGACGGCCTACCGTCCAGTCCAGACGTGGATCTAAAGAGCCTGTATAAGGTGTGAACGATGCATCTGAAGCTACACCCATATCACTTTTTACAGGATTCTGGTTATAATTATCTAAATATGGTAAACCACTGCTTTCTTGCGTTTTATAAGAGTTTACTAAGTTTTGTGTGGGCTGATAAAAACCGCAGCATCTAAATGGGCTATTATAAGGGAAATTAAGCATGCCCCCCTGGTTAGAATTTGTAATAGTGCTAGTACCATCATTGGCTACCATCTGTACATCAAAAACCGTTTCAGCGTTATTCTCGGTTTCGGCATCAAAATTATCTTTAAATTCTGCAACAAGATCATACTTTTCGCCGGCCGAATTTGTGCCAGATTCAATTACTTGTGTGAATATTGTTGAAGCTTCAGGAAATTTTTCCTGGTATAGGTATGTTTTTCCAAGGTAAGCACCGGCCGCCCATTTATTAGCACGTCCAAATTCAGATTGAGTTCCAGGTAAATTATCGAATGCAAACTGAAAATCAGCTTCTATATTAGGCCAAATATCGGTATCATTGGGTTGCTTGGGATTCTCAGTGTTCTCATCTATCCAGGGAACCATATTAAACATCTTTTTTAACTCGAAGTAATAGTGCCCTCTTAAGAATCTTGCCTGCCCGGCTATGTTGTTTCTTTCGGCCTCACTGATGTCTTCTACGTTAGCCAATAATTTTAAAACATTATTGGTACGCGTAATTCCTTCGTAAGCTGCGATCCATTTAGTATTATAAAACCCATTTGAAGGATTTGAAATAAATTTTACAATTTGGTCTATAGCGGGCTGATCTCCTCCAAAACTTCCTTTACTGGCTAAACCACCGGCAACGGCTCCATACACCCAGTTATCTGATGCAGACTCCCAGGGATTTCCTCCACCGAGGCCCTGCCCATCTAAGGCAGCGTAAGCACCAATTAGTAATTTTTCTACACCTTCTTTGTTGGCTACTACATCTTCACTTAATGAGCCCAATGCGGGTTGGTCTAAAAAGTCGTCACTACAAGACCCAAGACTTAGCGAAACCATAACCGCCAAAAATAAAAGGCTTAAAATTCTATATTTTTTCATAATTATTGTTTTTATCATTATAAACTAGCGTTAAGTCCAAATATCAATTGTCTTTGATTAGGGTAGGCACCTTCATCAATTCCAAAACTTACCGATTCTCCAGAAATTTCCGGATCAATACCAGAATAACCAGTGATAGTAAATGCATTAGCCATTTGTACATAAAATCTTAGCTTAGAAATTTTAATGGCATCTAACACAGAATTTGGCAAAGTATATCCTAGTTGGATTTGTTTAGCTCTTAGATAAGAACCATCTTCAACAAAATAAGAGTTGGGAACATCTGCCAAGCTAAATGAACCAACGGTTTGTTGAATAGGAGCACTTGCATTCATATTATCTGGTGTCCAGGAATCATAAAGAGCAGTAGAGCTCTTTGCACCATTAAAAGAACTGTAAAAATCGGTAAACCATTTAACATTGTTCCAAATATCGTTTCCTTGAGAGCCGTATAAGAACATACTAAAGTCCCAATTCTTGTATAAAAGTTCCAGGTTTAGTCCGTAGGTGAAGTCAGGATTTGGATTTCCGATAAATGTACGGTCTTCAGGGGTTATTTGGTTGTCTCCATTAGTATCTGCATAACGGAAACGCCCTACCGCCACATCAGATTGGTACGTAGTGTTTTGGTTACCTGTACTTTCTCTCGCTGCTGCATTGGCCTGGTCTATTTCTTCTTGTGTATCCCAGAAGCCATCTACTTTATAACCAAAAAACTGACTAACAGAGCCTCCTTCGGCATTTCTAATTATAGAACTACCATTAAATCGGCGACCTTCCAAATCAAAATAGTTTATACCATCGGCAATTTTAACAATTTCGTTATTATAACTTGTAAAAGTAACCGAAGTGTTAAATTGAAGGTCGTCAGAAAGCGTAAAATAAGTAGAAAGGTCTAAATCAATACCACTATTGGTCATTTGGCCAACATTCACATAAGGTACTGTAGCCGATCCAACGGTTGCCGGTAGATTGGGATTGTACAAAAGATCGTTTATATCTTTACGATAATAATCCACAGTTAGTTGCAGCGTGTTATTGAATAGGGTTGCATCTATACCAACATTTGCATTTATATTCTTTTCCCATTCAGCATCTGGATTTCCAATTCTTGATTGCTGGAAGCCTTCAGAAGTACTTGACTGACTTCCTGTAATTGCATAAAATGAGGTTTGATTATTACCGCCAAAGGTTGTAAATGAGTTGGCGGGATCTACGTTTATCTGATTACCCATTATACCATATCCGGCACGTACTTTAAGATCATCTATCCAATTAGATTCAAAGAAACTTTCATTACTTACATTCCAACCGGCACTGGCAGCAGGGAACCAACCGTACTGTTCGTTTAAGAATCTTGATGACCCATCCCTTCTTATGGTTGCACCAAATAGGTAACGATCATCAAAGTTATAATCTACCCGGCCAAATACAGAAGAAAGCGCATTGGCATATTGTGAACTATAATTAGTTTGGGTTCCTGAACCGGTATCTAGCGTTACGTAATCTGGATCAAAAGAGAAATAGGATTGTGTAGTACCACCTACTTCACGGCCTTTGTTTTGATAAGCTTCTGTACCCAATACTACGGTTAAATTGTGTAGATCTGCAAAAGTATTTTTATAGGTAAGTGTGTTGGTCCAGGTCCAGTTAAAATAGGTTTCAGCACCTTCGGTGTAAGAGTTTACCGAGTTGTTTTCAGCGTTTTCGTATGCTGGAAAAACAAAAGAGTTAAAACTATTTGAGAAATAATTTCCACCAAAAGTTGTTTTAAAAGTAAGACTTTCCAAAAAGTCTATTTCTGCAAAAATATTACCAAATAGCTTATTGGAAACTCCTCGGTTATTTCTCAATCTATCCAACATGGCTACCGGGTTAAAGGCATTACCCAAGCCCTGACCAAAAGAGCCTGCATAATTGCCTCTAATATCACGTACCGGGATAATAGGTTGTTGCCTAAAAGCCATTCCTATGGCGCTTCCTTCTGAAAGTGCACCAATTTGTGGATTTTCCCTAATGGCAAAACTTAAGTTTTCACCAACCCTAATATTATCTGTGATATTAAATACACTATTTACACGCATGGTGTAACGCTTCAGGTAAGTATTAGCCAGGGTTCCTTCTTGATCAAAATAATTAAGAGAAAATAAGAAACTTCCTTTTTCACTACCATTGCTAACCGAAAGGTTATGACTGGTAATTGGTGCAGAATTAAAAATCTCCTGAAACCAATTGGTTCCTTGCTTGTTTGCTTCTACAATTCGATAAAAATCATTTAGTTGAGCAGGATCGGTATAGTAAGGATCTACATTGTATAGAGATTCATCAACCGTATTAGCACCCACCGGGGCAATATAGTTTGGTAAAACAGGTTGTGCACCATCTCCATATTGTGGATGATCTATAGCTACGTCTGGATTTGTATTCCTTATGGCTCTAAAAGTAAGATCGGCCATTTCCTGAGAAGAAAGTATATCCCATGGATTGCCTTTTTGAACCATTTGTGTGCCGTAGTAGGCATCGTAATTTACAGATAGTCTGCCTTTCCCTTTTTTAGTGGTAATAATAATAACTCCATTGGCAGCACGAGAACCATAGATAGAAGCAGAGGCAGCATCTTTAAGTACCTGCATACTTTCAATATCATTTGGGTTAATATTATCTATACTCCCAGTAGGGATACCATCTACAACATATAATGGCGTGTTGTTTCCAAATGTATTGGAGCCACGAATCTTTACCTGTGGGGCTTCACCTGGTTGGCCTCCACCTGTAATACTAACACCCGAAACCCTACCTTGTAATTGGCTGGTAACTTGTGCGTTGGGCTGTTGTACCATTTCATCTACTTTTACAACAGATACAGCACCGGTTAAATCTTGTTTACGTTGTGTTCCATAACCAACCACAACAACTTCTTCTAATGCAGCTGCATCTTCTTCCAGAACAATATCGATTTCGTTACGACCGTTTACATTTACTTCTTTGGTAGCGTAACCAACATAACTAACCTGTAAAACGGCATCCTCAGGTACTTCAATAGAAAAATTTCCATCAAAATCACTCATAACACCATTAGAAGTGCCTTTTTCCAAAATATTAGCAGCGGGAATTGGCATTCCTGTTTTGGTTTCTGTGATAGTACCGGTAACCGTAATGGTTTCTTGAATGTTGTTAGAAATTGGTGTAGCAACAGATTTTTTCGAATTATTGGTTAGAAAAATTTGTTTGCCATAAATTTCATATTTGGTGTCTGTACCTTTAAAAATTTGGTCTAGCACAGCAGGAACTTTTTCTTTATTTACCGTGATTTTTACCTTTCGTGATAGGTCTACATCTTTAATTTTATAAACAAAGTGGTATTCGGTTTGACTTTCTATAAGATCCAGTAAATACGACATTTCTGCGTCATCCAATTTTAGGGATACGGTTTTCTGCGAATAAGTGTTATTGGCGTGCAATCCAAAAAGACTTATTAGGAAACACAAAATGGTGAGTTTCATTTTCAAATTAAATTTAAACAAAGCAAGCAGCTTTGCTAGTCCATAAGGTGATTTTTTCATACTTTTAAAGCTTAAATATTTGGTTGATACTCGTTATTTAATCGGCCATATTTTGTAGCGGGGAATGCTCTAACATTCCCCGTTTTTGTGGCTAATTTTCTTGTTATAGTTATTAATTCATTTTATTTGTTTTTGGGTTAATAATAAATTTTTTATCACATTCTTGAGTGTATTCCAGTCCATAGGTTTTTTTAAAGTATTCCAGGATATTGAGAATAGATTCCTGGCCAAAACTGGCATTAAACTTCTCTTTAGCGATTGCTTTGTTTTTGTTTATAATGCTTACTCCAAAATGACGTTCCATTTTCTTCAATATATCTTCAAAACTCATATTTCTAAATACCATCCTTCCTTCCATCCAGGAAGTGTAGATAGATGGGTCTACTTCGCTAATTTTTAAATCACCAATGTGTTTCGTAGTAGAAGCTAGCTGTCCCGGTTTTAAAATTGATGGTTCTGCTTTATTTTGTTTTGTATGCAACTGTACAGCACCTTCTACTAATACTACAGCTGCGGTGGTGTCTTCTGGATAGGCTGAGACATTAAATTCGGTTCCTAAAACTCCAATTTCGAGATTTTGGGCACTAACTTTAAAAGGACGATTTTGGTCTTTTGTTATTTTAAAAAAAGCTTCACCAATAAGAAATACCTCTCGTTTGCCATTTCTTGAGAAGTTTACAGGGTACTTTAAAGAAGAGCCCGCGTTCATAAAAACCAGACTCCCGTCTGATAATTGTACTTTAAAATGTTTACCGTTGGGGGTCTTTAAAGTGTTGTATTCAACTTTTGCTGAAGCCGATTCGTGTTTGTTGTATACCAATAGGTCTCCTCGCTGCCCACCTATCACTTTTCCATTAGGTTTTGTTAACTGAAAATTTCCTTTTTCCGATAATCCTGTAAGCGTACCATCTTCATGCTCCAGGATTATAGAATCTTCTGCAATTGGAACTTGATTTACCTCTTTTGGCTTTGTTAAATATAGAAATAGGGAGCCGCTTAAAACAGTAATAAAAATGGCAGCTATAGATGTAAACCAAACTTGCTGCTTTTTAGGTCTTTGTGGTAGGCTATATGTTTTTTGATGATAAATTCTATCTTCGATTTCGGCATAAAGCTTATCTTTTGATTTTCTACGCTCATTCTTTTCTAATACAATGTGCTTCAATACTTCTTTTGCTTCGGGAAGTGCCTGTTCCTTAGGATTTTTTTGGAAATAGCTTATTATTTGTTCTATTTCCTCTTCACTACAACGATTTCGTGAGAATTTAAACAGTAAGCTTTTTATGTAATTTTTTTGGTTCATTAAATAGTCGGGTTGTAGTTAGAATACAATTGAAAAGCTAAGGACTACTATTCAAGTTGTGAATTTTTTTAGATTTTCTTTAAAAATTCTTAACAAATAGAGGTTGAAGTCAAGTATAGTAGGGTTTGGACTGAAATGTTAAAATTTAATAGTTTGATGAAATTACAACTGAAGATTTATGATTTTTTAATGGCACCGCCAAAGTAAATAATACCACGAGTCTTGCTTAGAAATTAAAAATTTGTTTCCAACGAATGCTTCGCGGGCTTGCTGCGCGGTAGTTTACTGAAAGTCGCTTTAATATATGGATATATCCAATAATTACACTTTTTATTTATTTTACTCTTAATGAGAAAATATTTTAAAAAAGCTGGTTCGAATATAGAAATAGATATAATACTTTTAAGGAGATTCTCTAGCAATTCCACAGCAACGCCAATAAAAATGCTATATCGCCATGTAGGCTTAGAAATTCACGAATATTTCCTAAAGCTTTGGTCATTTGATTTTTGACAGTATTTGCCGAAATATTTAACTCATCACTTATCTCTTCATAACTTTTCCCTTCTTCCCTCGACATTTTAAAGATTAGTTGACAGCGTGGTGGTAAAGAAGTGATGGCGCGTTCACTTAAGTTTTTATATTCTGCTTCAGTGAGGTTAATGTCTGTTGGTTTATGGGATTCTATACTTTCATAAAAAACCCTGTTCATCAATTCACGATCGTTAGCTGCTTTTTTTAAAAAATTAAAAGCCAGATTGCGGGCTATGGTAAAAATAAAGGCTTTAAAAGATTTTTTAGGCTTTAAAAGATGTTTGCTTACCCAAACTTTTATAAAAACATCCTGTACAATTTCTTCAGCTTGTACATCTATTTTCACCAAACTTTTTGCATAATAATATACGTCTTCCTGATATCTATTAAAGAGTACCTGAAAGGACGCTTCATCCCCAGATTTTAAATGTTCTACTAAAACATGATCGCTATTATTTTCAATTTTAAACATATTTGCGCCCAAGGTGATTATGTTTATTAAAAGTTTGTTTAATTAGCTTTATGTTATTTAAATGATAGTTGCTTGCGAATTCCGTCAGAATATCAGATAATTTTTTAAATATAAATTAAATTAATGTAATTTATTTGAATTATCCAGATCTTTTTGTAAAAAATTATAAAAGTTTAGCTGGGAATGGAGAAAATTGGTTTTTAGAAAGTGTGTTTTGTAGTTTTAGGAGAGTTTATAAGTATCTGTTAGCAAAATGAATAAAAAATTACTGCTTCCTGGAGATTTTATAAAGATTCGTCAACGCAAATTAAACGGTTGCCAATTTCACTAATAACTAAAATTTGAATTTCTTTCCAGGTGCTTCCTAATTATGATAAAAACTATTAGTTTCTACTTATCTTTGTTATAGAAACCATTTGAAGATGATAAAGGAAAGTATTTCTATAGAAGAAAAGTTAAATGAACGTATAAAGGAACTCTCCTGTCTTTATCAGGTTTCTACGGCTATTAGAGAATATAACGGCTCTTACCAAGATACCTTAGGGACTATTGTACAAATTTTAAAAAATGCCTGGCGATTCCCAGAGCTTGCTACTGTGGAGATTCAATATGAAGATTGCCACTTAACTTCAAATCCAATTCCCTTAAAAGCTTACTCTCAAAAGAGTATTATTCAAACTTCCGAAAAACCAATGGGCTTTATTAAGGTTCATTATCCAGCTTCAGATTTGTCTAAAGCGCATTTTTTGGTAGAAGAGCAACGTTTGCTAGATAAGATCGCCTATGAGATTGCTTTATTTTTTGAACGCCAAACTATAAAAACCCAGGAAGAACTTTTAAAGAAAACAGCGCAAAGAAACGATCGTTTATCTATTTTAGGGGAAATTACCGCGGGGATAGCCCATGAATTAAATACTCCTTTGGGGAATATTCTTGGTTTCGCCGAATTTATAGAGGAAAAAAGCAAGGGGGCACAAATAAAAAGAGATGCACAAAAAATTATAAAATCGGCTATGTACTCCAGGGAAGTAGTGAAGAAACTTATGTTCTTCTCGTGTGATATGCCCCAGGATATTAAACAAATTGAAATTAAACCGGTAATTAGTCAGGCGCTTTCTTTATTAAAACCTAATTTTAAAAAAGCGAATATAAAGTTTGAATTTCTTATTGACGATCCCGGTTTAAAGGCGCAGGTAGATCCTATACAATTAACCCAGGTTTTCTTTAACCTGGTAATTAATGCTATTTATTATTCTCCTGAAAATTCGAAAATTGTGATTGCTATTCATAATACGAAAACGCACTATACCATTGAAATTGCCGATACCGGAAAAGGGATAGATCCAGAAGTAAAAGATAAGATATTTGAACCTTTTTACACTACTAAACCTTTGGGAGAAGGTTCTGGTCTTGGCTTAAGCGTAGTACACGGAATTATAAAAAGCCATAGGGGTGAAATTAGTATTGCTGATAATGTACCAAATGGAACCATCTTTAAAGTTCAATTACCATTGAAATTCTAATATGTCTATACGTAAAGAAAACTTATTAATAGTAGATGACGACTACGATATGCTGGAGATCCTGGACAGGCATCTTGAGCAGGAAAATTATCATACCTATAAAGCAGGATCTGTATTAGAAGCAATAGATATTTTAAAGCATAGTGAGATTGATTTACTGATAACCGACTTGCAAATGCCTGGAATGAATGGGATGGAACTGGTAAAATATGTAGATGACCACTATACTGAAATCCCAAAACTTGTAATTACGGGATTTCCTTCTATTGATAATGCCCTCACAGCCATAAAATCTGGTGCTTTAGAGTATTTGCCAAAACCTTTTACAAAAAACGAATTACTTACTTCAGTTAAAAATTCACTTATTAACCGGGCTTCAAAAGCCCCAAAATCCAGTCTGGCAACAGGTGCGAGAAATAATTATGCGGGGATGATTGGAACTTCAGCTAAATTTGAAGAACTGGTTGATGTTATTGAAAGAGTGAAAAATAATCGTGCTACTATTTTAATAAGAGGGGAGAGTGGTACGGGGAAAGAGCTGGTTGCGAAGGCTATTCATTATAAAGGTTCTTTTGCCAGCAATCCTTTTGTAGCTGTTAATTGTGGTGCTATACCAGAAAACTTGTTAGAATCAGAATTGTTTGGCTCTGTTAAGGGGGCTTATACCGGTGCTTCAGAAACACGCGAAGGATATTTTCAGGAAGCTAATGGAGGGACTATTTTTTTAGATGAAATAGGTACAGCATCATTAGCCGTACAGGTTAGGTTGTTACGTGTACTTCAGGAAAAGGAGGTTAGGAAAATTGGCGATAGAAAATCGGAGAAAATTCAGGTGCGCGTAATTGCTGCCACCAATAGCGATTTGCGCAAGCTGGTTGAAAAGGGAGCGTTTAGAGAAGATTTATATTACAGGTTGAATGTGGTAGAGATTTTAACACCTCCTTTACGAGAAAGAAAAGAAGATATTATACCTCTTGCCAAAACTTTTTTGGAGAAGTACCAGCGTGATTATGGTAAAAGCAATTTAACCTTATCTAAAAAGGCAGTCGAAATTTTAAACCGCTACACATGGCCCGGCAATATTAGGGAACTTGAAAATGTAATACAAAGGGCCATTATTATGTGTGAGCATGAAATTTTACCACAAGATTTACCGGCTTCCATAAAATATAAAATTCCTAATGTAGATGAGGAGTTAATGGCCTTAAAAGAGGTAGAAAAAAAACACATTCTAAAAGTACTTGCAGCGGTAGACCAAAATAAATCCAAGGCTGCAGAAATTCTTCAAATAGACCGTAAAACTTTACGGGAAAAGATTAAATAAAGCTCTGGGTAGTTTTCTCCCGTTCGGGGAGTTTCTTTTCATCCTTAAGAAATTAAATAATTATTTTTTATTTTCTAATACACTCAAAATCAATACATTGATATTTATTAGCCTGTTGTAGAATTAATTGGGCACAGCTTTAGCTTTAGTACCCTGCAAAATGCAGATTCTATGAATATAGCTGAAATGGAACGACCGGCAATTTTGGAAGAAAGTGGAAAGGAGATACAGCAGGCAGGTAGTGAGCTCTTTAAAACGCTTTGTTTTAATTGCGATTTGAGGCACCAGTGTACCTGGAAGGAAAACAGAAAGATGTATTGTGAACATTTCCAATAAACTATAAATATGATTGCTACAAAAAAAAATAAACAGAGTATGTATGATACGGTTATGAAACAGTTTAATAAAACTGCCGGTATCATAGATTTAAATCCAAACATTAAAAAAATACTGGAAATAACCAACAACGAGATTGTGGTTCATTTTCCTGTAAAAATGGATAACGGTAAAGTAGAGGTTTTTACCGGTTACAGGGTGCAGCATAATAATGCTTTAGGCCCTTATAAGGGAGGCTTGCGTTACCACCCAACGGTAGATGTGGATGCTGCCAAGGCACTTGCCATGTGGATGACCTGGAAAACTTCTTTGGCCGGTTTGCCTTACGGGGGAGCTAAGGGTGGAATTCAATTAGATCCCAGAGATTATTCTGATGCCGAACTAGAGAGAATAACACGTAGGTTTACATATGCTTTAGGAGAAAATATTGGGCCGGAACATGATATTCCAGCACCCGATGTAAATACCAACGCACAGACCATGGCCTGGATTGCAGATACTTATATGTCTACAATTTCAACCTCAGAACGTTCTCAAAACCAACATGTGGTAACGGGAAAACCTGTAGGATCTGGTGGTTTGGAAGGTCGTGATCGCGCAACCGGTTTTGGTGTTTATTTAACTACTAAAGAGCTCGTAAAATCTCGAGGAGAATCATTAAAAGATAAAACCTTTATCGTTCAGGGTTTTGGTAATGTGGGCTATTGGGCTTCAAAATTTTTAATAGCCGATGGAGCAAAAATGATTGCTGTACAGGATGCGCATGCTACTTTATTTGATGAAGATGGCATTTCTGTAGACAAATTATTTGAACACTCAAGCCCTAGAAAAGGTTCTATTAAAGGTTTTGAAGATGCCAGGGAAATTGAGCCAGCCAATTTCTTCGGGCTAGAATGTGATATTTTAATTCCGGCCGCCCTTGGGAATCAAATTACAGGAGATAATGCCTATAAAATACAGGCCTCTATAGTTGCCGAAGGAGCTAATGGCCCTACAAACGAAGAGGGAGAAGCCATATTGTTGGAAAAAGGTATTACTATTATTCCAGATATCTTATGTAATTCTGGTGGGGTAATAGGTAGTTATTTTGAATGGCTACAGAATAGAAATGGAGAGCTTTGGGAACTGGAAGAAGTGATGCAAAAATTAGAAAAGAAATTGCTTCAGGTGTTTAAAAAAGTTGAAAGAGCAGTTGAAGAAAGAGATACAGATTGGCGTACGGCCGCTTATATTTTAGCAATTTCAAGAATAGAGACCGCTTATAACCAACGTGGTATATTTCCTTAATTAATTGTAGCAGAGAAAATGAAATATGATGTTATTATAATTGAAAAGGTAGAGTATGAGCTTTTAAAACGAATTGTTTCAATGGCGCATTACTACAAAGATAGTACTTATCGTGCATCTATAGAAAAACTAAAGAATGAACTGGAGCTAGCCAAAATTGTAAGTGAAAAAAATATGCCCAAAGATGTGGTGCGATTTAATTCCAAGGTAGAAATCGCTACTCCGTTTAGTGTAAATAAAACCTATCAAATTGTTACTCCAGATCAAAGTAATATAAAAGAAAATAAGGTTTCAATTCTGGCACCTATGGGCTTGGCCTTATTTGGCTATGCAGAAGGAGATGAAGTAGAATGGGAGTTTCCTACCGGTAAGAATTCCATCAAAATTATTGGAGTTGAACAAATACCAAAGGAAATAAAAATATAAAAATAGTGGAAAATGAATGAAAAGTTTCAGGAACATTATGGTGAAGAAGAAATACAAATTTTAAGCATACAATCTGAAGCAGAGGATTGGGAAGATAATTTGATTTTTATAAGCGAGGAAATTAATTTCTTTGGAAACATATTAGAATCGGGAAAGAGCAGTTTGAATATTGATATAAACTCTGAAGATGCTTCTTACCTTAAAGAACAACTTGACTTATTAAATAAAGCTAATGAACATCATTTAACTGCATTTTTTGATTATAAAAATAAGCTGGAAGGTTTAAAGGAGTGCGATGATGTACAATGCGAAAACTTTTATTTAAAAGATCATTTAATTTTCAAGAATTCACTGCGAAAACATTTTAAAGATTTACGGAAACTGAAGCTTCTAATCTTTAAATTTCTAAAAGTTAGTTTCAACTGATTTTAAATTTGACTGTGTTTGGTTGACTAATTTGGGGCGGTTTTTAATCGCCCCTTTTTTATGGTTAAAAAAACTATTTTGAAAGAAGTTTACAAAACTAGAACCAGCCTGGGGCTTTTGTTACCCAAAAACAAAAAACGGATCAATCTCAAAAGTTGGGTCTAAAGTAAAAATTAAGTTTCTTTGCTGATAAATATTATCCAGTGAATAAAGAGACTGAACTATCCCTGCTAAGCTTAATCCTTCCTGAAGGTTTATTAACGTATTTTGATATTGTTGGATTTGATAAAAAGGCCATTAAAGATCCACTGTACGTTAATCGACTGACCATTTATTTGGAAGAGAAAAAGGAAATCCCGGAAGCCTATAAAAACCACCAATACAAAGCTAGTGGCTTTATGGAACCTCGCATAATTGATGATTATCCAATCAGAGATAATTTGGTAAGCTTAAACCTGAAGCGAAGACGCTGGGATGTTTTAGTAGATCAGAAGTGGATCAAAGTAAACCGGAGTTGGGGAGATTTTATTGCACAGGGTACTCGTCTTTCAAAAGAGTTCGCTGATTTTTTAAAAGAAGGCAACCGATAATACAGCTCTTAGTAGTCATCAGGTAGGAGGATTCTTCGGAATTTCAGGTAAGAAACTTCAACGCCAGTATAAAAACCACCTAAGTCAATTTCAACACTGGGAACAAAAATCTCACGCCGGGAAATGGCTCCTATACCCTCAAAACATTGGAGCTTTTCTCTCTATTGATGAGACTGCCTTATCTCAGGGAGAACTCTATACCATAAGCACCAATAAAGAGGCTAAGGGTAAGAAAGGAGCTTTGGTAAGCATCTTCAAAGGAACACGGGCAGAGCCAATCATTGATAGGCTTCTTAAACTCCCATCATCCATCCGCAACAAAGTTAAGGAGATAACCCTTGATATGGCGCACTCGATGAAGCATATTGCAAAAGTTTGTTTCCCTAAAGCTATCCAGGTAACTGATAGGTTCCACGTTCAAAAACTTGCCATAGAAGCATTGCAAGAACTTCGCATAAAATACCGATGGGAAGCCATTGACCAGGAGAATGAGCAGATAAAACAGGCAAAGACCACCCCCGGTAAAGCCTTCCTGCCAAAACTACTTCCCAACGGAGATAGCCAAAAGCAACTTCTGGCAAGAAGCAGGTATTTACTCTACAAATCAACAGAGAAGTGGACTAATAATCAAAAAGAAAGGGCAGCTATCTTATTTACCGAATATCCTGAAATAGAAAAAGCTTACAAGCTAGTAAATAACCTCAGGAATATCTTCAACCAAACAAAAAACAAAGGTATAGCCTTTACAAAACTAGCTCACTGGTATAAAGAAGTAGA